>NZ_AEJC01000022.1 GCF_000317595.1 Streptomyces ipomoeae 91-03 | reverse complement strand
CCACCGGGGGTCGCTCACAGGTTGCGGCCCAGCAGCTCCAGCAGAGCCGTCCAATGGCGTTCCGTCGCCCCGACGTCGTACATCGCGGTGTCGGCCTGGGTGAAACCGTGGTGGGCGCCGGGGTACACCTCGCCCCGGTGGCGGACGCCGGCCGCGGTGAGGGCCTTGTCGAGGCGGTCGATCTGCTCGGCGGGGTTGGTGGCGTCGTTGTCGGCGTGGCCGAAGTACAGCTCGGCGGTGATGCGGTCGGCGAGCAGATGGGGGCTGTCCGGCGCCTCGGTCGCGAGGTACGCCCCGTGGAACCCGGCCGCGGCGGCCACCCGCTCCGGATACGTCCCGGCCGTCCGCAGCGCCAGCCCCGCGCCCATGCAGTAACCGGTGATCCCCACCGGGCCGCCGTTCGTCAGCGGCGAGGCCTCCAGCCAGTCCAGATAGGCGCCGGCGTCCCGCATCGCCGCCTCCGGCGTCAGCTCCCGCATGATCGGACGGATCCGCTCGAATATCTCCGGCCGCTCCGCCGGGTTGATGAACTCGGGCAGCTCCACCAGCGGCGCACGACCGCTGCGGTACATCACGTTCGGCAGCAGTACGACATAACCGGCCGACGCCAGCCGCTCCGCCATCCCCTTCAGATGCGGCCGTACCCCGAAGGCGTCCATGTACATCAGCACGGCGGGACGCGGGACGCCGTCGGCGGGCCGGACGAGATGGGCGTCGACGGTTCCGTCCGGGGTGGGGATGTCCGTCGAGGACGCCTGCACGGGGAGGGGAGTGAGGGCCGGGTTCGAGGTCGAGGTCATGGGCTCGTTTCCTTGCGCGGGTGAGGGTGAGAGAGGGGGTGGGGGTGGCGGCGGGTCGGCCGGCGGGTGGGGAGCCTTCGGCTCAGTCGTCGGCGAGGCCCATGCGCGCGCTGCCCGCCGGGAGTCGGACGGCCGCGTCGATCAGCTCCTTCACCCGGGCGACGGGCAACGGCACCCCGGGCGTCTCGAAGAACCAGCGTCCGGCCTCCTCCTGGCTGAGCCCGGCGGGCCGTTCCGCCAGATACGGCTGGACGTACACCGGCGTACCGGGCTCGCTGCGCCAGCTGTCGGCGAGCGTGCCGAGGTCGACGGCGTCGTAGCCGAGGACGTCGAGGAGCCGGGTCACCTCCGCCTTGGCCGCCGCGTGGTCGCCCGCGATCGGCAGGGCACTGCGATCGGCGGCACCTGCGGGCCGGGCGCTGGTGAACAGCCGCCGGAAGTCGATGTTGTTGAACGCCTTGACCACGTACGACTCGGCCAGGTGCCGTTGCACCAAGGCGCTGGAGGTGAGGTCGCCCGCGTCCAGCTCGGCGAGGCGGCCGTCGCGGTCGGGGTAGTAGTTCATGGTGTCGATCACCGTCTTGCCGGCCAGATCGGCGGCGGACAACCGCTCGTACGCGTGCAGCGGGATCGTCGCCACGACCAGGTCACCGGTCCGGGCGGCCTCGGCGGGGGTGGCGGCGCGGGCGCGGTCGCCGAGTTCCTCGACCAGCTCGGCGAGGGTCTCCGGGCCGCGCGAGTTGCTCAGTACGACGTCCAGCCCGGCGGCGACGGCGAGCCGCGCCACAGCGCCGCCGATCATGCCGCTGCCGATGAGTCCGAGGGTCTGTGGCTTGGCCATGGTATGGGGGTCTCCATGAGAGGGAGTGCCGTATGTGAAACCAAGTGTCACGCTAGCCACTGAGATCCACGCCTGCAAGCCGCAGGGAGGTAGCATCACGGCGTGAGCGGAGCAGCACGGACGAGCGCGACGAGCGCGGCTCGGACGAACACCAGGGACATCGCACGGGCCGCCGTACGGGCCCAACTGGCTCAGGTGGCCTTCGAGTTGTTCCGCCGTGAGGGCTTCGACAAGGTCACCCTGGACGACCTGGCGGCAGCCGCCGGGGTGTCCCGGAGCACCTTCCTGCGCTACTTCGGCACCAAGGAGGACGCCGTCATCGGCGCCTTCGACGCCCACGGCAACCTGGTCGCCGACGCCCTGCTCACCCGCCCCGCCGACGAGGACGACTGGACCGCGCTGCGGCGCGCGCTCGACACGGTCATCGAGCGCTACCACCAGGACCCGGCCGGTTCCCTCGCCACCACCCGCCTGGTCCAGGAGACCCCGGCGCTGTGCGCACGCCAGCTGGAGAAGCAGAGCCGCTGGCGGCCCACCCTGGCCAGGGCCCTCGCCGAACGCCACGGCACGTCGGGGGAGCCGACGCTCGCCGAGTCCGTCCTGGCCGCCGCCGCCATCGACTGCCTCAGCATCGCCGTCGACCACTGGAGCGCCTCGGACGGCCACCTCGACCTCGTAGCCCTCCTGGACGAGGCCTTCGCGACGCTCGCGCCCCGCTGAACGGGGAGTGGGCGTCTGGGGAGTACGCCCTTCCGGGGTAGTAGCAGGCCGCGCCGAGAGCGGCGGGGTGTACCTGGCTACACCCCCGTTCCGGGAGAGCACTCCCTCGTGGCGGCGCCCGCCGAACGGGATCGTCGATGTCACGAGGTCACGCCGACCTCGCAGGTCAAGCGGCCACACGAGGCACGCAGGACCGCATCAGTCAGCGGCTCCCCCGCCGGGGAGGTCCATGGCTCCCCGATCCTCCCCGAAAGGAAACCCCATGAAGGCGCTGCTCGGTTCGAAGCCGGTCCTGTGGTTCCTGTTCCTGTTCAACCTCGCCGTCGCCGCGGTCGCCCCGTTCGTCGTCGACGGCAGCCAGGGCATGGCGACCGGCGTCGGCATGGGCGTCGTCTCCCTCGGCGCGGGCGTCAGCCTCCTCCGCGGCCGGAGCCAGGGCCGGACCCACCGGGCCTGACCCACCAGGCCGTACGCATCGGGCCTGACCCACCGCCGGGGACAGCGCACCCCGGCCCGCCCCGGCTCACCCCCGGCCCACCCCGGGCCCGGCGGCCGGACTCCCCCACGTCCGACCGCCGGGCCCGTTCGGCTCCCGCGTCACCCCCCGCAGAGGGGAAGATGACGAGCGTGATCACACCCATACTCGTCCTCGTCGGCATCCTCGTCCTGGTCATCGGCGGCTGCGTCTGCGTCTTCCTGGCCGCCCGGGGCAACGCCCCCCGCTGGGTACGCGCCGTCTCCACCGTCACCCTGACCGTCGGCGAACTGACCCGCATCGCCAGCCGCAGTTCCGGCAGGTCCGGCAGTTCCGGGCAGAGCGGTGACGACGGCTGAACGAGACGCAGGTCACATGCGGCGCTGTCACATCGCTCCGAGCCGTTCCGTCGTAGGTGTGTAGCCATCGACCACAACGGCAGAGGAACACACCATGACCACGGAAGCCCGTCTGAACCTCTTCGCCAACGCGACCGCCGGCAAGCTCATCAAGCACTTCAGCTCTGCCGGCAAGGTCATCACGGACTCGGCGCTGCCCCTCGCGACGCAGGAGTTGGTGAAGATCCGCGCGAGCCAGATCAACGGCTGCGGTTTCTGCCTCGACATGCACACCAAGGAGGCCGCCGCAGCCGGTGAGAGCCCGACGCGGCTCCACATGGTCGCGGCATGGCGTGAGGCCACGGTCTTCACCGAGGCCGAGCGCGCCGCCCTGGAGCTGACCGAGCAGGGCACCCGCATCGCCGACGCCTCCACCGGCGTCACGGACGAGGCCTGGGAGAACGCCGCCAAGCACTACGACGAGGACCAACTCGTCGCCCTGGTCTCCCTGATCGCCGTCATCAACGCCTTCAACCGCCTCAACGTCATCCTCCAGCAGCCGGCGGGCGACTACCAGCCCGGCCAGTTCGCCGCCATCTGACATGAACGGCATCTGACATGTCCGGCATAAAGGAGAGGCCCCGGACGTGTCCGGGGCCTCTGCGCCGCTGCCGGCCCGTCCGGGCTACCGAACACTTGCCCAGTGCTCCACCCTTCAGGGGGGAGGCGTAGGGCATCCTGCCCACAGCGGCCTGAAGGGCCGCAGCGGCACGGATAGAATCGCCTTGTCCGACAACGGAGTTGTCGGACCTACCGCCGGACGGGCGGGAAGTCAGGCCTGCGGAGGCCGTGTAAGACCGACCCTCACCGGTCGGCAGTGGCCAGTGAAACAGGAACCCAAGGGGGTACCGCGTAGCGGTACGGACCGGAATCTCCTGCTCTCGGGCAGGAGAGGACGTCAAAGCAGTCCCTTCGGCAACGTGACCCCCGCCCCGGCCAGATGCCTCAACACCGCCGCGATCGAGTGGCAGTCGAAGAGGGCCGAGTGTTCGCCGCCGGATCCGCCTGTGGGCCGGGGCAGGTCCAAGGCCTGCCACAGGCGGCCCGAGTTGATGGAGACCGTGGTCGGAGCAACGGTGTTCAGCCAGGGGCGGATGTTCAGGAAGGTGGGGGCCAACGGGTTGTTCTTGACTTCCTCGCCTCGGGACCGCGCCCAGCCGATGTTCTCGCCCAGGACGAGCATGTCGTTGCCGTAGGAGAGGACGGGGTCTTCCTGGCAGAAGCCCAGGAAGTCGCCCAGGGCCTGGGCCGGGGGGACGCCGTCGCGGTCCAGGGTCTGCTGGTCGATACCGGTGAGGGTCGTGAAGAAGGGGCTGAGGCGCGGATTGACCACCGGGTGGACCAGCGTCTCGTACCCCTCGATCACCGAGCAGTCCTCGGCCAGGCGCAACGCCCCGATCTGCACGATCTCGCGGAGCTGGCCGGGGGCGGACCAGTTCTGCTCGTACGCCCCCGGCCAGGTCGTGAATTCGAGGTCGAAGACAACGAAGGTGGACAAGACGGCACGCTCCCTGTGATGCGTCGGCGGTCGGCTCCAGCGGTTACAGGAGCGTTCTACCCACCGAGGGTTCGTCAGTTCGGGGTAATCGCACGGCTCCCGGTGGACAGGTCCACTCCGAGCAGGCCGTCGGGGAGGACCCGCCGGGCCTCCGCCGCTGCGGCCGTGTCTGCCGTCGCCTCGGCGGTCCGTAGCGACTCCGGTGACTTCGGCGTCTCCGGCGACGCCTCCGGTGTCGGACACAGCGCCTCGACGATGTGCGTGTTCAGGGCATCGTCGATCGGGCTCGGCTCCAGGGCCGTGCCGTCCTCGTTCAGGCGCTGGTACTTCATGAGGTTCCAGCCGATGGAGATCTGGCGGTCGCCGTCGGCGCGGGTGAGGCTGATCGTGCCGGCGCCGAAGACGGCTCCGTCGTGGCCCCAGAAACGTCCGCAGTCGGGGAGTTCGAGGGTGTAGATGCCGAGGCCGTAGTCGATCGTCGCGCCTCCGCCCGCGGCGACCGCGACCGGAACCGTGCGCTGCATCTCGGTCAGGGACGCCTCGCCGATCAGCTCACCGGCCAGCAGTCCGCGGTAGAAGCGGTTCAGGTCGTCCGTCGTGGAGACGATCGCGCCTGCGGTGTAGGCCCAGGACATGTCGTAGACGCTGTAGTCGCGGGGCGGGTCGATCAGGCCGTAGAAGGACTCGTACATCCTGGGGTGCGGGCCCTTGATGTACGGGGTCCTCGCGTACGTGGTGTGACGCAGGCCGGCGCGGTCGATGACGTTGCGGGTGATGTACGTCGACGCCTTCTGACCGGTGACCTTTTCGAGGAGGAGGCCGGCGATCACGTAGTTGGTGTTCGAGTACGAGCCGGGTTGTGCGCCGGGGCGGCCGGTGGCGGGGGCCGCGAGGCCGAGGCGTACGAGTTCCTCGGGGCCGATCGAGCGGAAGCGGTGCTCGTCGAGGCTGGAGGTGGAGTTCTGGGCCAGGGAGGGGAAGGCGCCGAGGATGTAGTCGCCGATGTGGCTGGTGTGGTTGAGCAGCATCCGTACGGTGATGGCGTCACCGCGGGCCCGGTCGGCTCCGGGCGCGGTCCCGTCGAAGAGGTCCGGGAGGTAGTCGGTGACCGGGGCGTCGAGGCTGATGCGACCGCGCTCCACCTGCTGGAGGATCGCCACCGACGTGAACGTCTTGCTGATGCTGCCCACCCGTTGACGCATGTTCGGCGTGACCTCGCGACCGGTGTCGACGTCGGCGAGCCCCGAGGCACCGGCCCAGCGGTCGCGGCCGTCGCGCACGGCGGAGTACGTGCCGTACATGCCCGCCGAGTGCACGGCGTCCAGGGTGGTGCGCAGGCCGGCCCGGTCTAAGGAGGTGGGGGCCGGAGCCTTGGCCCTGGGCGCGGCGGACGCCGTGGGCGCGGCGGCGACCAGCAGAAGTGAGGTGCCGAGTGCTACCCCGACAAGGCTCTTGATACGCACGACTTGTTCGTCCCTTCCTCGTGTCCGGTCAGGCGATTGTCACGAGGAATCGCTGCGCCTTACATCGTTCCCTTGGACGATCATGTTCACGGCGCGGCCATGACAGATGTCATGCGCCATGTGTCAGGTGTCATGCGCCAAGTGGCATGTGACATGTCTCAGGTCTCAGGTCTCAGGTCTCCGCCGAGGCGTCCTACGAGGTGCCGTCACCGTAGGCGCCGTCACCGTCGAGGAACCCGAGCAGCACCGCGGCCTCCGCGCGGAGCCGCGCGACGCGGTCGGCGTGTGCGGGTGCCGTCAACTTGGCGGCCACGTCGAGGCGTTCGGCGGCCTCCGCCCGCACGATGTCCACCACGCCGCGCTCGCTCAGCTCCCGCCGCGCCGCCTCGGTGGCACCGGCGCCGGCCGGCGACTGTTCGAGGGCCACGCCACGCAGCTCGGCTTCGCCGACGGGCACCGCCTCGGCGTTGTCGAGCGCGGCGAGCGTCGCGCGCAGGGCGCTCACCGCGGCCTGGTCGCGGGCGCGCATCGCTTCCGGCAGGGCCTGACGCATACGGACACGTAGGGACATGGGCCGGACCCTACGATCACGCGCCCGGCCCCACAACGGGATATCCCCGAACTCAGGGGGCCGCGGTCGGCCTCGTCGAGCGTGCTCGACCGCGGCCCTGTCGGACGGTGGACGGTGGACGGTGGACGGTGATCAGTGACCGGAGGTCAGAGCCCGTAGCGGTACTTCAAGTGGCGCCAGAAGTCCCGGAACATCCACTTGTCGAACTCGGTGATCTGGGCGGCGCTGCCGGCCTTCATGAGGAAGCAGCACTGGCCGGTCGGGGTCCAGTCGTAGAAGTCGTCGAGACCGAAGGTGTGGCCGACCTCGTGGAGGTAGATGTGGATGTTCTCCTGGCCGAGGGCACCGGTGAAGTACGCGCGGCCCATGCGCTGGCCCCAGTCGCCGCCGGCGCCGCCCTGGAAGCCCTCGGTGAGCCAGAGGGACTGGTCGTAGTGGCGGGCGGCGCCACCGGGACAGCGGGAGTAGTTGCCGTCCTGGTGGAAGAAGCGGCCGCAGTCCGGGGAGCACTGCGGGGCGCCGGCGCCGTCGAGGATGCCCGTGTAGATGTCGACGGAGTTGTCGGTCCACTGGAGGGTGGAGCGGTTCTTCACCGCCCAGCCGACGATGTTGACGGGGACGTTGGTGTACGGCCAGGCGTTGTGGCCCTGGCCGTTGTCGAGCATGGCCGCCATCCACTTGCCGAACTGCTTCTTCAGCGCGGCGTGGATCTGGTCGCGGAGCGCGGCGCTGACCGGGGTGTCCGACTCCCAGCGGACGCAGTAGTTGACGCTTCCGCGGTTGGCCATGATCTGGTCCCAGCCGTAGTTCCGGAAGCCGTACAGGTCGGGGTACGTGGACGAGACATGGTTCCAGACCTCGTTGAGCGGTTGGACGAGGTTGGAGGGCGGGTTCCAGACGTCGGCCGCGGTCGCCTTCGACGCCGCCGGGTCCGTGGCCACCGGAGTCATTCCTTCGGCGGCCTTCTCGACCGCCTGTTCCACGGCCGCCTCAGTCCTGGCCGCGTCGATCGCCGGCTGCGCCGAGGACGGGGTCGTCAGACCGGGGGCGAGGAGCAGTGCGGCGACCGCCGAGAAGACGGCCAGTAGTCGTACGAGGGGGCGTGCGAAGGGTCGCGCGAGGGGACGAGCGAGGGGCCGTACGAGGTGACCCCTGATGCGGGTGCGCATGGTGAACTCCCTGTGGGGGGGTGGGGGGCGGGATTTCACGTGCTGTGCTGTTTTTCTTACGCTCGTTTCGGTTACTGCACCCACTGGTTGCCGCCGGGGGCCCCGAAGGTTGCCGTCACTTCGGGGCGTGCGATACGGAGCTCGCCGTGTGCCAGGCGACGCGGAGTTTGGCGGGAGTGCCGTTGAGGCGTTCGGGATGGCCGCCGGGCGGGGACACCATCGTCTTCTCGACGCATCGACCGCCGTACGACTCGTAGAACTTCCGGGCGGCCGTGTTCTGTTCGAGGACCCAGAGGTACAGGGACGTGCCGTCGACCGCCCGCCCGGCGACCTCCTCGGCGGCCCGGGTCAGGAGCCGGCCGCCGACTCCGGTGCGTCGACGGTGGTGGCTGACATGGAGGTTGTCGACCAGACTGCCCCAAGCGGCATCCTCGTCGAGGACGACATGGACGAAGCCGAGCAGCTCACCGGCGACGTCCTCGGCGAGGATCGTGACACCCGCGTCCGGCTCGGCGAACCGCGCCGCCCACACCGCCTCGCGGTCCGCCACCACATCGCCGTCCAGGAAGGCGTCGGCGTACGCACCCCGGTAGTGGCGGCGCCAGCTGTCGGCATGCAGCCGCGCCACGCCCACGGCGTCGGCGGGCCCCGCGAGGCGCAGAGCGGTCACGCTGTCCTCCTGACCGCCACGGTCCGCATGCCCCCGGGGCCCACGTCCTCCCGTACGACATGCAGCCCGGCGGCGCGGAGTTGCCCCAGTACCCAGGTGTGGGAGAGCCGCAGCTTGCGATAACTGTGGGCAGTCATGACCCAGTTGTCGTGGTCGCCGCCGCCCTCGCGGGTGTGGATCAGGTCATGAACGACGACCGTGTAGTCGTCGTAGTCGTCCGGGTACTCCAGGAAGCAGGTCATGATGCGGTCCTCGGTGGCCCGGACCGGGAGGAAGCGGTCGGTGCCGGTGAGGGGGACCGTCAGATCGCGGTAGGCGAAGAGGGCCGTGCCGTCGAGCGAGAGCGCGGTGGCCACGGCGCCGAACAGGGCGGCCACGTCTCCCCTGGTCGACAGGTGGGTGAGCGTGTCGCCGAGGCATACGACCGCCGCGGCCGAGCCGGGTCGGACCAGCTCACGCAAGGCGGTGCGGACGTCGGCCCGCACCGGTCGTACGGCCGGTATGTCGACGGCGTACGCGGCCAGCTCGTCCAACAGCGGCCGGCTCAGATCGACGGCGAGCACGGAGTCGAAGCCCAACTCGGCCAGGGCCAGGCTGCCGTACCCCGGCCCGCACCCCAGATCCACGGCCAGGCTCCCGCCCGCCCCGCCTTGCCACCCCTCCCCCGGCACCACACCCCACTCCGCGAGCCCCGCCCGCTGCCCCGCGACCAGCGCGGCCGGATCACCCCCGAGCATCCAGGTGTAGTGCTCCGCGAGAAACCGGTCGTAGTGCTCGGCGACAGTGGTCATACGGCGATGCTCCCTTCGGATCCGGCGGACGCGGGCTTGCGCGGCAGCGCCCCTTGTGGCGGTGGGCGAGGCGAACCTAGTGCGAAATCCGGCGAGTTGGAGATCGGACCGAACCCAATTCGGTGAGTGCCCCAAAATGGCGGTCATGGACGGCATTGATTCGGCGATCCTCGGTCATCTGCAACGCGACGCACGGCTGACCAACCGGGAGTTGGCACGGCTGGTCGGGATCGCGCCCTCCACCTGCCTGGAACGGGTACGAGCGCTACGGGCACGCGGCGTGATCACCGGCTACCACGCGGTTGTACAACCCCGACTGCTCGGCCGCGCCCTCCAGGCCCTGGTCTTCGCCCGCCTCCGCCCGCTGAGCCGGGACGTGATCTCAGGCTTCGAGGCGTATCTCGCCGGGCTGCCCGAGGTGATCTCCGTGTTCGTGGTCTCCGGCGACGACGACTTCATCATCCACGTGGCCGTCTCCGACATCGAACGCCTCCACGCCTTCCTCATGGACCGCGTCAGCGCCCGCCGTGAGGTGGTGACCTTCCGCAGCTCGGTCATCTACCAGCAGACGAATGTCCAGGTACTCACACCGATGGGGGACGCGGAACATGAAGGGGCTACCTGAGGGACGTCGAGGCCGGTGCACGCCACGACCGGAGAAGGGAGCGACCGCCCAGCCCCAGCCGGACGTCCCTTACTTCCACCAGCGCCAATCCCGGCCTCCTGCCACACGCCGCAACGACGCGCACAGAAAAGCCGATCACGGCCACTGTCAACCATCAGCTGAGACGAACTGTCAACCATCTCCCGGGACCGGACACTCGGACCATGGCAGCTCCCGCCCAAAGTCTCTCCATGCCGACCTTCGCTGCCAGGCGCACGGACCGTAATCGCGAAGCGCGCCCCAGCCCCATTGACACCAGGACTTGAACACGTTCAAGATGATGTTCGCCGCTTCCTTGAGGCGTCGCTACCGAGCATGTGCGAGACACAAGGGGCAGGGCCGTATGGCTGCCAACCAGCATCAGCGGATACGACGTGCATTCATGGGCGCTGCGTTGGGATGTGCGGTGACATTTTTGTTGGCCTCCTGTTCCGACTACCCAGTCGAGGTCAACACCGTTGATCAACTGACGGGCGTGTGGTCGGACTGGACCGGGGCGACAGTTGAGTTCAAGGACGACGGCACGTTCACGGCCAAGGGCTTGGACAAGGCGGACGTCGTCGGCTGGGGGTGCTCCGGGTTCGCCGAACGGCAACATGGAACCTGGTCTCCCTCCGGAACGTATGGCACGGTCACCTTCGACGGCGTGGACTGCGAGGAGATGAAATTGGCCTTCTACGGCTCCCCGGATTCCTTCATCGCCTGTTTCACTCGGGACGTGACTGCCGGGGGGTGCACGAACGAATTCAGCCGGGAGAAAGGCTGATCCGAGTGGTCCTGGCCGCGCACCGACTACGTGATCGCCACGTCTCGGAAGAAGCGCAAGATGCGCAAGAAGCGCTGGCTCCAGCTGACATCCACGGGTGACATCAACAGCGCCGGACGCGGGCACCCATGCACGGGCTGGCGCGTCCGCCCCCACCACGCGCTGACGCCGCCGGGCCGGGCTTGGACCGAACTCCTAAAGCGGGTGTCGCAGGTTCGAATCCTGCCGGGGGCACCACGGAAGGCCCTGGACCTATCAAGGCCAGGGCCTTTGGCATATACGTCTCCCACGTCCTCAGCCGGCGGCCTTGGCGATGATGCGATCCATCTCCTCTCGGCCAAAGGCCCGCAGGGTCGTGGTACGGACGTTACCCACCCCGCCGAGCTGCAGGAGCGCGGCGGTGGCGGTTTCGTCGTCGGGCGCCTCAACAACGGCCACGAGGTCGTACGGACCGACGGTCCAGTAGAGGTTCAGGAGCTTCGCCCCGAGCTTCTGTACCGCTGAACCGAAGGCCTCGGCCCGCTTCGCGGTGTCCTTGTAGTTTCGGATCCCCTGATCGGTCCAGTTCAGCAACGTGACATACGTCGGCATGGTCTTTCACCTTCATGAGGGAACGCATCGCGAGTCCAATCCTGGATGCAATGGCGGAAACGCGCACAAGGTGCGCACCTGAACGAGTAATACGAGCGATCACAAGTTGTTGATCACGGTGGTGGAACCTCTCAGCGCCCAGCTGTACAGCAGGGAAGTACCGCAACCACAGCGACCGCAGCCGACATCCAACGACCCTCAACGGCAGGCTGACCAGCTCACCGGACCTCAATAACCACCAGCCGAGAGTTCGGGACGAAGAGGTCCGTGCCAGAGGCGTGCCAGATGCAGCGGGGAACCACGGGGAACGCCGGGGAATCGGGTGACGGCCAACCAGGCGCCGAAGCCGCTCAGTCGCAGGCCAGGACGAGCCCCACCTCTAAAGCACCCAAGCTTCCCAAGCTGAGAGCTTTTGCGCTGTCATCATGGGCTTCTGACCGTCGTGGCTGGCTATGGTCGGCTCCTGGCGGGGACACCCTGAGGAAGGGCTGGACACCCCTGCGGCCGGCCCACAGCGCATCAGGAGGCTGAGGATGGGCTCCGTCATCGTAGGCGTCATCGGGACCTTGCTGGGAGTGTTGATCGGCGGTGCCCTCCAGCAGGTACAGGCCTTGCACAGCCACAAGTGGCAACGTGAAGACGTCCTCAACGACGCGAAACGCAGGATCTACACCGAGTACCTGAGGTCGATCAGCGCAAGCTATAGCCAAGCGAGGTCGGGCGAGAGAAAGCGGTCTGAGGACGCAAGTCTTCGTGCCGCGACAGCAGAAATCACAATCCTCTCCGGCAACGAGATCCATAAACCGGCCGGAGACCTCACAGAAAGAGTCCTGGCTGTGCACTCCCGTATTGCCGCAGGCAGCGGCGTCACGGATGCAGAGGTTGACGATGTCGATCAGCAACGTCGCCGACTGATCGATCTCTTCAAGTCGGACCTTGGGGTCACAGACCATCCCAGGCGGTACAGCCGCTGACAACCGGACAGAAACCCTCTGTGCCCAGGAGGGCCCGGCGGCTCGCGGCTCCTGTCCGTCTCCGTTTCCGTCTCATTCAGCCCTGTTCACGGTCGTTCAGACGAGACACTGAGCCGTGCCAGCATCGTCGGCCAGCCGCGCATGAACCCAGGTGAACGGCCCCGTCCGAAGCCCTTGAGGCCACCAACAGACTTGGAAAGCGTGTTGGGGGGCTCAGGACGCCAAGGCGACGGGGTTGTCGGGCTGATGCCGGGTTCGTACCGGGCGCCTCCGCCTTCCGACGGCGCCCAGTACAGGTCGAGGCTGCTCATCGGCCGTCCGCCCTCTCCCCTGGTCCTGCCGGTCGTACGGTCCTGCTGTTGTTCTCAGTCCGGGTTCACACGTCCGTCCCTGCTGTCGTCCGTCCCCGGCAGCGAAGGGGATCGCGTAGCCGGGTCAGGGAGCGCTCGGTGCGTTCCGGTTTCTACGCGGCGGCGACCAACTCGCGGGCCCGTTCGCTGAAGTCCGCGACGAGGCGATGCCGCCCGAACGGCTGCATGCGCTTCTGCAGGTCCTGCACCGCCTCGACGGCCCGCGACGACTTCACCTGCCCCGTCAGTTTGAGGGTGCGGAGACCCGCCGAGTACGCGGCCTCAAGGTCACGCCGTTGCAGGTGGGACACGGCAAGCGCGGCCTGCGACATCGCGCCTCGCCGGGCCCGCTTCTGCATGGCCGCGTGGCTGATGGACCGGCGGGCGTGTTCCTCGGCCGCCTCGGGTTCGCCCAGGTCGCGGAAGGTGTTCGCGTGCTCTCCGTGCAGGTACGCGGGGTCGATGAACGCCGCCCAATCCGGTTCGTCGGCGAGGTCGACATTTTCGTACGCCCGTTCCGACTGGACGACGGCGTGCGCTGCCGCCGACTTCTCACCGAGCAACGCGAGCGCCCTCGCCTCAAGGCACCACAGGTCGGCCAGGCACGCGGGCGAGGTGGCCTTCGACAGCCCTTGACGGCCGGCCTGTGCCAGTCGGCGGCCCTCGGCCGGATTGCCGAGCAGTGACGCTTGGTCGGCCATCCCCGCGAGTACGTGCGCGCCGAGTGCCGGGTTTCGGGATTCTTCCGCGAGGCGCAAGGACTGGATCAAATAGCGCTGAGCGAAGCTGTGTTCGCCGTTGTCGTAGGCCATCCACCCGAGCAGGTACGTCTGTTCCGCCGCCGCCTCGCAGAGCGCGTGCCGTACGTCGTCGCCGTGGGCACGGCGCAGCAGCGGGTACACGTGCTGGTTCATGTACTCGGCCAGCACCAGCCGCCCCGAACCCCCGCCTTGGAAGATGTCCATGCGCTGGAAGGTCGTGAACATGTTCTTCACCGCGGTCACGTCCTCAATGCGTACCCGCGGGCCGGGTCGGGGTTCCTGATCGAGTGTGTTCAACAGCCAGTCGCGCGAGGGCCCGATCCCCGCGACGGCCGCAAACGGTGCGCCTGCAAGGAACTTTCGTCGGTCCACGTCAGCTCTCCCCAGGTCTGCGACGACTTCCACCGTAGTTGTGTACGAGGAGTTGTACACGAGTGCGACATCGGCCGACCCACTGTCGCCGAGCCCGAGATCGTACGTTGTGACCCGAAACCCGAAATGGTCAGAGAACACGCCCGCCAGGATCTCCGGCACCGGATCGCGCGGCGTATCACCTTCGAGCCAGTGGCGGATGCGTGACGCGTCTGGCGAGATGTTTGACATCCTCCCCCTCTTAAAAGAGGGGGATTCCAACCCAGGTGGGTTGAGGTTCACGGACGCTCGACCGCTGATTGGGCGGTGTCGTCCCTCCGGCACCGGCTGATCGCCGGGGGCGGGGAATCCCGCCCTGTCCTGCCGCGACGTTGGTTGCTGCGTTGGTGTCCGCGTTGCAGGTGAAGCCGCAGGATACGCAGACGAACTCGGCTTGGCTCTTGCGCGAGTTCTTCTCGATCCATCCGCAGGCACTGCACCGCAGACTCGTATACGGGGCGGGTACGTCTTCGACCCTGCCGGGGGCTTTGTGCTCGGTGCGCTGCCGGAGCCGTCCCCACCCTTGAGCGAGGATGCCCCGGTTCAACCCGGCCTTGGCCGCCCGTCCGTTCTTCAGGAACTGTCCGGGCTGCTCGGGGTCGGGCTTCGGCTTCACCGACGCCGTCATATTCTTGATGTTCAGCTTCTCGAACCGGACGAGGTCATAGGTGCGGGCGAGCATCGTGCTCGTCTTCTCGCACCAGTCCTTGCGCCGGTCGGCTTCGCGGGCCTTCAGGCGTGCGACCTTCGCGTACTCGGCCGCCTTCTTCTCGCTGCCCTTGGGAGCGCGGGCCGCCCTGCGCTGGTGCTTACGGATCTGCGCCCGCTCCTTGACGGTGAGCTGCGGGCAGTTCAGCTTCCGGCCGTCCGATAGGGCGGCGGTGATAGTCACGCCCCGGTCGATGCCGATCACCTCACCCGTGCCGGGCGCGTCGACCGGCTCGGGGATCACCGCGAACGCGATGTGCCACTGACCGTTGCGGAAGGTGATCCGGAACGTCTTGGCCCGAGGAAGCACACTACGGGTGAGGCGGAAGCGCACCCAGCCGCAGCCGGGAACCCTGACCTGAGCCCACCGGCGGTTGAGCTTCTGCACGATGACCGAACGGCCCACGACCTGCTTGCCGGTCTTCGCGTTCAGCTTCGCCGTGCCGTCCTCGTTGAACTCCGGAACCCGGTCGGTCCCGATGACACGGAAGCCCTCATGCCGGAACTTCTTGCGCCAGGTCGGCTCACCGAATCCGGAGGTGAAGCGGGCGTTCTTGGCCTTGGCGAAGTCCTTCAGTGCCTGCTGCTGCACGTCGGCGTTTCCAGCGCCGAGCCATTCGTTCTCGCGGCGGGCTTCGGTGAGCTGGCGGCACTGCTCGGCGAAGCCGGGCGCTGACTTGCGCCACCTGCACCAGTGCGAATGCTGTTCAACGGCGAGGTTCCACACGTACCTCGCGTGCGCGCAGTGCAGCAGCATCTGCTGCTCCTGCTCGCCTGTGGGGTACATGCGAAACCTTGCCATGGTCCCATTCTAGCTCAAGAATGGGACCATGAAGCATGTGAACCTGAGACTCCCCGACGATCTGCACGAACAGGCCGTGGCCGCTGCCGCTGCCGACGACCGCTCCCTGAATTCCTGGCTGGTCTCCGTCGTGCGACACGCTGTTGAGTCCGGCGAGACACCGAATCGCCCTGGCGGCGATTCGGCTTCCCCTGCCCCGCTGCGCGGGAGCGGGCATTCACCCCGGCCGTAAACGACCGGGCACCCTGCACGAATGGCGGGTGGCTCCGGTTCGACGGCACACGGCTGGCCGAGGAGCGCGGTGCGCGATACGTGCGGCTCGGCCGTCTTGATCTGGCGGAAGAGACCCTTGAACGGGCGTTGGACCAGACCGTGCCCGCTTCCGGACACTCGTACCGCCGAAGGGCCGCGGTGCTGGTCGACCTGGCCGTGATCGGGGCCAGGCGCCGCGACCCGGACCAAGTGATGGTGTACGCCCGTGAAGCGCTGGACCTGGCCCGCTCGTCCTCGTCGGGGTATGTCGCCCATAGACTCCGAACCCTGTGTGACGAGTTGGGCCCCTTGAGCCGGAATCGCAGGATAGCGGGGCTGGGGGCGGAGATCGCCACGCTGAAGACGCCGTGACGAGAGGGGCTGGCATGTCACAGACTGAAGGCGCGCGACTGTTCCGGGAAGCCTGGATCGCGGGGGTGCGTCGGCACTTCCCCGGCGAGCCGAAGGCCGGTTATGTGACCCCGTGGGACGACACACCCCAGTGGGAACGTGAGGCGGCCGGAGCCGTGTACGAGCAGGTCCGCCAGTTCGTCGGGATCAGCGGCGGGTGCACGGCGCGGCTGTCCCGTGAGCAGAAGAGCCGCTTCGTCGCCATCTGCTGGACCGCCCAGATGTTCAAGCACTTCGACGACCCGAAGCCGGGCTATGTGGCCGACTGGCCCGACCTGCCGTCCTGGCAGCAGGAGACGGACGCGGACATCTTCGAGGCCATCGAGAAGTCGCTGAGCTGATACCGAGCTGGCAGCCGTCGCCCCGTCGAGTACTGGGTGCTGACTCGACGGGGCGACGCGGGCCCCTCCGGCTCGCCAGGAAGACGGGCCCGGCGGACCCCCACGGTCCGCATGGCCCCCGCCCCCGCGTCCCGGAAAAGCGATGTCATCAGTAAATGGTGATCTGCTCGATCTTGTGGACCTTGCCAGTGGGGGAACCCGACGCGCGGCCGAGGTCGAAGGCGTAATACTTGGGGAGTCGGCCCGAGTCCCACTGTGGGCCGCCCAGGACCGTGCGGAACTTGAAGCTCACCTCGTTGTTGCCGGTGTTCATCCATCCCACGCCGTAAATGGCGACGTCTATGGTGCCGGCGTTGGCGAAGCAGGGATTGACGCCGTCGGTCTCGAAGTAGAGGAACTCACCGTAGTTGCCGCAGTCCACCCGGTTGATGGCGTGGGCGGGGAGGGAGGTCGCGAGGGTGGCCGCCAGCGCGGCACCGGTGACACCGACGAAACGCAGGGCGCGACGGACAGTCGAACGGTTCATCAAGGGCCTCTGATTCTCACGGTCGAGCCGAAGGGGAAGGGGCGTTCGGCCAGTGAGAGTCACTTGAATCCGAATAGGTTGCCAGGAAACGGCAAGGGCCATCGCGGTGTGCCCTTACGGGCAAGGGCAATTGCCCTCGCGTCGCCCCATCCCTCTTCATCCCCCATCCCCCTTCATCCCCCACCCCCCTTCGTCCCTCCATCGGCAGCCGTCGCCTCCTCCCCCACCGATCCCCCCGCCTCCCCGAACCGCGCCAACGCCACCGCCCCCGCCACACAGCACACGAACCCCAGTACCGCCGGCGCCCCGTACCCGTGCCGGGTCGTGTCGCCGAGCCACGCCACCCCGAACACCCCCGGCCACACGGTCTCGCAGATCACCATCGCCGCCGTGGCCGCCGTGACCGAGCCGGACTCCAGGGCCTGGACGAGGAGGAGGTAGCCGCCGAGTCCGGAGACGACGACGGCGTACGCGGCGGGGTTGGCGAAGACCGTCGGCACCGTCGTGTCGGGCAGCAGACGGACGGCGACCGCGGTCAGGCCGAAGCTGAGGCCGGCCGCGGCGCCGAGGACGACGGCACGTCCGCGCCGCAGCCGGCCGCCCAGCATCCAGCCGAGCGCCACCACCAGCAGCGACGCCCCCAGCATCGCCCCCCGCAGCGGTGTGTCGCCGTCGCCGGTTCCGTCGTGCCCGGCGGACACCGCGAGCGTCGCCAGCCCGAGGCATACGACGATGACCGCGCCCCACTCCGCACGCCGCAGCCGCAACCCCAGTACGGCCGTGCCGACCACGGCCGTGACCGCCAGCGAACCGGCGACGAACGCCTCCACCAGGAACAGCGGCACCAGCCGCAACGCCCCGACCTGCGCCACGAACCCGAGCGTGTCCAGCCCCGCCCCGGCGAGGAAGGGCCAGCCGCGCAGGGCCTTCGCCACGACCCGCCCCCGGCTGTGCTCCCCCTCCGCCGCCGCCGCCCGCCGCGCCCCCACCGCCTGCAACACCGTCGCCGTACCCATGCACACCGCGGCGCACAACGCCAGCACCACACCCGCCACCATGCGCGCACCGTAACGACGGGCCCCCGCCCCACACCCGCGACACCACCGGGACCCCACCCGCACGGCCGCCCTCACCAGCCACGCGCCCTCTCTCCCGCCCCCACGACCGCACGCACGACGGCACGCACGGCCGCCCGCACGACCGCACAAAGTCCGACAGATTCATTGCTTCAGTTCTGTTCGAAGTCCTAGGGTGTGCCGGGATTTCTCAACATCATCAGACAGCATCCGACGCTCCCTCTGTACGTGCACCACCAAATGTCGTCCCGAGGAAGGCCCCGGCAATGCACCACCCCCACCCGCGCCCCGTCGTAAGCCGCCGCCGTCTCCTGGAGGGCGGCGCCGCCGTCCTCGGCGCCCTCGCCCTCCCCGGCGGCTCCGCCCACGCGGTCCCCGGCATGGAGTCAAAGGCCGCCGCCACCCCCGAGTGGAACGGCAACATGGCCCTCTTCCGGGTCGGCGCCGAGCCCCCGCACACCACCCTCATGCCGTACGCCGACGTCAGACAGGCCCTCGACGGAGACCGCACGGACTCCCCGTACCGTGTGAGCCTCGACGGGAAGTGGAAGTTCGCGTACGCGGACCGCCCCGACGACCGCGACCCCGACTTCTACGGCACCGACGTCGACGACAGCGACTGGGACACCATCCCGGTGCCCTCCAACTGGCAGTTGCACGGCTACGACTTCCCGATCTACGTCAACATCACCTACCCGTGGTGGGGGCCGAACGGCAAGGGGGAGGACGCGCAGCCGCCGGCCGCGCCGACCCGGTACAACCCGGTGGGCCAGTACCGGCGGACGTTCACCGTGCCGCGCGACTGGGCCGGGCGCCGGACCTTCCTGCACTTCGAGGGTGTCAAGTCCGCGCACTACGTGTGGGTCAACGGGGAACTGGTCGGCTATTCCGAGGACTCGTACACACCCGCCGAGTACGACATCACCCCGCACCTCAAGCCGGGCCGCACCAACCACCTCGCCGTCGAGGTGTACCGCTACTCGGACGGCGACTGGCTGGAGGACCAGGACATGATCCGGCTGAGCGGGATCTTCCGCTCGGTCTACCTCTACTCCACCCCGGTCGTACACCTGCGCGACTTCAAGCTGGACACCCCGCTCGGCGACGACTACACGACGGCCGAGCTGTCCGTCACGGCGAGCGTGCGGGCGTACGCGGGCGGGCACGAGGGGTCGTACTCCGTGGAGACCCAGCTCTACGACGCCCGCGGACACGCCGTCTGGTCCCGGCCGCTCCAGCAGAGCGTCACCGTCGGCGGCGCGACGGGCGAGGACGTGACCGTACAGGCGGCCAGAGCCGTCCCCTCCCCTTCCCTCTGGTCGGCGGAGCACCCGTATCTCTACACCGCCGTACTCCGCCTCCGCGATCCGCGCGGCAAGGTCGTCGAGACGCTCTCGCACCGTGTCGGCCTGCGCGAATTCGCGCTCAAGGACGGGTTGATGCGGATCAACGGGAAGCCGGTCTCCCTGCGGGGCACCAACCGGCACGAGATGCACCCGGACCGGGGCATGGCCCTCACCCGCGCGGACCTGGTGAAGGACATCGGGATCATCAAGCGGATGAACATCAACACCGTCCGCACCTCCCACTACCCCAACAACCCGCTGTGGTACGAGCTGGCGGACGAGTACGGCCTCTACCTCGTCGACGAGACGAACCTGGAGACGCACGGCATCCGCGACCGCTACCCCGGCAACGACCCCGACTGGTCCGCCGCCTGCGTCGCCCGCGCGCAGAACATGGTCCACCGCGACAAGAACCACGCCTCCGTCGTCATCTGGTCGCTCGGCAACGAGGCCGGCGGCGGCAGCACGTTCGTCAACATGCGGAACTGGATCAAGTCGTACGACACGACCCGTGTCGTCCAGTACGAGGGCGACGACCGGCCGACGATCAGCGACATCCGCTCGGAGATGTACGACAGCCCGCAGCGGGTCGAGCAGCGGGCGAAGGACACCGCCGACACCCGGCCGTACGTGATGATCGAGTACGCGCACTCGATGGGCAACTCGACGGGCAACCTCACGAAGTACTGGGACCTCATACGCCGCTACGACGTCCTGCAGGGCGGCTGGATCTGGGACTTCGTCGACCAGTCGATCAGCACCCCGACCCCGACGCGGAAGCTGTTCACCGAGACCGGGCCGAACGCGCTGCGTGGCGAACTCCAGAATCCCGCCGGCACGTTCGACCGCGACAAGGGCGTCACCTACGCGACCGTCTTCGCACGCGACGACTCCCTCGACCTGACCGGCTCGCTCACGCTGGAAGCCTGGGTCACCCCGCACCACACGGGCTACCACCAGCCGATACTCGCCAAGGGCGACACCCAGTACGCGCTGAAGCAGTCGGGCAGCAGCCTGGAGTTCTTCATCTACGGCGGCGGGCAGTGGGTCTCCGCCAGTTGGGCCCTGCCGGCGGACGGCTGGACGGGCACCGAGCACCACATCGCCGGTGTCTTCGACTCCGCCTCCGGCGCCCTCACCCTCTACGTCGACGGCGAGGTGAAGGCCACCCGCACGACGACCCGCAGGCCCGCGGGCAACACCGCCCCCCTCGCCCTCGGCACGGACACCGACAACCCGACCCGCGAGTTCAGCGGGACCATCCGGCGCGCCCGGGTCTACGCCCGCGCTCTCACCGCCGCCGAACTGGCCTCCGACGCCCGGGGCCCGAAGGACGACGACGTACGTTTCTGGTTCGACGCGGCCACGGTCGGCTTCGAGGAGAAAAAGCCCCGCAAGCCGTACGACAAGACCTTCTTCGCGTACGGCGGCGACTGGGGCGACCACCCCAACGACGGGGCCTTCGTCGCCGACGGCATCGTCACCGCCGACCGCGGCCACACCGGCAAGGCCGCCGAGGTCAAGCGGGTCTACCAGGCGATCAACGTCACGGCCCGGTCGGGGGACTCCCCCGGCGCGGTCACCCTCGTCAACGAGTACCTGTTCACCAACCTCCGTGAGTTCGACGGCAGTTGGGCGCTCGTCGCCGACGGCGAGGTCGTACGACGCGGCAGGCTGACCCGCGCCCAGCTCGACGTGCCGCCGCTGTCCAGCAAGGACATCACGGTCCCGGTGAGGCTGCCGGCCGACCCCGCCCCCGGCACCGAGTACTTCCTGCACCTCTCCTTCACCACCAAGGAACGCACTCCGTGGGCGAAGGCCGGCTTCGAGGTCGCCGGACAGCAGCTCGCCCTCGACGCGGGCAGCCCGGCGGTGGCCCCGGTACCGCTGGCGAGGGTGCCGAGGCTGAGGTTCAAGGACGGCGAGGGCACGGTGACGATCACCGGCGACGACTTCTCCGTCACCGTCGACAAGAAGAGCGGAACCCTCACGTCGTACGTCGCGGGCGGCACCCGGCTCCTCGGCTCCGGGCCCGTGCCCAACTTCTGGCGGGCCCCGACCGACAACGACAACGGCAACGGGCAGCACGTCCGCAACCAGACCTGGCGGGACGCGGGCGCGCGGCGGAAGGTGACGGGCGTCGAGACGCGGGCACTGACCGACCGGGCCGTCGTCGTCACGGTGAAGGGCACTCTGCCGACGACCACCGAGTCCACGTACACGATGACGTACACCGTCTTCGGCAACGGTGAGATCAAGGTGGACCAGACCCTCCACCCGGGCGCCGCCTCACTGCCGTACATCCCGGAGGTGGGCACCCTCCTCTTCCTCCCTCGCCGCCTCGACCGTCTGCACTACTACGGCCGCGGCCCCGAGGAGAACCACTGGGACCGCAAGGACGGTACGGACGTGGGCCTGTACTCCGGGACCGTCGCCGAGCAGTGGACCCCGTACATCCGCCCCCAGGAGAACGGCAACAAGACGGACGTGCGCTGGGTCGCGCTCACCGGACGCGACGGCGAGGGGCTGCTGGTCTCCGCCGAGCCCGGCACCCTCCTGGAGTTCAACGCCTCGCACTTCACCCCCGAGGACCTGTCGAGGGGGGTCCGCCACGACTACCAGCTCACCCCGCGCGACGAGGTCGTCCTCCGCGTCAACCACCGCCAGATGGGCATCGGCGGCGACAACAGCTGGGGCGCCCACACCCACGACGAGTTCAAGCTCTTCGCGAGCCGCGACTACTCGTACACATACCGGCTCCGCCCGCTGACGGACGTGGACGAGGCGATGACGGCGTCGCGTCGGCCGACAGCTACGGAGTAGCACAGCGAACGCACAATCAGTGACGCGGCGCAGGTGAGAGCGGCCCTCGGAGGACTTCCTCCGGGGGCCGTTCCTTGTGCGTTCCCTGTGCCCCACTGTGTGTCGACGATGAATACGCCAGAATTGTTGACGATTTTGCGGACGCAGAATTACGTTCGCAGCAGAGAAGCGAGAGCAAGCCAAGAGCAGCATCGAGCGAACGACAGCGTCCTCAGGGAGAGAGCCGTGAAGCACCGGGCAGTGAAGCGCAGGAACGTCATGGTCGGACTCGGGGCCACGGCCGGGGTCGCGGCGATCGGCGGATTCGCGCTGAACGCGCAGGCGTCGGGCGAGAGCGCCGCGAAGGCCTCGGGGTCCACGGCCTCCGGCGCCCTGGCCTTTGACAAGGACGATTACACCGAGCTGACGACGACGATCACGACCGACGACGGTGACGTGGAGGTGAAGTACCACTTCTACAAGGCGATCACCTACGTCACCAAGCCGGTCGACGAGACGTACCAGTCGCTGAACATCAGCGTGCCGGTGGAGATCGACGGCAAGACGGTCGACGCCACGAACGCACCGATTCTGTTCGCGAACTCGGTCGGCGGTTACATGCCCTCCTCCGTCGCCGACGCGACCGGGATCGGCGGCGCCGCGATGACCGGGATGCCGGGGGAGGTGGCGCCGCCCCCAGCGCATCCGCCTCGACCGGCTCCGGGTCCGGCTCCGGCTCCGGCTCCGGCTCCGGCTCCGGTGAGGTCGAGTCCGGCGGCAACGGCCAGGTGAACCAGCAGGGCGAGATGGTCAGCAACGCCAAGCTGGCGCTCGCCGCCGGGTACGTCGTCGTCGAGCCCGGCGCGCGGGGTCGTACCCTCGTCGACTCGGACGGGAACTACTACGGCGTCGCCCCGGCCGCCATCGTGGACCTCAAGGCGACCGTACGGTACCTGCGGTTCAACAAGGGCCGCGTCCCCGGCAACACCGACCGGATCGTCTCCTCCGGCACCAGCGCCGGCGGCGCCCTGTCCGCCCTGCTGGGCGCGTCCGGCGACAGCCCGCTGTACGACTCGTATCTGAAGGAGATCGGCGCGGCCGACGCCAGCGACGCGATCTTCGCCAGCGGTGACTGGTGCCCGATCACCGATCTGGAGCACGCCGACATGGCGTACGAGTGGAACTGGGGCGCCAACAAGCTCGGTTCGGGTTCGCTCGTCGACCAGACGGTGTCGAAGGAGCTGAAGACGGCGTTCGCCGACTACCAGGCCTCCCTGAAGCTGAAGGCCAAGGGGCTCGGCACGCTGACCGTGCGCAACCTCGACGAGTACCTGGTCAAGACGTTCCTGGAGCCGTCCGCCACCAAGTACCTGGCCGCCCTGTCCGACTCCGACCGGACGACCTATCTGGCGAGCAACACCTTCATCACCTGGAAGAACAACAAGGCGACCTTCTCCTGGGAGGACTTCCTCACCCACGTCGGCGCCCGCAAGAAGGACACCCCCGCCTTCGACGCCTTCGACCTGTCCACCGGCGAGAACAACCTCTTCGGCAAGGGCACCACCAAGGCCCGCCACTTCACGCTCTACAGCCTCCGCCACGAGGGCAGCTCCAGCGCCCGCCTCGACAGCGACCTGCCCGAGACGCTGACGCTGATGAACCCGATGCCGTTCCTCGCGAAGGCCAACCCCAAGCGCGCCAAGCACTGGTGGATCCGCGTCGGCACGAAGGACAGCGACACCTCCCTCACCGTCGTCGGCAACCTCGCCGCCAAGCTGGAGAACCTCGGCGACGACGTCGACGCCGCCATGTACTGGGACGCCGGCCACGGCGCCAACGAGGACGCCGCCGACTTCATCAAGTGGATCGCCCAGGTGACGGGTTACAAGAAGTGACCCCGGCCCGCCGCGGGGCACGGCCTCCCGGCCGTTGACGCCCCCGCTCCCCCGGACTCGGCGTGTCTGTGTTCCCGTCATAAAACCGGCCGCCGAAGCACACGGCGCCGAACCCGACCCCGGGTTCGGCGCCGTTGTGCCGTACCGACCGGTGCCACGGCCGGCACCGACTCGGCGGCCGGCACCGTCGCGATGGCCCGCACCGTCGCGGTGGCCCGCACCGACTGTGCGTCGAAGCGCGCCTCTTTGACCTGCTCTTTTTCCACGCGGCAAGTCCGTGTGCCGCAGAGTGGCACACGCGCTATGAGCCACGGGTCACATGCTGTGTGATGTGCGGCGCGACGCAACCATGCGTCACGGCACCCTTACGCGGAGTTCGGCGGTATCTGCCGCGCTGCTTCGCGAGGGACGAGCTGGAGGGCCCGCCGCACCCAGGGCCCCCGGCCCGGCATCCACGCAACCGACCACACGAAGAGCCGTTCATGTATCCCCAGAAGAGACGTCCCCAGCAACCCCCGCAACCGCAACACCCTCCTCGGCCCCAGGACCCCTTGCAGGACCCGCTCGCGGCCGTGCTCCTGTACCTGAGCCCCCTCGACCACGGACTCCTGTACTCCGAGAGCGACTTGGGCCGGGCGATCAAGGAATGCCACCTGTCGTACGGGAGCCCGGCCGACCTCGGCACCTGGTACACACAGTCGCTGAGCACGGCGGGGACCACGAAGACCGCGGCCACCATCCATGAACGGCGGGCATGGGCCCTGCGCATCGCCGCCGACCTGGCTCACCGCCATCCCCACGACCGCTCCCTGCCCTGGGTCTCGGGCGTCACGCTGTCCGAGGCCCTCCAGTCGGTGGACGTCCAGCACACGGCACGGGGTGCGCACCGCCACGCGTTCCTCGTCGCCGCCCCCCTCATCGCCCTGTACCTGGTGATCAGCTGTCTGGCGGAGGCGGCGAAGGGCGTCATGGCCCTGTCGGTGGCCGGCCCGTTGAATGTGGGTCTCCTGCTCGGCGTGGTCCAGCTCGTCGCCGTCGCGGCATGGGTCCAGTGGTACGCCCGGTACCGCAGAACCTCGGTCGCCCCGCTCGTCGAGAGCCCGGGAACGCCCGGCGAGGGACTGGGGCACCGGCCATGACGAGGGACTACATCACAGCCGATCTGCCGGTCTTCTTCGTCTTCCTCGTCTGCGCCCTGTTCCTCGTGATGTGGGCCGGCCCCCAGCGGGGGACGGTGACCGAGTTCTACGTCAGCGACGGCACCCTCAAGCCCGCCCACAACGGCGTCGCCCTCTTCGGGGATGTCATGTCTGCGGCAGCCCTCCTGGGCAGTCCCGGTCTGATCGCGCTCACCGGGTACGACGGCACGCTCTCCGTTCTGGGACCCGCCGTTTCGTGGATCGTCATCCTCCTCCTGGTGGTGGACCGCTACCACAGCACGACCGAGTTCACCATCGGCGACCGCCTCGCGCGTCGTCTGCGGTCCCGTCCGGTGCATCTGGCAGCGGGCGTCGCGACGCTCCTCGTCTGCCTGCTCTACCTGATCGCCCAGCTCGTCGGGGCGAGTGCGCTCACGGTGGGAATCCTGGGCTCGGCCGGGGAGGGCATGGAACAGGCCGTCTCCGTGGGTCTCGGCGCGCTCATGATCCTCTACATCGTCCTGGGAGGGATGCGAGCGGCCACACTGGTCCAGACGATCAAAGCGGTCCTGTTGGTGGGCGGCGGCCTCGCCCTGGCGCTGCTCGTACTGGCCAGGTTCGAGTTCAACCCCGGCGCCCTGCTGAGCGCCGCCGCCAACGGAAGCGGCCACGGCGACGACTTCCTGAGCCCGGGGCTCCGCTTCGGCGAGGGCGGATCGGTGAAGCTGGACTCCTTGAGCGAGCAGCTGGCCCTGCTGATCGGTGCCGCCGGTCTGCCGCATCTGCTGATGCGGATCAGTACGGTGTCCACCCCGAGCGCCGCACGCCGATCGGTCCAGTACGCGGCCCAGCTGACGTGCGTGTTCTATCTGGCCGCCATGGTGCTCGGCTTCGGGGCGGCGGCACTCGTCGGCACGGACGCGATCGCCGCGAACAACCCCTCCGGCAACACGGCCGTGCTCCTTCTCGCGGCGAAGATCGGTGGTTCGCTCCTGCTCACCCTTGTCGCCTGTCTGGCGTTCGCCACCGTCCTGGCCGTCGTGGCGGGTGTCACGCTCGCCGCCGCGACCTCGCTGGCCCACGACATCTACGGTGCCTTCATCACCCGTGGCACGGCGTCCGGGGAGCGCGAGCTGTTCGTCGCGCGCGTGGCGGCCGTGGTGGTCGGCACGACCGCCACGATGCTGGCCGTGTTCGCGCGCAGCCTCAATGTCTCCTTCCTCATCGGACTGGCGTTCGCCCTGGCCGGCTCGGCGATCGTTCCCGCCCTGCTGTACAGCATGTTCTGGAAGGGCTTCACCACCCGGGGCGCGACATGGAGCATCTACGGCGGTCTGGTGACCTCCGTGGCGCTGATGTGCCTGTCGCCCCAGGTCTCCGGGAGCCCGACCGCCCTGCTGCCCGACCTGGACTTCTCGGTGTTCCCGCTGCGCAACCCGGCGCTCGTCTCGATCCCGGTCGGATTCCTCCTCGGCTGGCTCGGCTCCGTACTCTCCGGATCGGCCGAACGGACCGATGCCGTGCCGAGTCCGCGGACCGCGTCGGAAGACATCGCGTGGCACCGGTGAGGTGACGAGGCGACGACACGCCACCGGCGGCTGACAGCGCAAGGTACCCGCACCCGGGCGCCGTCAGCGTCCGGAGCCCCGGTGCCCCGGTGCCCGGCTCACGGTCCGGGCCACCGTTCGCTTCCCGCACGCCAAAGCGCCCTCGTGGTTCCGTCACGAGGGCGCTCCTGGGGCATGCCGGTTACTTCCGCCAGGCCCAGTGCAGACGGTCCAGGCCGCTCTGGTTGTTCAGCTTCAGGGTGAGGTCGGTGCCTGTGCCCTGGAGGGTGGTGAGGGAGTAGGTGTCTCCGTTGCGCAGGCCGGGCCAGTAGACCGAGCCGAGGCCCAGCTCACGGACGGTGTCGGTCGCCGCCTGGATGTAGGCGATCTCGCTGGAGCCGTTGATCGGCCCGTTGTAGTTCAGGCCGGAGGTCATGGTGGCGCCGAACTCGTCCAGGATGGTGCGCGAGGCGCAGTCGCCGATGCGCTGCTTGAAGTCCTGCTTCCACTGGTCGTAGCTGGTCCAGTCGGTGTGCCAGAAGCCGTAGTTGTGCAGGGCCAGCCGGGTGCCGTTCAGCCGGCTGTCGGCGCACACGGGCTTGACGTCCTCGCTGTACTTGACGCCTCCGATGAGGATCCGGTCGCGGGGCACGGCGCGGTGGGTCGTCACCCAGCGGGCGGCGATGTCGCGCCACTCCTGGGAGGTGTAGCCGAACGGCTCGTTCATCGGCTCGAAGTACACCTTGGAGTCGCGGGCGTAGGCGGAGGTGATCCGCGCCCACATCTGGTCGTAGGCGGCCTGGTTGTCGATCTTGCCGTCCTTGGCGTTGTCGGCCTCCCAGTAGCCCAGGATGACCTTGAACCCCTTGTCGGTGGCGGCGTCGATCGCGCCCCGGTACGACTTCCAGAACGGGCCGTTCACCGAGGTCGGGTTGACCGGGAGGCGGACGGTGTTGGCGCCCAGCTTGGCGAACCCGCCGATGATCGCACGGGACTTGGCGTAGGTGGTGGCGTAGCTGTCGGACGTGGACAGGCCCGAGGGCACGACCGCGTCATCGGCGTAGTTGTCGCGCGGGTCGGCCCAGTTGACCCCGTGGAAGTCGCTGACGGGCGGCACCGCCGCGCGGGCGGATGCGGGGGAGGCGGACGCGGGGGAGGCGAGCGCTCCCCCGAATGCCGTGACACCGGCCAGCAAGGCACTGAGGCAAGCTGTCCGGCGGTGGTTCTTTCGTGACACGACATCCCCTTCTGAGCAGTTGCGTTCGCGAAAACTCGCAGACACAGACCGGCGGCTCGATGGCTCCCGCAAACTAGAAGATGATCTGAACAGAGGTCAACACATCTGCACACAAAGTTTCATTCAGGTGTCCCCCGTCAGGTTCCCGAGGCCGGGTCTGAGCGTTCCGTGGCCTTCACACGTACCTCTTGTCGAGTGCACTCGGTACGTGCGTAGTCGGAGCGAACGGAGGACAGGACGTGGTGAGGAAGCTGACGCGTGGCGCCGCGCTGGCTGTGACTCTGGCGGTCCTGCCCCTGATGGCGGCGTGCAGCGGCGGCGGTGCGGACGACAAGGCCGACAAGGCCGCGGACAAGTCGGCGGACGACGGGTCCAGCCCCGTCGCGGCGGTCGTGGCGCCGGCCAAGGTCGAGGTGCTTGCCCAGCTCACGGGGTGCAAGGTCAAGATCCGGACCGAGGCGGAGGAGCTTCGGGAAGGGGTGTGTCATACGGCGGCCGGTGACTACCTCATCACCACCTTCCCCAAGGAGCAGCTGAAACTGACCTGGCTGGAGACCGCCGCCGTCTACGGGGGCAAGTACCTCGTCGGGCCGCGTTGGGCCATCTCCGCCGAGGAGAAGATGCTGAAGCCCATGCAGGCCGAGGTCGGCGGGGAGATCCAGGACGTGAGCGTCTACAACACGAAGTAGCCGAAGTAGCCGAAGTGGCTCCCCGCTCGCCGGTCAGTCCGCCGGGGCATAGCCGCTGATCACATACAGGGCCTCGTCGTCGATCGCGTTCTTCTCCCAGTCCAGGGAGATACGGGTCGGGTGGCCGTCGGCCGCGTAGTCGATGTCCACGGTGTCGGCGTCGTCCTCGCGGGCCGCTTCCGCCTCGGCCAGCAGATCGCCGATGGTGGGGACTTCGGCGGGGAGGTCCTTCACCACGCGGCGCGCGCTGTCGTCGAGGCCGTTGGCCTTCGTCACCTTGCCGTTCTCCACGGTCACTTCGAAGGTGCCGATCAGCGAGCGTTCGCCCTCGCTGGAGTTGAGCGTGTAGGTGTACGAGGCGGGCTCCTGCCAGGCGGGTTCGCCGGGCTTCGCCGTCATGGTCGGGGAGTCGTTCCCGCAGGCGGCTGTCGCCCACATCAGGGTCGCCGTCATGGTGGCGAGGGCCAGGGTGCGGTGGGCGCGTACGGCGGCGGTGGTGGTGGTCATGAGGTTCCCTTCGGCGCCGGCTGCCGGCCGATGGCCGCCGGCGGTCACATCTGTGACGGCGTACGGCCAGGGAACGTTCGCCCCCTCGCGGAACCTCTTACGCGATCCCTCGCGCTCCTCGCGCACAACGCATGAACCCCATTCCGCGATCGCGGAATGGGGTTCATGTACTGGAGCGCCGGGCAGGCCTTGCACCTGCATCTCCCCGCAGGAAGCGGGACGTCTTTCCTTGGACCACCAACGCATTGAGTGCTTTCCGGAGTTCCGGTGAGCGGCTCGTGATCAATCATAGGGGATCTTCGGCGTTCCACCAACTCGCGCACGGCGATCAACCGCTCGGCGCCACGACTGCCCGTTCACAGCAACTCCGCCTGGGGCGCGTACTCCACCCTGAGGTACTTGGCGTTGCGCTCGCCCACGGCCTTCCTCAGGATCGGCTCGGCGGTGCCCGGGTCGTCGACGCCGATGTGGACGTGTCCCGTGCCGTCGAGGCCGACCTCGCGGAGCTGGAAGGTGCCGTCCCAGCGGGTCATGTCCTCGCTGATGAGGTCGGACAGGGCGTTGAGGTCCTTCTCGTTGATGTCCCTGTCGTACAGGCGGACCGTCACGCCCTTCTCGGCGGCGCCGCACACGGCCGCGTCGAAGTCCGCGGCGGGGATGCGGTAGACCTCCGCCGCCCGGCCGTCCTCGTCGACGACCAGCCCGGTGAAGACGTCGGCGTGGCGGCCGTACGCCAGCTCGTCCACGTACGCCAGTGTCCGGTCCAGCGGGGTGTCCTCCGGCACCCCGTGCCCGGCGAGACTGCCCTCGGCCCCCGTGCCGACGCACACCTTGGCCGGGGACGACACGTCCTCCACGGTCTGCGTGCCGGCGCTCGCCCCCTGAAGGCCCCCGAGCGCCAGCACCGTGACCGCCACGACCGCCCCCGTACCGACCCTCGCCCGCGTCCGCCTGTCCATGCGCGCCCCCTTCCATCCACTCCCCGCGCGGCCCTCGGCCGCACCCCGATCGGTACTGAGACGCCGGAGGCCGCCGATGCGTTCGATCGGGTCGATGTCGTGGAACGGGCCCTGGTCCGGAGCCGGGGCTCCGGGCCAGGGCCCGGGTTCTTCAGGGGCGGGCCCGGGTGTCAGTAACCCACCCGGAACGTCGCGTCCGCCCGGTCCGTCGCCGTCGAGATCGGGTCGATGCGCAGCGCGAAGTCGCTGTGCCTGATGTAACGGGTCGGGTTGTTGTACGAGCGGAAGGACGACCAGGTCGAGTCCGCCAGGCCGGCCGTGCGGACGAACGTGGCGTCCGCCGCGAACGTCGACGTGCCGTCGTTCACGTCCAGCCGCAGGTTGTAGCTGTAGTGGCGGAGGTAGCGAGTCGGGTAGTTGACCGACTGGAAGGAGACCGCCGAGGAGTCCGCCAGGCCGGGGACCAGCTTCCACTGGGAGTCCGGGTACGGGTCGAAGGGGTACTCGTCTATGCGGCCCGCGAAGCTGCTGTGGCGGACGTAGCGGGCGGGGTAGTTGTAGGACTTGAGGCGGTTCCACGTGGGGGTGCCCCACTTGGCGATCAGGTTGTTGTACTCGGTCGACGTGATCGGGTGGATGCCGCAGTGCTTGGAGTTGAGGGGCTGGGTGTAGAGCTTCTGGTCCAGTGCCGTCCAGGTGCCGGAGGCCAGGTCGCTCGTCTGCCAGACGTAGAAGACGCCGTTGGGCGTGTATGTGTCGCCCCAGAGGTACCAGGTGTTCGATGTCAGGGACTTCACCACCGTCGGCGCCTCGGTGCCGCCGTGGTTCACCGCCGTGCTGAACGCGGTGAAGCTGCCTGGGTTGAGGGTCGTCGAGCGGGCGCCGACGAGGGTGCCGTTCCTCTTGAAGTAGAGGTAGTTGACGCCGTTCACACCGATGGTGAGGTTGCCGTCGATCACGTCGTAGCCGGGGTCGAAGAAGACCTGGGGACTGTTGGTCGTACGGAAGTCGGTGGTGTAGCTGACCATGATGACGTTGTGGCCGCTGCTGTTCACCGAGGAGTAGAGGATGCCGTACTGGCCTCGGGAGGCGTCCCAGTAGGCCTCGGGTGCCCAGCTGTGGGTGTTGGTCATGTCGTGCAGCTTCAGCAGGCGGTAGCCGGTGAAGGTGCGCAGGTCGGTGGAGTCCCAGACGTGGATGTTGACGCTGGTGCGGGTCCAGTCCGTGCCGCTCAGGTCCGTGGCCAGGACGACGAAGGTGCCGTCCTGCTTGCGCATCACGAAGGGGTCGCGGAGGCCGCCGGAGCCGAGGGTGGGGGTGGCGACGGGGGCGTTCTGGTTGAGCGGGGTCCAGTTCAGTCCGTCCTGGCTGACGGCCAGGTGGAGGTTGTAGTCGGCCTCCAGCATGGTGTTGGACTCGGTGAAGTAGACCATCGCGTACGCCGAGTCGGCGGCGTGGGCGGTGCCGGCGCCGAGGGTCAGTACGCCGGTCGCGGCCAGGGGAGCGGTGGCCGCCGCGCCGAGGAAGAGACGGCGGGAGAGACCGCGGCCGTTCACCGGGGTGGCGTTCACCGAAGTGGCGTCCGCGGACGGAGCGTCGTGGTTCTCGTGGTTCATGTCAGGCTCCACTTCTGGTTGTTCTGGCCGTTGCAGGACCACAGCACGAGCTTGGTGCCGTTGGTGGTCGCGGCTCCGTAGGCGTCGAGGCAGAGCCCGGCGTTGACGTTGGTGATGGTGCCGTCGCTGTTGACGTTCCACTGCTGGTTGGTGCCGCCGGTGCAGTCCCAGATGACGACACGGGTGCCGTTGGTGGTGCCGCGGTCGTACGCGTCCAGGCACTTGTTGCCGTAGACCACCAGCTCCTTGCGGGTGCTGTTGTACTGCCAGACCTGGTTCTGGCCTCCGGTGCAGTCCCACAGCTGGGCGTCGGTGCCGTTGCTGATCGTGTTGTTGTTGATGTCGGCGCAGCGGCCGGACCCGGTGCCGGTGATGAGCGTGCCGTTCTTGCCGGGCAGCGGCCGTACGACGATGCCTTCGAGGGTGGGGGCGCCGGAGAAGGAGATCGTGTTGGCGCTGCCCTGCTTCAGCGACATGGCGACGGAGATGTTGCCGGGGGACGAGCCGGTCGGCGGAAAGGAGACCTTCGTCGACGTCTGGCCGTTCACCGTGAGGGTGGCCTTGACGGGGGCGGAGGTGTTGTTGGTGTAGGAGACGTCGACCGTCTTCAGGCCCGCGCTGCCGGCGACCACACCGGAGAAGCTCGCCGTGCCGTTGTACGTGCTCGCCGACTGCTCGGTGCCGCCCTTGACCGTGAGGATCACCGAGCTGTTCGCGGGGACGCCGGTGATGTAACTGGTGCCGGTGGTGGCGACGTTCGTACGTGCCCACAGGTCCCGCACCGTCGCCGTAGCGTTCGTCAGGCCCAGGTCGGACCAGCGGACGGTCATGTTCTGCGTCGTGGACGTGCGGTTGAGGAGGACGACCGCGCGGTTGCCGCTGCCGGACAGGACCTTGCCGTAGACCTGCAGGCCCCTCGTGTCCTCGGCGACCTTGACGCCCTGGAGGCCACGCGGGTCCTGGTCGACGGCGATGACCTCGGGGTTGGTGAGGATGTTCGTCGTCTCGGTGGTGAGGGTGGTGAGGTCGAGACCGGCGAGCAGCGGGGCACCGGAGATCGCCCACAGGTTCATGTGGGAGCGGTTCTGGGCGGCGGTCAGACCGTTCATCCCGACGACCATCATGTCGGGGTCGTTGTAGTAGCCGGTGTGCTGGGCCGTGGGGTGGATGTTGCGGTCGAAGGCGGTCAGGACATTGCTGTACGACGGTGTGTTGCCGTGGAAGAAGATGTCCGTGTTGGTCCGCCACATCGGGCCCATGCCCGGCGCCCAGTTCCAGGGGTTGGAGTAGCCCCAGTTGCACAGCGAGAGGGCGAGCGGGCGGCCGGTGGTCGCGGTCGCGGCGGTCACGGCGTCGCTGATCGCCTGGTACGTCGTCTTCGGGTCGAGGCCCTCGGCGTCACCGCCGCACCAGTCGACCTTCACGAAGTCGAAGCCCCACTTCGAGAACTGCGTCATGTCCTGCTCGTAGTGGCCCTCGCTGCCACTGCCGGGCGCGGCCGGGCGGCCGGTGGGGAAGTAGTAGCCGCAGCCGTCCTTGCCGGCGTCGGTGTAGATGCCCGCCTTCAGGCCCTTGCTGTGGATGTAGTCGGCGATCGCCTTCATACCGCCGGGCCACTCGGACTCGTCGACGGTGATGTTGCCCGCGCTGTCGCGGGTGCCCTGCCACCAGCCCTCGTCGATGTTGATGTACTCGTAGCCGGCCTGCGGCAGTCCCGCCGCGACGAACGCGTCGACCTGCTTCTTGATGACCTCGTAGTTCACGACCGCCGCGAACGCGTTCCAGGAGGCCCAGCCCATGGGCGCCTCGGGAACGGCGATCTGACGGTCGGTCACCGCGACGGGGGAGGCGTCGAGTTCGGTCGTGCCGGACGCCGAGGGCTGCTGGCCCGGCTGGGCGAGGAGGAGGGCGGCGGTCGCGGCGGTGGCCAGCGCGAGGGCTTGTACGCCTGCGGCTTTCAAACGGCGTCTGAAGCCTGGCGCTTCGGATGCGGAAGCGGGGGACATGCGGCTCCTACGGATATCCGGGGGGTCGATATCTCGAACAAGGATCGACTCGCCGAACGTATCGGCGCGCCGAAACTAGAGCTGCGGGGGGTGGAAGTCAACGGATGTGACACATGTGATTTCCCTGTCAGGTCCTGCGAGCCGGTCGCTGTACGGAGCGCCGAACGAGCGTCGGGCAGAGCGCCGAACAGAGCAGCGGCTGCGCGGGGGCGCCGGTGCGCCCGCAGCCACCGGAAGCCGCCCGCAGCCGTCGGAAGCCGTCCGCCAGCCGCCCGCAGCCGTCGGAAGCCGTTCTCTCTCTCGGCGCCTTGCGCCTCGCGTCCCGGTGCGCCGGAGGCTCAGTCGCCCGAGCGTGTCCACGGCTTGCAGCCGGACGTCTTGAAGAACTCGCCTTCTTCCAAGGTGACGGTCGCCCGTCCCGAGGAGAGGTCGTCGGCGATGACGGAAGCGGCCTGGCCGGACGCGTCCCGCATGCGCGCCCAGGAGCAGTCGGAGGACTGCCCGGCCGGGCCCTTCGTGGTGTAGGTACCCGGCGCGATGTACTCGTCGTCGAGCGCCAGCGAGGGGTCTTCGTAGTCGGGCTGGGACTTGGTGATCTCGTAGGTGCCGTCCTGGACTCCGGTGGTTTCGCCGAGCGCCCTTTCGAGTTCGTCCAGTGTCTTGTCGACGTCCTCTTCGGCTTCCTTGGCCGCGTCGTCATCGGAGGTGGCCGATTCCTCTACGGCGGGCGTGGTGGCCGCGTCGGACGAGGCCGAAGGTTCGGCGGCCTTCTCGCTGCCGCCGGTACAGGCGGTGAGCAGCAGGCCGGCGGCCAGTACAGCGGTGATGACGGTGCGGCGCATGGTCCCCCCGAGGGTGTGTGCGGTGGAGAGAGCATCATCGGCCCGGTGTGGGGGGTGGGCGGCTGGTATAGCCGTGTTGTGACATGGCCGGGTCATTCCGTGACCACGTGCCCCCGCCCTCAGGAACTCGTGGGCGGGGTGCGGGGGCAGGCGGGAGTCGTCGGACGGGGGCCGCGTGGGGCGCGGCGGTCATGCTCGGCGGTTGCCGGCCTGGGGCCGCGCGGGCGCGGCGGCGGTCCTCAGCGCGCCGATGCCGATTCCGATTCCGATTCCGATGTCGATGTCGATGTCGAGGAGGACGGGGTCGCGGGCAGTGGGCTGATGCCGGGTTCGAAGTGGGCGCGGAGGTAGATGCGGGTGCGGTTCGGTGAGTACTCGTGTGCGTACAGACGGACACAGCTCTCGTCGGAGGTGTCGTACGCGTCGGACATGCCGAACGGGTCGTCAGGGGTGCCGGAGGCGCCGGGAGCCTCGGTGGTCTCGGCGGCCCCGGGGCAGACGTAGCCGTAGCGCATGCCGTCCTTGAACGTCTCCGGTTCCGGGAGCCCGAGGTGCGCGAAGTCATGAGGAGCGACGTCGGCCTGCGCCGATGTCGGCTCCAGCCACTTGCCCTCCGGGGGATGCTCCTTGAGGTAGGCCTCCGCCTCGGACCTCGTCAGTGTGAAGGTGAGCAGACCGGTGTCGAAGCGGGACGTGACTTCGTACGCGGCCTGGGGCGACCGGGCCGTGACCGGGACGTCGAGGCCCATCTGCTCGCTCATCCACTCCGGCGTGACCCCCTCGGCCCACCTCGCGTCCGCGGCCTGTTCCGCCGCACGGCCACCGGCGCTGTCGCCGCCCTGGCCGACGAGGAGCCACCCCGCCGCGGTCACGACCCCCGAGAGGGCCAGCACGCCGACGGCCACACCTGTGACGAGCCACCAGCGGCGCCCGCCACGACCGCCGTCGCCGCCCCCTCCGTCTTCCTCGGGTGCCCGGTACGCGTAGACATCGTTCATCGTCCGTCCGCTCTCCCCGCCGCCCTGTCGGTCGTACGGTCCTGCTGTTGCTCTCGGCCGGGATTCAAGCGTCCGTCCCTGCTCTCGTCGGGACCCGGTAGCGGGTCGTCGTTGGGCTCCGAGGAGCCGAGGTCGTAGTGGTTGACGCTGCTGCTGCCCGACATGTCGAACTCCTGGGCGAGGCCCACACGGTGCAGCTTGGCCATCTCCCCGTCGGGGATGTCCAGCGGACCGACGTTGACGCCCTTGCCCTCGTCCCAGTTGTAGCGGTCCCAGACGTTCGCCTGGTAGTCGATGCTGATCCTGGGGTTGCCGTTCGCATCCGGAACGGCCGTCACCACACCGGTGACGTTGGTGTTGGCGCCACCCACCGCGTAGAACCAGTTGGGGTCGGCCTGCTGGGTGAAGTAGAAGCCCTCGGGCTGTTTCGCCTCGACGGGGAAGGCGACCGGCTTTCCGCCGTTCTTGCGGAACTCGTCGAGGGCCTGCTTGCGCCAGTCGTCCTGGTTCAGCCGGACTATGTCGTCGACGTACGTCTTGAAGGCGGGGACGTCCGTCATCATCTTGTCCACGGGCAGGTTCATGGGACTGCCGCTGTTCCCCAGGTAGTGCGCCATGTGACGGGACGCGTCCGTCATGCCCTTCCAGTCGGCGCCCTCCGTCAGCAGTTCCATCTTCTGCTTGGTGACCCACTCGTCGAAGCCCGGCGACTCGGAGGCGTGCCTTCCCGAGCCCGCGTCCGGCGCGATCTGCGGCATGGTGGGGCTGAGGATCCCCGCTGCCATCAGGTCGTCCTTCTGGGACAGCCAGAGCTGTGCCCTTGCCTCGGGGCTCAGGGACTCCCACAGCCGCCGGAGTTCGGCCCGCTGCTGCGGGTTCGCGTCGCCGCCGAGCCCGGCCAGCTCCTTCGCGCGGGGCAGTTGTTCCTCGTCGAGGGAGGTGTATCTGGCGTGGCCCGCGTTGTACGGGTCGTTGCCGTGGCTCTTGCGCAGCGCGCGTACGGCCGCCGCGTCGACCTCGGCGGCGTGCTGGACGATCCCGGTGAGGGTGTCCGCGTACCACTGCATGCGGTCCTTGGTGCGCTGGTCGGGGCCCTCGGGGGTGCACATCGTCTCCGTGACGCGGACCGTGCCGCCCGGACCGTCGAAGACGAGCAGTCCGGGGTCCGGCGGATTGTGGTTCGGATCACCCTTGCGTGCCGAGTCGGTGAGGCTCTGCGCCTGCTTCTGGTATCGCGTCAGCTCGGCGTGCGCGTCGGTGAGGACGCCTGCGATGCTCTCGGCCTCCGTCTGGAGGTCCGTGAACTCCTTGGCCGTCTTGCGCACGAAGTCCTTGGTCACGGTGGCGTTGACGCCCTTCCAGCGGGCTCCGTCGGACTTCTTCGTCAAGCCGTCGTGTACGTCGGTCGTGAGCTTGGCCAGTTCGCCGGCCATGGTTCTCCAGTCGGAGGCGGCCGTGCCCAGCTTGGTGAGGTCCAGGGCCATGAGGTCCGAGTACGAGAAATCTCCCATGGCGCTTCCTACTTGAAGTAGTCGTTCAGTACCGAGACGGGCAGCGGTCCCGTGCGGCCACCGATTTCGGCGGCGATCCTGGCGTCCTCCTGGGCGTGCAGTTTCTTGCTGTAGTCGAGGTGGTTGGAGATGTGCGCGCAGGCCTGCAGAACGTGCTTCACCTGCGAGGTCCAGATCTCGACGGTCGACTCCAGCTCCGAACCGAGCCCGAGGTTGTGGCTCTTGAGCACGGCGGCGGCCTGCATGGTGGACCCCGATCCGTTCTTGTCCACGCCCGTCCCGGCGATGTCGGCCTTCTTCTTCAGCTCGCCGTGGAGGATGAACGCCTCGTGACCGACGGCCCCGAGGTCGTCCTGGTGCACCACGAGATCCGCGTCATCCGCGGCTCCCGGACCGGCCTGATTCAGCTGCATCCGGGCGGCCAGGCTCTCCGACGCCGCGGCCTTGGCCCTCTCCCACTCTTCCCAAGCCAATTCGTTCCCCCGTCCGATCCCCGTCGTCCTGCGACGGGCCCTGCAGTGACTGGAACCCATCGCTCACGCAAATCTATCAACCACCTGTTTTTGGCCAGCACTTCAGTTCGCCCGAACCTCAACCCGGCTGGACGGACCTCACTCCCTGAGGAGGGCTGATGGCAGCGGGGTTGTGGGAGGGGGCGCGAAGATCCGAAGCGTTGGTGCGGCGGGAGTGGCGGGGGAGGCCGACCCGGTCGGCGCGGTCGGCGCCAAGCGAACACGTGGAGGCGTACTCCTGCCCTCGACACACGCAAGTGATGATGCGCGGCCGGCGCCGACAGGTTTGCCTCCCGGCCATCGACACCCCCCCCCGACCGCTGGTCGGGCCGCCGGGACCTCCCGCCCACCTATTCGGTTCACCAGCGCCTCAGCTCTCGACGTACCGGGTGATGGCTGCGAATCAGAACGTTGAAGTCCGAGACACGGGACATGTCGCCCCGCTTGGCGGCCTCCGTTCGCTGCCGGACCAGCTCCGCGCAGACTTCGCAGTCGGTAGGCGCCTCGGGGTCAGGGCGGGGGAGGCTGAGCACGGGAGGCTCGTCCATGGTCGTTGGCCTCTTCACCGGTATGCCTCCGCGGGAAGTTTGTAGCCGTTGCCGGGGCCGAGTGCGGCGGCCAGCAGGGTGGGGTCGTTGAGGGTGCCGGAGCCGTCGGGGCGGTGCAGCCACTTCCGGCCGCACTGATACCAGCCCGTGGGCGGGCAGTGCAGGGGCTCCCCCTTCGGCTGGACAATGGCCTGCTTGATGCCAACCAGTTCGTCAGCCGTGTCGGGGGGTATCAGCCACCACGTCAGGTCAAGGCCCGGGTCGGCGAGGACCGGGCCCAGCTGCGGGGTGCCGATCCGCTTCATGGCCCGAACCGTGGCGACGAACGCGACTTCGACGGCCAGCCACTTCTCGCCGGTGGCGATGGGGGCGAGGGCTTCCAGGATCCATGCCTGGCGCACGAGGTCCGGGTGCGGGGAGCAGCCGGCCAGCCAGGAGTCCCCGGCTTCGTACATCTCGGCGAACCGCAGGTGCCGGTGGACGGGGTGGCTCATGTCTCGGCTCCTCCGCGCTGGAGTGCGTGTGCCAGTCGTATGGCCACGTCCGCGCGAATCCGCCCGAGGTCCACGAGCCGGAGGTCAGGCGATGTCGGCTCCACGGCGAGGGAGGGGAACACGATCCCGGCCTGGTCGAGGGCGGCACGGAGAGACTCCACGGCGGTGAACGGGTCGACGGCGTCCTGAGACGTGGGTGCAGAGGCCATGAACCGGACGTTAGGGACGCCTGCTTGGGGGGCACCATCGGAGTTGCGCGAAGTTGCGCACCTGCCTCCCCCTGTTGCGGAAGGTTGCGGAAAAGGCTCGGAAGAACCACGGTCAGACGGCATCCGCCTCGTGGACGCTTGGGTCCCACCGATACGGCGAAGGGAAGCAGCCATGGCGCGTCGACTGCGCTTCAACGGCACAGGCAGCGGAGTCAACGGGTGCCCGTCCATCCACGAGGACCTGGACACCGGTGAAGTGGTCGTGCACGGGCCACCGCTCTCCGACCCCGACGACGTCGCCCGGCTCCGTCACCTGGGCGAGGACGAGGTGCCCATCGTGGTGCCGCGGGAACTGCTCGTCGACTTCGGCCCCAAGGAGGTCAACCGCGTGCCGGACATCATCGGCCTGGACGAGTTCGACCAGCTGTTCACCCGGTTCGAGCACACCGCCTGGCGGCTGGAGACCCGACGCCGCTACGCCTCGGACGAGATCACCAGCACATACGCGCAGTTCACCCGAGGCGAGCCCGTGAACTGGGACGGAGTCGACGCGGCATGGTGCGCTGAACGCCGCGAGCAGACCGCACTGGGCAAGAGGTTCGAGCGTGTCCGCGTCGTGGACGCCCCACCCACTATCGGCCAGCTCTACCTGCTCGACAACGCGCGCCGCAACAGCACCGTGGGCGAGACCATCTTCACCCTCCGCCGTGCGGACGCCGACCGGGTGGGGCTGCCCCAAGAGGACTTCTGGATCTTCGACTCCAGGCTGGTCGCGCTGCTCAACTTCGACGACGCCGACAACCTCGTCAACGTCGAGCTCATCAGGGAGCCGGCCGCGGTGCTGCGGTACGCCATGGCCCGCGACGCGGCGATGCATCACGCCGTCCCTTACGACGAGTTCGCGGCAGAGCTGACCGCGGAAGAGTAGGCAGGGGGTGCACCGGTGAGCACGGACTACCAGCAGGCACGAGAGGCCCTCGGAGTACGGCTCCGTGAACTCCGGCTCTCAGCCCCTGGCGGCCGGCTCACCGGTGCCCAGCTCGCCCAGCGGCACGGGTGGAACAAGTCGAAGGTCAGCCGCCTGGAGAACGGCAAGCAGACCCCCACGCCCGAGGACCTGCGCTGCTGGGCCGAGGCGACCGGCCAACCCGCCGCCTATGACGAACTGCTCGCCAGACTCCGGGGCTTCGAGTCCCACATCCGCTCGTGGCGGCGGCAACTGGCCTCCGGGCACAAGGCCGTGCAGGACACACACCTGAGCGCCCACGCCGATGCCACAGTGCTCCGGGGCTGGGAGTCCTCCATGATCTTCGGGATCCTCCAGACCCCGGACTACGCCCGGCACATCTTCACCAGATACGCCGAGCTGCAGCGCACGCCGCGCGACACCGAGGAGGCCGTCCGCTCCCGCATGAAGCGGCAGGACGCGCTGTACGACTCCTCGAAGCGGTTCCACCTCCTGCTCTGGGAACCCGCGCTGCACACCCTGGTCTGCCCGCCCTCAGTTCTCGCGGCCCAACTGGACCGCCTGGCCGGAACCATCGGGCTCGACACGGTGGAATTGGGCATCATCCCGTTGTCCGCGTCGGTCAAGATCCCTCCCGCCACGGCCTTCTGGCTCTACGACGACCGGCAGGTGATCGTCGAGAACTGGCACGCAGAACTATGGATCGATGACCAGGTCAGCGTCGACACCTACCTCCGCACATGGACGACGTTGCGGCAGTCGGCGGTATACGGAGCCGACGCGCAAAACGTGATCAGCCGGGCTCGACGCGCCCTGAGCCCACGCTGACCTCGAACAAGATCCCAGACCCGTGCCAGATCGTGCGGGGACCCCCGGGGAACACCGGGTATTCAATCGTCCGGAACCCGAACGCTGCCGCCACTCCGCCCCAGGTCAGCCAGGCCCGCGCGACCCTAGACGATCACGAGCGCATGTCGGGTCCCAGGTGATGCCTGACGTTCTGGTCTCAGGTGATGCTTGACGGTGGGCCTAAGGGTTGTCCCGTAACTGCTGGTCACGGGTGAGATGATCTTGGTGTGGCTGGTGTGATCACGGCGTCGGAGCCGTCTTGGATAGCCCCGTTCACCGGGCTGAGTCCGCGTCAGTTCAGCAAGCTGATCACCGCCTTGCGGCGGGAGGGCGCGGATCCGGTCCGTAAGGGCCGGCCCTGGAGCCTGCCGCTGGAGGACCGGGTCCTGCTGGTCGCCGCGTACTGGCGCACGAACCTCACCCTGCGCCAGCTCGCCCTGTTGTTCGGGGTATCGAAGTCGGCGGCCGACCGCATCATCGACCACCTCGGGCCGTCGCTCGCGCTCCAGCAGCGCAAACGGTTCCGCAAGGACACCGTGCTGATCGCGGACGGAACCCTGGTGCCGACCCGCGACCACAGCATCGCCGAGCAGTCGAAGAACTACCGGTACTCCACCAACCACCAGGTCGTCATCGACGCCGACACCCGGCTCGTCGTCGCCGTCGGCCGGCCACTGCCGGGCAACCGCAACGATTGCAAGGCGTGGGAACTGTCCGGCGCAAAGGACGCCGTCGGAAAGACGACCGTGATCGCGGACGGCGGCTACCGGGGCACCGGCCTGGTCATCCCGCACCGCCGCGAACGCGGCCAGGCCGAACTCCCGGCCTGGCAGGAAGAGCACAACGCCTCCCACCGCAAGGTCCGCGCCCGCGTCGAGCACGTATTCGCCCGGATGAAGAGCTGGAAGATCCTGCGCGACTGCCGCCTGAAAGGCGACGGCGTCCACCACGCCATGCTCGGTATCGCCCGCCTGCACAACCTCACCCTCGCCGAGTGACGGGAAACAAGCAGGTCAACCAGCATGCCGTAGATCATTTACGAGACAGCCCTTAGCCTTGACAACGACAACGGCTCCCCAGCGCTCGCGGCCGTGTCCCGAGGCCGTTCAGGAAAGCAGAGCCGCGTCGAGGTAGTCCTGCACCGGCTCGAACAGCCCATACGGCACGTACTCCGGGATCTCGCCATGGGCGACCCAAGCCAGTTCGGCCAGTTCCTCGGTGTCCGCGACGTGGGCCGTGCCGCCCAACACCTCGCAGGCTGTGTACGACATCAGCCGGCCCGTCTTCGGGTGGACGCGCTCGCCGAGCAGCTTCACAGCCGCCACGGTCAGCCCGGTCTCCTCCTGAGTCTCCCGTACGGCGGCGTCCTCGCGGGCCTCGCCGGGCTCGACCTCTCCGGCAGGGAACTGCCAGGAGAGCTGTCCCTCGCTGACCCGGCGACGCACCATCAGTACACGCCCTTCCTTCACGACGATGGCAGCCGCGATGCCTGGCCGCTCGTCCGTGTTCTGCTGTGTCACGTCTACTCCTCCAGGACGGCCAGGATGGGTGGGAAGATCGTATCGATGGGGATGAACCGGGGAACCGCGTTTCTGGGGACCCACATGACGTCGATGTTCTCGGCCGCGTCGCTGTTGGTGGCCTCGCCAGCCAGGTACTCGCACTGGAAGTACTCGCACAACACGCCGGTCACGGGGTGAAGCCGGTTCCCGAGGTGCTGTCGGACCGCGCAGTGGACACCGGTCTCGTCCAGGGTTTCCCGCACGGTGGTGGTCTCCGCCTTGCCTCCCGGCTTGATGACCCCGGCCGGGAACTGCCACGTGATTCCGGCGGTGTCGACGTCCCGCCGACACACCAGAAGGACATCGCTGTCACGGATCACCACCGCGATGGCCACCCGCAGCGCCTGCGCGCCTGGCGGCATTGAATCCGCTGGGGCCCGTTCCTTCGCCAGCAGGAGCGCGAAGCGCTGTCGCGCGGCCGGAGGAGCCTGCTCATAAGCCGTGTCGAGGAGCTGCTGCATCTCCCTGCGAGGCACGACAGACGCATCAGAGTGCCAGGTGGCCACGGTTCTCACGGCGATGCCCAGGTGGGCGGCGAACTGCTCATTGCCGAGCCGTAGGGCGGACTGCAGTAGGCAGGCGTACCGGCCGCTCCAGCGCTCGATCACGTCCACAAGACTGCCCCCTCGTCGCCGCCCCTGTGCAGGACTCCGCGCGCCGAAAGTGCACTCCCACTGCACTGGCACTTCATGGTCACGCGGGAAGAGCCCCGGAAGAATCGGAGTCACCAGGGGCCAAGGAATCACCCGCCGAAGGCTCAGTCCCTGGGAGGCGCATGAGAGGCGCTAAGGCGCCAAGACGACCACAGGGAGATTTTAGGTGCGTTACCCCAGCGGATAGCGGAGAAGGAGAAGTTGGCCGGATCGGGCCTCTCGGTCGGCAGATCGGTCAGGTCCTGGCCGGCGTTCGCCCGTCCAGGGCATTGCCCGTGCGCCCCAACCGCCCTGCCAGCGCCAGTAACCTCAACGGATGACGGCTGATCGTCCGTCATGTTCCGTTGCTGGAAAGGCGAAAGGAAGCCAATGGCCGAGGTTCAGGCACACACCGTCGAGCGCACGCTCGTCCTGCTCAAGCCCGATGCGCTGGCGCGTGGCCTGGCAGGAAGGATCATCACGCGATTCGAGGATGCCGCGCTGAAGATCGTCGGCACCAAGATGAAGTGGATGGACGAGGAGTTCACCCGCAAGCACTATTTCGACCTGGAAGAGCGGCTCGGGTCGGAGGTCTACAACGTCACGGCGACGTTCATGCAGCAGGGGCCGGTCATCGCTCTGGTGCTGGAGGGCTTCGACGCCATCGCAACGGTCCGCAAGATCGTCGGTAGCACGTACCCGAACCAGGCTCCGGCTGGCACGGTGCGCGGCGACTTCTCGCACTACAGCGCGGCGGCCAGCATCGCCTCGGGCAAGGCGGTCGCCAACCTCGTGCACGCCTCCGGTAACGCGGAGGAGGCCAAGCAGGAGATCGAGCTGTGGTTCGACAAGGACGAGCTGCAGGACTACAAGACGCTGGCCGAGATCTACACGTACTAGGGTGCGTTTTGAAAGTGCTGGTCACAGCCACTCGTTGATGGCTGCGACCAGCACGGTCGCCTCGTAGCGAACTGCCAACTTGTCGTATCTCGTGGCGACAGCGCGGTGCCGCTTGAGGCGATTGATTCCGCACTCGACCGCGTGGCGCTCCTTGTAGTCGGCCTTGTCGAACTTAGGTGGCCGGCCGCCGTGGGAGCCGCGGTTCTTGCGGTTGGCGATCTGGTCGCGCTTCTCCGGGATCGTGCAGCGGATACCGCGCTTGCGCAGGTAGGCACGGTTCGCGCGGGAGCCGTACGCCTTGTCGGCACGCACCTTGTCCGGCCGGGTGCGCGGGCGGCCCGACCCGAGCCGGGGCACCCGGATGCGGCCCAAGACCACCTGGAACTGCGGGGAATCACCGCGCTGTCCTGCCGTGATGACCAGCGACATCGGTTTCTGGGCCTGCTCGACCGCCAGGTGGAGCTTGGTTGTCAGCCCGCCCCGGGAGCGTCCGAGCCCGTGGTCGTCGGGCTCGATGAACACACCGCCTGGCGGCTCGATCTGCAGATCCCCTTTTTGCGGGCGCCGGCCGCATGCTGGTGGGCGCGGGCGATGGTCGAGTCCACCGAGACGTCCCAGGTGATCAGTCCCTCGGCGTCGGCCTGGGCCTGCAGCTGTTCGAAGATGCGGTGCCAGGTGCCGTCCCGCTGCCAGCGGCGGAACAGGCCGTAGACCGTCTCCCACGGGCCATAGCGCTCGGGCACGTCCCGCCAGGGAGCACCGGCGCGGGTGCGCCACCGTATGCCGTCTATCAGTTGCCGCTTGGTGTGCACCGGTGGCCGTCCAGGCTTCTTGCCGACCGGGAGCAGGGGCTCCAGCTTCGCCCACTGTGTATTCGTCAGATCATGCCGCCCCACGAAGTGGGATCTTGACACATCAAGATCCACATATGAAACGCACCCTAGCAGCGGGTCACGGCGTCACCGCGGGGACGCCGGAGCGTTGATCACCACGGGGGCATGACCGTTTGAACCGAGAGGGCACCATGACCAACCAGACCCGCCTGGCCTCCACCGACGAGCTGGAATCGATCTTCCAGCGCGAGCTGGCGACCGACCGGTGGGCGGCCACTGAGACTGCGTACGCCCTGGCCGTGCGCCACCGCGACCTGGGCGACTGGCCCGCATCGCGCGAGTGGGCCGAGCAGTGCCTGCGCCTGTTGGAGGGCTTCCCCAGCGAGACGGAAGAGCAGGTCGCCACCGGCCGTACGTCGGTGGGAGGCGTTCAGCTGCCGACCTACCTGCACTCGGGGGTCATCGAGGAGCGCTTCGGCACCCTCGGCTGACACCCGCCGATTTACCGGGGTGATGCAGCCGACACCCGCATCGGCCGCTTCACCCCGCGTTCGACCACCAACCTCTTAGCGATCGCCCGACCGGACAGCCCTCGCGCGGCAGGGTTCGGCTGGCTTCGCCATGCCTGAAACGAGGAGGCAACAGCCCCGTGGCCATCGAGATCGAGATGCGCGCCCGCTTCACCAAGGGAGTCCACGACCAGCTTGTCACCCGTCTGAAGGCGGACGGGGAGGACCTGGGCCCCGACGACAAGCACATCTACTTCTACGTCCTCCCCGACCAACTCCTGAAGGTCACCGACAACACCGCCGCCGGCACCGCCAAGATCACCCTCAAGGGGAGCAAGATCGGGCAGGGAGCCGCCTTCGCGGAGACCGAGTTCGCCATCGCCCCCGATGACGTTCCCGCCGCGGTAAAAGTGTTCAACGCCCTCGGGTTCGAGACGGCGATGCACGAGGCGTTCAACTTCCGTCACAACTTCCGCCTCGACGGCGTCGAGATCGCCGTCAAGTGGAGTGAGGCGTGGGGCTACCACGCCGAGTTCGAGGTCCTGCTGGAGGACGACGCCTCGGACGCCGCCCGCGCCGAGGCCGAAGCCAAGATCACCGATGTCGCCACGGCGCTCGGCGTGACTCTGATGACGGAGCAGGAGCTGGCCGACTTCACCGCCGCCTTCGAGGCCGCCGAGAAGGAACGCAAGGAGCGCGAGCAGCAGGCCGCGCCGATCCGGTAGGAAACACCACCGCGGAGACCACCAAGGGGGTGGGCACGAGTGAGCACGACCCCGTTGACCGCAAGCCTGATCAACCTGGCTGCCCGAGGGCAGCTCCCTCTGCACCAGCACATGGACCACGCCACCATCGCGTGGATCAGCGAACACAGGCCCGACCTCCCGCAGGGACCGCGGCCAGCCTTGCGCCCGCAGTCGAAGGAGCTGCTCGCGCACGGCGGACTGCCCACCCAGTGGTGGGCCGACCCCCGCCTGCACACCTCGCTCCACGGCATCCGGCACGCCATGAGGACGGCGGCGCTCGCCGCCGTCCTCGCCGAGACGAACGGCCTCGACGACGCCGACGCCTCCACGGCCATCATCGCCGCCGCCGTACACGACTGCCAGCGGCGCCACGACCAGGACGACCGTGGGCATGGCACACGCGCGGCCATCTGGCTCGCCGCGAACGCCAACACCGTCTGGAGCCACTTCGGCCTGATCGCCAGCCCCCGGCGAACTGTGCAGGCGGCCACCGCCGTCCGCCTGCACGACGTCCCGTACGAGGCGTTCACCGCCGACGACAAGAACGACCACGCCCGGGCCCAGCGCATCACCGACGTGGTCAAGGCCGCCGATGCCCTGGACCGCTACCGGCTGCCGAAGCTGAAGTGGTGGCCGGACGCCCGGTACATCCGCGAGCTCGCCTTCGACCGACTGCGTGGACTCGCCTTCGACCTGGTCCTCGTCTCCGAGCGGGCCTACCTCGCCGGGGCAAGCGGCACTGCGGCCGTGCGCTACGCGCTCGCCGAGAAGGGCCTGCTCTGACCATGGACTTCATCGACGCCTACCACCTGTGGGCCGACGCCCACGCCTTCTTCGACTCCGCCCTGATTTCCAGCCCCGCCGATCACACCGACCCGCTCGCCACCCAGGCCGCGGGCTGGGACCGACGCCTCGCCGAGGACACCCCGAACGGCCACCTGCTGCGGCAGAACGCCCTCTTCGAAGCCCTGAGCGGAAACGGCAAGCTGCACCTGCTGCACGTCACCCACGCTCTGGAAGAGATCAGCCGCCAAGGAGTGCTCTACCCGTCGGGCGGCTGCCTCGTCGGAAGCATCTACTGCGCGCCGCTCACCGCGACCGACCAGGGCTTCCGCATGCACAACCTCGGCGCCTACGTCCTGGCCAAGGAAGCGCCGACCTTCCTGGCCAAGCTGGGCTTCACCGATCGCGTCCCCACCCCGCTGATCTTCGAGATCGACACCCCACCGCAGGCGTACCGCGGGCTCGCCGGCGTGGACTACCTGCGACTGGGCCTCATCCACCTGCAGATCTACACCCACCTCGAATACCTGCTGAGCAAGAGCGAACGGCACCAGCTGCGCGAGACCGTTGTCAGCCGCGTCAAGAACTCGGCCGCCTTCCTCGCCACCGCTGCCGCCGTCGCCTACCAGGACACCTCGGTCGAGGCCGAGCCGTTCCTCAAGCTGCTCGACGAGACGGTCCCCCGCCTGCCGATCCTCGGCTACCTGTACTTCGAAGCCGTCGCCGAGTACCTGATGCTCCACTCGACCTCCCACCACACCCGGCGCCTGGCCGAACTCGGCGAGCTGAACAACTGGCTGTACAAGGAGATGCTGTTCGCTTCCTTCCCCGCCATGGCCGGCAAGTTCGACCTCGCGAGGTTCCGTCCCCGCCCGAAGCAGCTGAGCGCGCTCATCCACCGAGTCGACCCGACCATCGACACCAGCCACGCGAGCACGTACCTGGTCGAGCGGATCAGCTACCTCGTCGCCGCCCGCCTCTTCGCGCCAGGCGACGCCCCCGAAGCCTGGCATCACACGCGCTGGGAATTCGACTCCCTCGCCGCCCAGCTCGGACCGCTCCTCGGCCACCTCATCCACCGGGAACTGCGTACCTTCGGCCGCTACCCCGACTTCTACTTCTACTTCGACCAGCACAAGGCGCTGCAAGCCTGGAACTACTGGAACCACATGGACATCGTCGCCCCGTTCAACGGCACGATGCCCAAGGGCGAGATCGGCATCAACCCGGCCTACCCCAACCTCGACTACCGCGTCTGGCGCGCCGAGCAGGACGACACCGGCCACCTCCACCCGGCCGAAGAGCTCGCGCTGACCATCGCCCCGCGGCTGGTGGACATCAAGTACACCCTCATGCGCAACAACCAGTGGACCGCCCTCGCGCCCAGCGCCGCCTGATCACCGCCGCCGCCATCCGCGGCCCACCCCACCCCGAGCAACCTCACACGCAGGAGATCCGTGATGAGTTCCTCCGGCATGCCCTCCGTCGACCTCCTCGGCGAGCAGATCGCCTCCGTCCTCGCCGACCCCGCCACCACCCACGGCCTCGCCCGCACCCTCCGGGCCGCCGCCAAGGAGATCGAGCTCCACCGCTACCACCACGCCAGCCGGCGCGCGTGGCCCAACGGGCAGATCGACGACAAACCCGCCAAGGTCCAGATCGGCGGCGGAGCCCACCGCATCGACGGCTTCCTCAACATCGACCTCGTCCCGCCGGCCGACCTCCTCTGGGACATCCGCGAGGGCATCCCCCTCCAGGACGACAGCACCGACGAGATCTTCTCCGAGCACTTCCTGGAGCACATCGACTACCCGCGCTCCGCCAAGCACTACGTCCGCGAGGCCCACCGCGTCCTCGTGCCGGGTGGCCGGATCATCACCGGCGTCCCCGACGCCGCCTTCGCCCTGAGCCAGTACCCAGGGCCCATAGACACCTCTGACGAAACGATCGAGCGCTGGTACGCCAAGCGCGACTGCCGCGGCCACATCAACACGCGGCTCGACCTCGTGAACCTCGTCTTCCGCGACCAGGACGACGACCCCACGTACACCCCGCACCTGTGGGCGTACGACTACGAGAAGCTCGTCCAGCTCTTCACCGAGGCCGGCTTCACCACCGTCGATCCATGGACCTTCGACCCCACCATGGCCAACCCGAAGCGCCGCTGGGGCAGCGTCTACGTCGTCGCCGCGAAGTAGGCCTCTCAAGCAGCCCGCGAGTCCGGGGTGCCCCGTCCCTCACCGTCTCGGACTCGCGGGCCTCCACCGACGCCACAGCGCCCCTCACCCGCCCGGCCACGCCGCCGAGGGAGCCATCCGCATGTACCAGATCCCCCCGCCCATCAGCGAACTGACCCTCGCCGCCACCCCCAACGCCGTCGCCTGGGCCCGACGCCACACCGTCGACATCCTTCAGCGCTGGCGCTTCCCCGACGAGGGCATCGAAGTCGCCCGGCTCCTCGTATCGGAGTTGGCAACCAACGCGATCCAGCACGCACGCCCCACGAAGACGTCTGAAGCAGCCGCTCATTCCGTCGGTATCGGCACGATCGTGCTCATGCTCTGGCCCACCGACGGCGGCATCATCCTCGCGGTCAGTGACCCCGACCCGCGACCGCCGGCACCTCGCGCCAGTGACGCCAGCGCCACCGGGGGCCGCGGACTCGTCCTCATCCAGACGATGGCCAACCGCTGGGGCTACTCCCCCACGCAACCACACCCCGGGAAGATCGTCTGGGCAGAGGTTCCCGCTCGTCCCAGCAGCGCCCTGGGTGAGCCAGGCTTCGGCGGCCAGCGGGCTGCCCCGATGCTCATCGGGCGAGTCCTGACCGGCCTCCGCGAGCTGTAATCGAGCCCACCGACCGACTGCTCTTGCGAGATGCGAACCCGGCTTGGAGTAGGAGTGCGTTCAGGCTCTGCGTCCCGAGGCACCAGGCCGGTCAACGGGCGCCGACGCCACTGCGCCGTCCAGAGGACAGCATAGAAGTGGACCGCAAAGCGCCGTCGGGTCTCGGGCGAGACCCCTATCAGACCTGGCGAGGATCTGACCGTGCGCGTCATGGGAAGGGCGCCGCCAGGTCAGCTCTCATCCATAAGGGCAGGCATGCGGTCGGGTGCTGTACGCTTGCGTGCGACGACGCGGGGTGGAGCAGCTCGGTAGCTCGCTGGGCTCATAACCCAGAGGTCGCAGGTTCAAATCCTGTCCCCGCTACTGTAATCGAGTCGCCTGACAGAGTACTGTCGGGCGACTCGATCTTTTCTATGCTATTTCCTCTTCCTCTTGCGTCTCGATGTCCCCCTCCGAGTCCGATACGAAGAAGTGGTGATCGCCGGAATCTGCGAGATATTGGCCCAGGCTCGTCCGAGCCTTCGCCACTGTCTGGTAGTAGCTACGGAACGGCTGCGAGACCTTGGCCGCTGTCACGGGATCGTTGGGCACCGGGATTTCGATCTCCAGGAACCGATCACCCACGTCCTCGCGATTGGTCTGCATGAAGATGACGCGCTTCCACTGCTCACGCACAATCTTAAGCGTCATCGCCCAAAGCAGATAGAACGAGTCGAACTCCGCTCGCTCTCCCGGGCGAATCACAATGATTTCCTTGGTCAGAAGCAGTTGCTCCTGGCCCGGCATCAAGACGCAGAAGTCGCCGATATTCTTGCTGGTGCGTTCCGGGCAGAGAATGTCGAAGGCTTGGAGTCGAGAGCTGGGCCCTTTCCAGAATTCTTCGGCGATGGACCGGGGTACCCGATTCGTGGGGTTGATGTTCACGAACCCGGCCCGCAGATCAGACACCTTGATGTAGGGCACGTTTCCGATCCGCTGGCCGGAAGAGGGGGATCCGTGACCGCCGCGAATGGTAATGATTCCACTCTTTGCCAGTTCGGCAAGAGTGGCACTGCGGAACCCCTGGAAGCGTTCCGTTTGCATCTCGGCGATAAAGCGCTCGTGATACCGGCGGTCGTAATACACGGGAACGCGGGTTCGCGGCAGGACGTCTGAGGCAGGAATGTCGCGCATGGTGCTAGTCCGCTCTCCGCGCTGGAGAGCGAGTGCATCACTGAGAAGTACGTCGTTGATGGCAGTGACTGACTCACCCGTCTCAGGATCGGTCGTCATGACGCGAGCCCCGGTCCTGGGATTGAGAAGTGGGAGGAGCCGCCCGCCCTTCGTCAAACCACACGTCGGTGCCGTTGAGACTGTAACCGTCTCCTCAGAGAACCAGGACGGCGCATTGATCGCGGGCATCAGGCTTCGCTCTCCTCTGTAAGTTCTTCCTGCACCATTCCTTCCGGCCCGTTTCCAATCTTCTCGAAGACGTAGAAGTTGGTCTTTGCCCGGCAGAACTCCTCGAAGGCTTCCATGGCAATGTTGAACATCCCGCGAAGCGCGAATCTCCCCTCCATCCATGAAGGGAGCCACCGGTACTTATAGGAGAAGAAGTAGGTTTCCGGGAGGATAATTCCAACTCGACCACCCACCTGCAGGAGACGGTGAGCCAACTCCAAGTACATCAGGCCGATTTCCAAGTCGACGTACTCTTTACGCCCGCTGGCAGCCGCCTTAGAAATCGTGTATCCGGCGGCGCGAGCATCTGACGCCTTAACCTTTAGGTCCTCACCGAAAGGCGGGTTGGTGAGAACGACCGTGAATGATTCCGCCACGAAGCTGTTGCTATCTCCACCCAGCTCTTCCTTCAAGCGGGGGAACTTGGCCGGCCACGTATGCTGCCGAACAGCGTCTCCCAAAAGGACGTGTGTGGATCCATCGCGCATGGCGATCATCATTGCCCGAGCGAGCTTGACGTTGAGCGGGTCGAGGTCCACGCCATACAGATTGTCGTTGGCGAACTTTACCAATCTCCACGTCTCATCGTCGCCAGGGAACTCTCGCTCCTGAACCTGCCGCAAAGCTTCGACGATGAATCCGCCCGTGCCGCAAGCGGGGTCGATCACCTTGTCACGAGAGGTGATCTCCATGATGGATACGCACGGCCGGATGACGCGCTGCGGCGTGAGGAATTGCCCCTCTCCCGACTTCAGCGCCTTGGTCCGGAAGATCTGGAAAGCCTTGGACAGCAGGTCGACCTGATCGCCCAGAATTCGCCACGGGGACAGTATGTCGACGACGGCGAAGATAGTTTCCTCCCTGAGGAGGATTTCGTCGCGATCATCCGGGTTGAAGACTCGGTTCTTCTGCCGCGCGAAATAGCTCCTGAACTGCTGCTGGATCTGATCGGCTGTCACATGAAGCATGGACGCCTTGTCGCCGTAGATCCTGAAGGGGACCGGCTTGTCCTGGTTGGCCGAGCTCGATGACCAGGCGTCCGACTCAACCTTGACCAGGATGACGTGCAGCAGCTCCCGCAGTTGATCCTCGCGGCGGGTCGAACGCGAGTCGCTTACCACCACTGTGGCCACGAGGCGGCGCAAGGCGGCCGACAACTGGGCTTCGGTGGGGACCACCAAGTCGTTCCAAGTGGGCGGGGTGGCCGGCGGTGCGGTCAGATCCTCGCCCGGGTGGGGCAGAGGAGCGTTCTTTTGCTCGATCCAGTCGTTGGTATGCGACTTGTAGACCGCCAGGCTCTCGTTGCCGTTGGTCCAGTACCCCATGCGGACCACTGGCTCGGAGGCCATGTAGCGCATGAGCTGCTCTTTACCCTCAGAGATCGAGGGCGCCTTGAACTCGAAGAGAACCTGGAGCGCGTGCGATTCGCCCGAGTCGTCTGCGAAGGCGGCCAGATCAGCCCGACCGCAGGCATCGAAGGATTGCCCGCGCTCCCGCTTCGTCAGGTCGTGCGGCGTGTCCGGTACACGCCACTCCTTCTGCAGCCGGGTTTCCTTCCAACCCAACTTCTTGAGGTCGGCAAGTACGCGTTGGCGTACAGCCTCCTCCGGGGCGCTGTTCTTGGCACTCAAGACCGAGATGTCCTTCCTCTACCGTTGTGCCCGGTATCAAAGGGTGGGTGCCGCAACTCTAGCTCAAAATGAGCTGCTCTTTTTCGGCGGCTGGGCGCGGAGGAGGCGCCGCCTGGAGAGCCGCCCGTGTGACCAGGCCGCAGGGGGGTGCGTTGCTTCTTGGGCGATGGGTGGGTGGCTGCGGTCACGCCGCGAGGGCGAGTTGTCCCTGGTAGCGGAGTGCGTGGGTGTGCAGGTGGTCGAGTTCGGTGAAGTAGCGCCAGTACCGCTCGAAGTCGCCGTTGTCGATGACGGCGCGCAGGAGGAGGACCACCTCGGCGCCGGTCAGGCTCCATCTCGCCCCGGTCGCGTCCAGGCGGTCCTTGACGAGGAAGCGGCAACTTCCCTCGATCACCCCGGTCGCGATGGGCCAGCCCATGGCGAGGGCGAGGTGGGCGCAGGTAGGGCTCCTTGGCCTGCAGGTAGGCGGAGGTGCGGGCGATGGCGGGCAGTTGCTTCGCGTCATCTGGGCGGGTGCGCAAGTGCTGGCGCAGTGCGGCGACGACGCGGGGGCTGTGCCCGTCCAGCACGGTGCGGGCGGCGTCGGCGACCCAGGCCGCGCGCGCTGCGTGGACTGGGTGGAGGTCCTCGGCGGCCCGCCACAAATATTCGATCACATGCACGATCGTGTCGACATGGACGCCGTGGGCGGCCGCTTCCCTTGCGAAGCCGACGAGCCGACGCCGCCGGCCGGGAATGACTGACCGCTCGGTCAAGGACTGTGCGCAGTCACTGGCCACCGCGACCGCCACACCACAAACGCACCATATCGAGCGGGGGACCAGCGGGGGCATCACGGGGAACGCGACCGGCTCTGACGAAGCCGCAGACCAACCGTTCTCCCAGGTCAGCGCCCTAACCGGCCCAAAGTGCCGCAGCCGCCCAAGCTGAGGTCACTGGCTCCCACTCCCCAGCGGAGGCGCCGGGAGCATCTCAGGATGCTGCGGCCTCACGGGCTTCAGGTCGTCGCACAGGCCGAGTCAGGAGGTGGCGGCTCAGCCAGACGTACGTGGCCATGGCCAGCGAGGCGCGTGCCATGAAGTCGGCCCAGAGAGGGAGGGTCCGGGTGACGGGGCCGGCCTCCAGGACTCCCCACAGCAGAGCAGCCGTGAGCACACCCGCCACCGCCAGCACGAACACGTAAGTGACCCCGGCCGTGCGGTTCCGGCCGAGCCAGGTGCCCAGCAGCCCTGCGGGGATCTGCACCATCACGTGGAAACTCATACTGCTTCTGCCGCCGCCCTGCGGGCTGCGCGGCTGTTGCAGCGGGGGGCTCACTTACTGGTGGACTCGTCGCCTTCAGCGGCAGCTTGGACGGGCGGCTGCTCGACAACGAACGAGCCCTTTCCGCGCACGGTGACCACGAGCCCGCGCTCGCGGAGTTCCTGGGTTGCACGGCGGGCGGTGAGCCTTGCTACGCCGTACTCGTCGGCGAGGTGGTTCTCCGAAGGGATCGGCCGGTCGGGGGCCAGTTCTCCCGACGCGATCTTGCGCTCGATGATGTCGGCCAGTTGGACGTAGAGCGGTCGGGCGCTCATGGGGTCCAGAGGCTTCTCAGACTCCTCTGTATCGCTCATATGTCCAACGTAGACAATGCTCATCCTACCCATTCGAGTGGATCCCTCTGTACTTGTATACAGAGGGCTGCACCTCTCGCTATGTTCAAAGAGGACGAAAACCCCGGCGAGGTTGTGGGACCTCCCGGGGCGCGGCCAACGCTGACAAGGAGCGATGACAATGCATGACCTTAGCCGTCGTATCGCGGCGTGGGTGCGGCTTCTGTTCAGTCCCGGTACGGGCCGGCGACGACGGGCCGGGGCCCGCCCCCTCGTCGTACCGCCCCCGGCCGCGTGGACGGATCCGGCCCCCACCCCGCTCCCGGCGCATCGGTCCCCCTACGGGCTCGACGAGATCTTCGACGGCGCCGCCACCGTCGCCGTACGGCCCTACGTCACCGCCCACGAACAACGTCAGCGGCGGCGGGAGTTGGCCATGGCGGCGATGGGGTTGGACGTACCCGGGCCGTACTGGATCCATGGGATGGAGGTCGCCTGATGGGAGCGGAGGACGAGGTGTCCCCGTCGGGCGGTCCACTACGGCTGTTGCCCTGGGTCGGTGCCGAGGGCAAGCCCTGTTATCTGATCGCCGACGACGACGGTGGGCCGGTGTCCCGGCTCGCCGATGCCACGGAGTCCATTCAGCTCGGCATGGGAGCCGAACTGCTCGTCCATGCTCGCGCGATCCTGCCGGAGGCTCCGCATGGTGAACTGCGGTTTCTTGCCGAGCGGTTGAGTGAGGCGCTCGGCGACGCGTTGCGCGTGGCCGAGAGTCGGGGGCAGCGGCTGAAGCGTCACCTCAGCTGACGGCGACGTAGACGGAGGCGCGAGAGACGAGAGGCGAGAGGCGAGATGCGGCAAAGGGCGGGGCCCCCGGAGGCTTCACTCCGA
>NZ_AEJC01000021.1 GCF_000317595.1 Streptomyces ipomoeae 91-03 | reverse complement strand
CCCTTCACGTTCGTACCCACCGGAGCGGCTCACGGGAAACCGTGCCGTATTCGCAGGAGCCGCCTTGAGCGGGCGGTGGATCGTGTGCGTACTTGAGCGTGCAACTACTCCGCGGAGCGGGCCGGGGCGGTCACGAGGATCGTCCGGCGCGGGTTCGCGGTCTGGGAGGGGAGGTCGACCGAGTGCTCCTGCTCCGGTGCGCGCAGTTCCTCCGCGTCGGCGAGGTGGGCCAGCGTGGTGCGCCGGGGGTTGGCTATCGTGCGGAACATCGTCGTCGTCTTCACTGTGTCCAAGACCTCGTCGGGTGCGGGCGCCGGGTGGGCCAACAAGGGCCGCCCCACAAGCGCGGGTTGTCGGATTCGCCATCCCTGTAAAGCGTCAGGTTAAACATCCGATTCCCGGGTCAAGCGGTGAAGAAGGCATGATCAGTGTGTGAGTTTGCTCACCCAGCACCAGACAAACCGGACATTCCGGATTCTCAACTCGCTCGGGCGAAACGGGCATTGGCCAACGGAAGCCTGCATTCCGCCCCTGATCATGGCGACTGGGACACCCGACTCACGCCAACCGATCGTCCAAGTATGCCCGTTATTGGCGGAAATGACCTCCACCTTCGGTAACGCACACTTCACGCGCTGTCACAGTGAACAGACCGTTACCCATTGGCCTTGTTGCAGATCCGGCACTGTGCTGGAATTCCACGGACCGCCGCAGGGATCGTGCCGGCGCGCAGGGGCGCAACGCAGCGCCGGGCGGCGGTGGAAGGGGGAGCCAGCGCCGGTCACTCACGACCACCAACAGGGGACGTATTCAGGGCGCCCCCAACACGCCGACACCGTCCCGCCGTTCATTCGGTGGGGCGCCTGGTCCAGAGGTTGCGACGCTAGTGCAGGGACGTTTCAAGAGGGATGGCAGCGCTTCGGCGGAGCCGGAGCCACACAACGGAGCTGGCCACGGTTCCTCCCCCCAGCACGCCCAGAACCCGGGTCCGGCGGAGATCGGCGACGGCGGTGAGCGCTCCGGGCGCCCCGGCGCGTCAGCTCCCCCCACGCCGCCCGGCAAGTCCAAGGGCGCGAACAAGTCCGGTGGCCCCGGTTCCCGAATAGCCCTGCGCAACTGGCGCATCTCGACCCGTCTCGTCTCGCTGCTCGCCCTCCCCGTGGTGGCGGCGACGTCACTCGGCGCGCTGCGCATCAGCGACAACGTGGACGACATCCAGCAGCTCGACAACATGCGGCTGCTGACCGACATGACCAAGCAGGCGACCGAACTCGCCGACGCGCTCCAGCGGGAGCGCGACCTGTCCGCCGGGCCCCTCGCCCACGGTCTGAACGCCAGCGACCTGACGGTCAAGAGCGCCCGGCAGAAGACCGACCGGGCCCGGACCCAGTTCCTCGACGCGACCCAGGAAGCCGACAACGCCAACACCACGGACCGACTGCCCGGCGTCCGTGACAGCCTCGTCCGGGTCACCCGCGAGCTGATCAACCTCAACAACGTCCGCAGCAGGGCGTACGACGACGCCCGGAACTCCACGCAGACCGTCGAGGCGTACCACCGTCTGATCGAGCAGCTGCTGGACCTGTCCACGGACATGGCCGAGGCCACCAGCAACCCGGAGATGATCACGCGCACGCGTGCCCTGGCGGCGTTCTCGTCCGCCAAGGAGTACGCCTCCATCCAGCGCGCGGTCATCGCGGCGGCCCTGCCCGTGAACAAGGACGACTTCGGCTCGCTCTCCGAGAACGACCGGCTGTACGCGAGCTCGGCGCTGTCGAACGAGGAGTCCGACCGCAGCACCTTCTCGGACATCTACGGTTCCGGCGCCGAGGAGCTGACCAAGCCGATCGACGACGCGAGCCCCATCATCGAGGCCTCCGACCTCTACGCGAGCCGGGTGCTCGACAGCAGGGACGGTCTGCGCTCGCAGGACAAGCGGTCGTACAAGGACTGGGTCGACGACTCGTCCTCCAAGATCGAGCAGATGAAGAAGATCGAGGGCACGCTGCTGGAGGAGATGGAGCAGACCGCTCGTACGCTCCGCAGCGAGTCCGAGCAGGAAGCGATCATCTCCGGTGCGCTGATCCTGCTCGTCCTCGGTGTCTCCCTGGTCGGCGCGTTCGTCGTGGCCCGGTCCATGATCCGTTCGCTGCGGCGGCTGCAGGACACCGCGACCAAGGTCGCCCAGGACCGACTGCCCGAGCTGGTCAAGCAGCTGTCGGAGTCGGACCCGCAGGACGTCGACACCTCCGTGGAGTCGGTCGGTGTGCACTCCCGGGACGAGATCGGCCAGGTGGCCGCGGCCTTCGACGACGTGCACCGCGAGGCGGTCCGCCTCGCCGCCGAGCAGGCCCTTCTCCGGGGCAACGTCAACGCGATGTTCACCAACCTCTCGCGCCGCTCCCAGGGCCTGATCCAGCGCCAGCTGTCGCTGATCTCCGAACTGGAGTCCCGCGAGGCCGACCCGGACCAGCTGTCCTCGCTGTTCAAGCTGGACCACCTCGCGACGCGTATGCGCCGTAACGGTGAGAACCTCCTCGTCCTCGCGGGTGAGGAGCCCGGCCGCCGGTGGACCCGCCCGGTCCCGCTGGTCGACGTGCTCCGCGCCGCCGCGTCCGAGGTGGAGCAGTACGAGCGCATCGAGCTGGCCTCGGTGCCGACCACCGAGGTCGCCGGCCGCGTCGTCAACGACCTCGTGCACCTGCTCGCCGAGCTGCTGGAGAACGCGACCTCGTTCTCCTCCCCGCAGACCAAGGTCAAGGTCACCGGTCACGCGCTGCCCGACGGCCGGGTGCTGATCGAGATCCACGACACCGGTATCGGTCTCTCTCCCGAGGACCTCGCCGCGATCAACGAGCGGCTCGCCTCGCCGCCCACCGTGGACGTGTCGGTCTCCCGCCGCATGGGTCTGTTCGTGGTCGGCCGGCTGTCCCAGCGGCACGGCATCCGCATCCAGCTGCGGCCGTCCGACTCGGGCGGTACGACCGCGCTCGTCATGCTTCCCGTCGACGTCGCGCAGGGCAACAAGAAGCCCACCCCGGGCAAGCCCGGCCAGGGCGGGCCGTCCACCGGTGGTCCGGCCGCCGCGCAGGCCGCGGCCGGTGCCGCCGCCGCGCGTCGCCAGGCCGGCGGCCAGGCGGGTCCGCCGCTGGGCGGGGGTCCCGCCGGTGGCGGACTGCTCGGTGGCGCCCCGCAGCGTGGGCAGGTCGGCTCCGGACAGGGTCCGCGGGCCGCGCTGCCCGGCAACCCCAGCGGCCCGGGCAACCCCGGTGGTCCGCGTGGGCCGCAGGGCGGTCCCCCGCCGCAGGGTGGGCGGCCGGCTCCGGCCGGTGCCGGGATGTTCGGCGGCGGTCAGGCCCCGGGTGCCCCGCAGGGTCTGCAGGCCGCCGGGACCGGTGGCCCCGGCAACTTCGAGAACTTCTCCGACAACGGTCAGGGCCAGCGCCCCGGCGGCTTCGGTGACATGGGCGTGGCCCGTCCGGGCGGCGCCGACAGCGGCCCCGCCGCCGTGCCGCCGAAGCAGGGCAAGGAACGTTCCGGCAGGCGTCGTCCGCAGCTGCCCGGCCGCGGTGGTCCGCGCGCCGAGCTGCCCGGCGGCAACTCCCCGGCACGGCCGAGCTGGAGCGACGAGAACGCGCAGCCGCCGGTGCCGCGCGCCTCGCTGGACACCCCGCGCGGCCATGACGAGCAGCCGGACGTCACCGCTCCGATGCCGCGGATCGAGCCCGATCAGGGCCCGGCCCCTGCCCCGGACTTCCCGTCCTCGCCGCGTCACGGCTTCGACGCCCAGCGCCCCGGCGCGGGTGCCGGACCGGACAACGGCACCGGGTCGTTCGTCCGCTCCGACGTGTTCGGCGGGTCCGGCGCTCCGTCGGCGCCCAC
>NZ_AEJC01000020.1 GCF_000317595.1 Streptomyces ipomoeae 91-03 | reverse complement strand
CAGCCGTACGAGCCCTGCGCGGTGGATCAGCGGGTAGAGGCCCCGCGTCGCCGCATGCTGTAGTGGACGGCACCGGCGCCGAGGAAGACCAGGGCCGCCGCGATCGCGGCGATCGGGCCGGTGCCTGAGTCGGCACCGGTCTCGGCGAGGTTGGAGTCGCCCTCGGGGGAGGGGGCGTTGTTGCCGTCCGAGCCGGCGGGCACGGTGCCCTCGGAGGCCGACGGGGTGGGGGAGTTCTTGGCCTTGGACGGCTCCTTGCCCCCGTCCTCGTCCTTGTCCTGCGACGCGGGCTTCCCCGGGCTCTTCGTGGCCGCGGGCGGGGTCTTCGCCTTCGCGCAGGCCGTGGCGGGCGCGGTCAGGATCGGCAGGTCCTCGTCGACGTACCCGGCCGCCTTGACATGGATGCGGTACTGGGCGCCCGGCTCCCAGTCCTCCTCGAAGGTGATGGTGACACCCTCGGCGGTGGAGTTCTCGATGTTCTTGGAGCCGACCATGCGCAGGTCGGCCCCCTTGTTCTCCAGATAGACGCTGACTTCTGCCGTGATGCCCAGCGGGTCGACGTCGGTGACGCGAATGACGCCCTTGTCGCCGTCGCACTCGGCCACGGCGGAGAAGTCCTTGATGCTGCAGGCCATGGCATTGCCCGCGAGGCCCAGCACGAGTGCGGCGGACGCGGAGGCGATGCCGAGGCAACGCGCCGTACGTGTGATATGGGGGGTTATGGACACGTTTGCCCTTCAAGAGAGGCACATGGGTCAGGGGTGACGGAGGCGTGCCGCCGGAGCAGCGGCTTCCCCATGTGCCTCACAGGTTTATAAGCGCGGGATAAGTACTGTCAATCCGAAGACCTGTCCGAGCAGTTGGCTTTGCCCGCTGATCGGTTCCCCAGCCGCGCAGCCCTCAGCTCCCCAGCCGCTCCAAGGCCTTCGGTGCCTCCTCGATCCGGTCCACCAGGGCGATCCGGGCCTCCATCGAGCGGCCCCGGGCCAGGGACTGGAGGAGGGGCCAGGTCGGGAGCTTCTCCGTCCAGTGGGCTCGGTTCACCAGGACCATGGGGGTCGGTTCGCCCCGGGACTCGTAGTAGTTGGGGGTCGCGTTGTCGAAGATCTCCTGGACGGTTCCGGCGGCGCCCGGCAGGAAGATGACACCGGTGTTCGAGCGGGCGAGGAGGCCGTCCTCGCGAGTGGCGTTGGCGAAGTACTTGGCGATGTGGGAGGCGAACGGGTTCGGCGGCTCATGGCCGTAGAACCAGGTCGGGATGCCGATGGAGGCGCCGCCCTTGGGCCAGCGGGTGCGGACCTCGAAGGCGGCGCTCGCCCATTCGGTGATCGAGGGGGTGAACTTCGGCGCCTTGGCGAGGAGTCGGAGGGAGTCCGCGAGCATCTCGTCGTCGTACGGGGCCGCGTACGCGCCCAGGTTGGCCGCCTCCATCGCGCCCGGGCCGCCGCCGGTGGCGACGGTGAGACCGGCGCGCGCCAGCTCACGGCCGAGGCGTGCCGCACCGGCGTACGCCTCCGTGCCGCGCGCCATCGCGTGGCCGCCCATCACGCCCACCACCCGGGCGCCGGAGAGGAGTTCGTCGAGCGCGTCCGAGACCGAGTCGTCGTGGACGGCGCGCAGCATCGAGGCGAAGACGTCGCGGTCGGCCTTGGTGCGCTGGAACCAGGCGTACGAGCGGGCGTCCGGCGTCGCCTCGTAGCCGCCGTCCGCCAGGGACGCGAAGAGCTCGTCGGGCGAGTAGACCAGGCCGCGGTACGGATCGAAGGGCAGACCGGGGACCGGCGGGAAGACCAGGGCGCCGTCGACACGGACCTTCGCCGCCGCCTGCTCGCGCATGGGGCAGCCGAGGAAGACGGTGCCCGCCGTGTCGGTGCTGAGCAGTTCGCGCGTACGGTCCGTCAGATCGACGGCCTGGACACGGAATCCGGCGAGCGTGCCACGCGCCGCTATGGTCGCGTCGAACTCCTCCAGCGTCTCGATCTCATGGTCGCCGTGGTGGGCCGCATGGGCGGGCATCGTCTGCACCCGCCCATGCTAGGCGGCTTGTGCGGCGGGTGTTCAGCCCTCGATCGCGGCCGGGTTCATCCATACGACCTCCCAGGTGTGGCCGTCGAGGTCGTCGAAGGCGCGGCCGTACATGAAGTCCATGTCCTGGACCTTGTCCGACGCGGTGCCGCCGGCGGCGACGGCCTTGTCGACCAGCTCGTCCACCTTCTCGCGGCTCTCGGCGCTCAGACAGATCAGCACCTCGCTGGTCTTCGAGGCGTCCGCGATCTCCTTCTCGGTGAAGGTCGCGTAGAACGGCTTGGTCAGCAGCATCGCGACGATGGTGTCGCTGATCACGACGGAGGCGGCGTTCTCGTCGCTGAATTGCGGGTTGATCGAGTACCCGAGCTCCGTGAAGAACTTCTTCGAGGCGTCGAGGTCGTTCACGGGCAGGTTCAGGAAGATCATCTGCTGGTAGGGCTTGCTCATGGCGAGGTCTCTCCCGTAGTCATCCGTAGTCATCGGACCGTCGTGGGTTCGGTCCGTCGTGGGTTTCGGTCCGTTGTCGGTTTCGGTCCGTTCGGAGGTGTAGACCCGGGGCGGTCACGGAACTCATCGCCGCTCGCGGATTTTTTTCGTACGAATTTCGCGGCGCCCTCGGAACGGGGCTGAAGGACGGCCTTCAGGCGCCCAACGGGAGCGCCGCCAACTGGGCGACCGTCCAGGTCAGCGGGCCGAACACGGCGAGCAGGGCGCCCGCGCGGAGCAGTGCGGCCTGGCGGGGCAGGGTGCTGGGCGCCCCCAGCCGCAACAGCGCGGCGGTGGTCTCGGCGTGCGCCCGCCGGGCCTCGACGGCGGCCGTGGCGAGGGTGAGGACGGTGCAGCCGATTACCACCAGCGCGCCCAGCAGGGTGAGGGGGCCGACCGCGGGACGCGCGCCGGAGGACAACGCCACCAAGGCGTACGCCCCCGAGGCCACGGCACACACCACCCCGAGCGGACGCCCGATGCGCCGGGCCTCCTCCTGGAGCACCCGCCCCGCGAGCAGCCGCAGCGCGCCCGGCCGTACGGCCTGGAGGAGCTGCCCGGTGAGATGGGTGAGCCCGGGCCCGGTGAGGACCAGGCCCAGCGCGGTCAGCAGCCAGCCGCCGACCACGCCGATGGGGCTGTCGACGAGGCCGCCGGGGAGGGCGAGACCGGAGCCGGAGCCGGACCGCCCGGTGTACGCCTCGACGGCGAGACCCATGGCCAGCACGGCGATGCCCCAGGGGAGGCCGCCGGGGGCGGGGCGCGGGGCCGGCGGGGCGGCGGGGGGCGCCGGTTCCTCGACGGGCTCGTCCTCCTCGTACCGTGTCGCACCCGCGGGTGACATGGCCCGCCTGTGGATGTCGAAGGTGTCGAACGCCATGAAGCGCGCCCGGGGGCCGGCGGACCGGTGGCGGGTGTCCTTCGGCCGCAGGACCAGCGCGGTCGTGACGGAGGCGACGACCGGCACCACGGAGAGCAGGGTCAGGGCGGCCGGCAGGGGCAGGGGCTGTCCGGCGGCGAGTACGTCGGCGGCGGCGCCGTCGAACGGCATGCCCGTCAGGTCGCCGCGCAGATGAAGGAAGAACAGCAGGGCGAGGAGGGAGCCGAGGACGGTGGACAGGGCCGTCGTCACCGCCGAGATGGCCATGAGACGGACCGGGCCGAGGCCGATGGCGGAGAGGCCGGGGCGTGGGCGGGTGCCGGGGTCGGTGCGGGCGACCGCCACCGCGAAGTACACGGTGGCGGCGGCCGGCGCGAGGCACCAGGCCAGGCGGAGCGCCGAGCCGGTCGGGGCGGAGGGGTGCGACAGGGCGTGCCCGAGAGCGCAGAGCAGCAGGAAACCGGTGCCGCCCGTGGCAGCGGCGACCAGCAGACGGCGCAGCTGGACGATCGGGTGTGCCCGGCGGGCTAGACGGAGAGCGAGCACGCTGCCCGGCCTCCCCCCTCGGGGGCGGACCGGCCCTCCCCCTTGGCGGCGAAGGGCAGATGGACGGTCCTCACATACCGCCCGTCGAGCAGGGACACCGTGCGGTCGGCGAGGGAGGCGATCTCGGAGTCGTGGGTGGCGAGGACGACGGTGATGTCGTGCGAGCGGGCGGCCGTGGTGAGGGTGCGCAGCACATGGGCGTGCTCGGCGCGGTGCAGCGCGGCGGTCGGCTCGTCCGCGAAGAGCACGGTGGGGGCGGCGACCAGCGCGCGGGCGACGACCACGCGCTGGCGCTCGGACTGGAGGAGGGCGTGTGGGCGCTTGCGGGCCGCGCCGCGGATGTCGAGGCGCTCCAGCCACTCCAGAGCGGCGTGCTTGGCGGCCCGGTGGCCGGTGCCGCGCAGCATCAGCGGCAGAGCGGTGTTCTCCCAGGCGTTCAGCTCGGGGACGAGGACCGGCTCCGGGTCGATCCAGCCGAACCGGTCGCGGCGCAGTCGCTCCCGGGCGACCGGGCCCATCGTGTGCACGGGAATGCTGTTGAACCACACCTCGCCCCGCTGGGGCCGCAGTTGTCCGGACAGACACCGCAGAAGCGTGGTCTTGCCGCTGCCGCGTGGGCCGGTGACGGCGAGGATCTCGCCTTCCTGGACGCCCATCGACACGCTTTGCAGCGCGGGCGAGCCGTCGTGCGCATAGGTCAGACCACGTGCCCAGAGCACGTCGTTGTCCGGCGGGGCCACCATGGGCGTACACCTCGGTTCGGATCAGGGATTGCCGTGGGGAGTCCCCCGTCCGGGGGAACGAAGGCAGGGCCGATCGGTTACAGGGCACGCTAGGCAGGCAGGGTGGCAGGGGTCGGACAGCACACGGCCCGGAACGCATCCATCTCACTCGTACGGGTGCATTCCGGGCCGTTTGAACGGGTGATGCCGTTTGAACAGGCGACGCTCAGAGGAGCGTCCACGCCTCCGTCAGGGTCGCGCGCAGGATCTGTTCGATCTCGTCGAAGGTCGACTGATCGGAGATCAGCGGCGGGGCGAGCTGGACGACCGGGTCGCCACGGTCGTCGGCGCGGCAGTAGAGGCCGTTCTCGAACAGCTTCTTCGACAGGAAGCCGTAGAGGATCCGCTCGGTCTCCTCGTCGTCGAACGACTCCTTCGTGACCTTGTCCTTGACCAGCTCTATTCCGTAGAAGTAGCCGTTGCCGCGGACGTCGCCGACGATCGGCAGGTCGTACAGCTTCTCCAGGGTCGAGCGGAACGCGGCCTCGTTGTCGAGGACGTGCTGGTTGAGGCCCTCACGTTCGAACAGGTCGAGGTTGGCGAGGGCGACGGCCGCGGAGACCGGGTGGCCGCCGAAGGTGTAGCCGTGCAGGAAGGTGTTGCCGCCCTGGTAGAAGGGCTCGGCGACACGGTCGGAGACGACGCAGGCGCCTATCGGGGAGTAGCCCGAGGTCATGCCCTTGGCGCAGGTGATCATGTCCGGGACGTAGCCGAACTTGTCGCAGGCGAACATCGTGCCGAGCCGGCCGAAGGCGCAGATGACCTCGTCGGAGACGAGCAGCACGTCGTACTGGTCGCAGATCTCGCGCACCCGCCGGAAGTAGCCCGGCGGCGGCGGGAAGCAGCCGCCGGCGTTCTGCACCGGCTCCAGGAAGACCGCGGCCACGGTGTCGGGGCCCTCGAACAGGATCTGCTGCTCGATCTGGTCGGCGGCCCAGCGGCCGAAGGCCTCCGGGTCGTCGCCGTGGATCGGGGCGCGGTAGATGTTGGTGTTCGGCACCTTGTGCGCGCCCGGGACCAGTGGCTCGAAGGGGGCCTTCAGGGCGGGCAGGCCGGTGATGGACAGGGCGCCCTGCGGGGTGCCGTGGTAGGCGACCGCGCGCGAGATGACCTTGTACTTGGTCGGCTTGCCCTTGAGCTTGAAGTACTGCTTGGCAAGCTTCCAGGCGGTCTCGACCGCCTCGCCGCCACCGGTGGTGAAGAAGACCTTGTTCAGATCGCCGGGCGCGTAGGAGGCGATACGTTCCGCCAGCTCGACGGCCTTCGGGTGGGCGTAGGACCACACCGGGAAGAAGGCCAGCTCCTGCGCCTGCTTGAACGCGGTCTCCGCGAGCTCGGTGCGGCCGTGGCCGGCCTGGACCACGAACAGACCGGCGAGACCGTCGAGGTACCGCTTGCCCTTGTCGTCGTAGATGTACGTGCCCTCGCCCCGGACGATGGTGGGGACCGGGGCGTTCTCGTACGACGACATGCGGGTGAAGTGCATCCACAGGTGGTCGTAGGCGGTCTGGCTGAGATCCTTGGCGGGCTTGGGTATGTCGGTGCTCACGGCTATCGGGTTCCCCACATGTAGGTCTGCTTCTTGAGCTTGAGGTAGACGAAGCTCTCGGTGGACCGCACGCCGGGCAGGGTCCGGATGCGTTTGTTGATCACCTCCAGGAGGTGGTCGTCGTCCTCGCAGACCACCTCGACCATCAGATCGAACGAGCCCGCGGTGATCACGATGTACTCCACCTCCTGCATGGCCGCGAGCGCGTCCGCGACGGGGTCGAGGTCCCCCTCGACGTTGATGCCGAGCATCGCCTGCCGCCGGAAGCCCACGGTGAGCGGGTCGGTGACGGCGACGATCTGCATCACGCCCTGGTCGAGCAGCTTCTGGACGCGCTGGCGCACGGCCGCCTCGGAGAGGCCGACCGCCTTGCCGATCGCGGCGTACGGCCGGCGGCCGTCCTCCTGGAGCTGTTCGACGATGGCGAGGGAGACGGCGTCCAACTGAGGAGTGCCGCTCCTGGGATCCCGGGACTCCCTCCTGGGTTCCCTGGAGTCTCTCTGGTCTGCGCTTCGACTGGCCACGAGCTCACTGTGCACGAGGTCTCGACAGTTCCGCAAGGGCAGATCGATGAAATTCGTTGTTTACGGGCTCGTAGCTTGCGGATTTCGCAGTGACCGGGGTGTCGGGGCTGTTGAAAACGTGGGTGAGCGGATTAGGGTGGGTGTCTCAGGTATTGGACACCCACACAGGGAGGGCCGGCAGTGAGCACCGAGCTGCGTCGTCTGCGCAACTACATCGGGGGCGAGTTCCGGGATGCCGCCGACGGACGGACCACGGAGGTGGTCAACCCCGCGACCGGGGAGGCCTACGCGGCGGCGCCGCTGTCCGGTCAGGCGGATGTGGACGCCGCGATGGCGGCTGCCGCCGAGGCTTTCCCCGGCTGGCGCGACACCACGCCGGCCGAGCGGCAGAAGGCTCTGCTGAAGATCGCTGACGCGTTCGAGGAGCGCGCGGAGGATCTGATCGCGGCCGAGGTGGAGAACACGGGCAAGCCGGTCGGGTTGACCCGTTCCGAGGAGATCCCGCCGATGGTGGACCAGATCCGTTTCTTCGCGGGTGCGGCGCGGATGCTGGAGGGGCGGTCGGCCGGTGAGTACATGGAGGGGATGACCTCGATCGTCCGCCGTGAGCCGGTGGGTGTCTGTGCGCAGGTGGCGCCGTGGAACTACCCGATGATGATGGCGGTGTGGAAGTTCGCGCCGGCGATCGCGGCGGGGAACACGGTGGTGTTGAAGCCGTCGGACACGACTCCGGCGTCGACGGTCCTGATCGCCGAGATCGTGGGGGCGATCCTGCCGAAGGGTGTCTTCAACGTCATCTGCGGTGACCGTGAGACGGGGCGGATGATGGTCGAGCATCCGGTTCCGGCGATGGCGTCCATCACCGGTTCGGTGCGGGCGGGTATGCAGGTCGCCGAGTCCGCGGCCAGGGATGTCAAGCGTGTCCATCTGGAGCTGGGTGGCAAGGCGCCGGTCGTGGTGTTCGAGGACACCGACATCGCCAAGGCTGTCGAGGACATCTCGGTGGCGGGCTTCTTCAATGCCGGGCAGGACTGTACGGCGGCCACGCGTGTGCTCGTGCACGAGGCGATCCACGACGAGTTCGTGGCCGCGCTCGCGAAGGCGGCGGCCGAGACGAAGACCGGGCAGCCGGACGACGAGGATGTGCTGTACGGGCCGCTGAACAACCCCAACCAGCTCAAGCAGGTCTCCGGGTTCATCGAGCGGCTGCCCGCGCATGCCAAGGTCGAGGCGGGTGGACATCAGGTCGGTGAGAAGGGGTACTTCTACGCGCCGACCGTGGTGTCGGGGCTGAAGCAGGACGACGAGATCATCCAGAAGGAGGTCTTCGGCCCGGTCATCACCGTCCAGTCGTTCGCGGACGAGGCGCAGGCCGTGGGCTGGGCGAACGGGGTGGAGTACGCGCTCGCTTCGTCGGTGTGGACGAAGGATCATGCGCGGGCGATGCGGATGTCCAAGGCGCTGGACTTCGGGTGCGTGTGGATCAACACGCACATCCCGCTGGTCGCGGA
>NZ_AEJC01000019.1 GCF_000317595.1 Streptomyces ipomoeae 91-03 | reverse complement strand
GCTCCGTTGTGATCTGCCCACCTACCACGTGGCGCGCACCTGGCGGATGATCCGTCGGCGCAACCGCACCCTGCGGCTGCCATCGCGCAGCAGGCTCAGTCGGTCCAACTCCCAGTGTCCGTACTCGGCATGGTCCGTCAGCAGGCGTGTGGCGTCCTTGCGGGAGACCCCACGAGGTACGTACACGTCGACAAATTCGTATTCCGGCATCGGTATCTATTGTGCGGGCTGGGGCCCCATACGGATAGCGTCTGCACTATGTCTGATGCTGCGCAGCCCACCGCTGCCGAGGTACGCGCCGCCGCCGAGGCGGTCAAGACCGCGCTCGACCGCCATCTCGCCGCGGTCGAGCAGAGGACGGGAGAGGACGACCCGGCCGTCTACGAAGCGTTCAACGAGCTGGCCGGGGCCGCCGAGGAGTACGACGAACTGCTCTACGACCGCTACGACGAGGTCACCCCCTTCGAGATCCCCGGCACGGAGGACATGCCGCCGTACACCGGCCCCGAGGAACCCAGCGCGCTCAGTGTGCTGATCCGCCGGGACTACACGGTCGTCGAGCCACAGCGCCTGCTCGCGCAGGCGCAACGGGTGGAGGCCGTGGAGGAGCCTTCGGCCCCGGACAACGGGGTCGGCACGGTGCATGGGGCGCTGGGCGTGCTGTTCGGGGAGTTCGAGCCGGACGAGATCGCCTCCCGGCACAAGGAGTTCGGCCTGGAGGAGGGCGACTCCACGCTCTGGGTGACCGCCGGGGACGACACCGCCGAGCCCGGCGAGTGGTTGGAGGCCCCCTTCGACCAGGTCGATCCCCAACGTGTGGTGTGCCGCTTCGACGTCAGTGCGGTGTTCGACGACGACATGGAGGACGACGAGCTGGACGACGACCTCGAACTCGAAGCGGAGCTGGATGAGGACGAGGACCTGGAACCGTTGGACGCGGATCGCTAGGCGCGGGCCGGGACTGAGGGCCCAGGGGGCTCGGGGGTGCCTGTGGGGACCGAATGGCTCAGGGTGCCTGTGGGTGCCTTCTAGCTCGGGGGCGCCTTCTGGCTCGGGGCGCCTACTGGCTCAGGGGTGTCCGTTTTGCTTGGCGGCTGCGGGTTGTGTGTGGTCGCTCGCGCAGTTCCCCGCGCCCCTTATGGGGGCGCGGGTCTCCTGCGCAGCTGCGGCAGGGTCAATCGGCGGACGGTACCTGCGCCTTCAGCAGCACCGGTAGCCGTGTCGTGCGTGGCTTCGCGCCGATTTCGGCGACCGCGCGGGGCAGGGCCTGTTCCACGCCATGGACGACGGACAGGTGCCGCTCGGCCCGGCCGAAGGCCGTGTAGACCCAGGGCCGGCTGAGGGCGGGCGCGGCGTCGCCCGGCAGCACCACGACCACGGCCGGCCAACGGTGCCCCACGGCCTGGTGCGCGGTCAGGGCCCACGCGTGCCGCACGCTCTGCTCCACCCGCTCCTTCGGTACGACCACGGCCGCCCCCGCACACTCCAGGTGCAACCCCTCGGCGTCGGCCTTGACCACGCGCCCCGGCGTCGTACGCCCCGGCACGGGGGAGTGGACGACACGGTCACCCGGATCGAAGCCCCCGAAGCGGCCGGGGCCGGGATTCAGCCGTTCCTTCAGCGCCACGTTGAGCGCACGCGTACCGGCCGCCCCACCGTGCCCGGGGGTGATCACCTGCACTTGCTCGGCGGGGATGCCGAAGGCCCTCGGCACCGAGTCCACGACCAGTTGCGCGGTCCGGTGCACCGCCTCCCCGGCGTCCCGCACCGGCACGATCACGACCTCCTTCCCGGGCGCGTCGACCTGGTTCAGCTCTCCGATCCCGATCCCGGAGACCAACTCGCCGATCGGCCCGGGATCGGGCGTCCGCGAGGCGACCTGTGGGCAGGTGCGGGCGGCGAGCAGATCCGCGAAGACCCGCCCCGGCCCGGCGGACCACAGCACCCCCGGGTCACCGCTGAGCACCAGCCGGGCCCCGTCGGGCAGCGACTCGACGAGCACGGCGGCCGTCTCGACGTCGAGCTGCGGCGCGTCCAGTACGACGAGCAGGTCGAGGTCCAGCGCACCGTCGGCATCCCGGCCGGGCCCCTCCGCACCGGACAACAACCCGGCGACGGTGGCCACGATCGCGCCGTCGCTTCCCTCGTCACCGCCGATGAGGGCCGCGAACCGACGTCTCCCGTCCGCGCTGTGCGTCGCCGCGTACGCCCGCAGCCCGAGCGCCCGCGCGGCGGTGATCAGCGCCGCGGGTTCGGCGCGGGCGGCCTCGCCGCCGGTGTGCAGCACCAGCCCGTGCCCGGCGACCGCGCGGATCAGGCCGACGGCGGATCGCGGCACCGACGCCTCCGCCGGGGGCCAGTCCGTCGAGTCCTCCTTGGGCAGGGAGTTCACGACCCGGGCGAGACCGTCGGCGAGGCTCTCCTCGGCGAGCGCGTAACGCTCCAGCCCGATGAGAACGCGAACCGGCTGCTCCTGCTCCGCCTCGTCGCCCTCGGCACCGGCGCCCGCCGCGGTGGGCGGCGCATCGTCGAGCGCGTCCTGGAAGACCAGGGCCTCGCCCTCGGCGACGGCGCTCTGGACTGCCGCGTCGGGGTCGGGCACGGACCGCTGGGCCAGTGCGGCGGCCAGGGCGGGGGCCTCCAGCGCCGTATGCCCGGCGATGGCCGCCTGTTCCAGCAGCCACACGGTGACCGCACGGCCCCGCCGCTCGTCGTCCGGGCCGCACTCCGCGCCGAGCAGCGCCCGCGCGAATCCGTCGGCCTGCTCCGGCCGTACGCCGGGCACCCGCAGCAACTGCCAGGGATCCGCACGCAGCCGATCGCCCGCACCTTCGCCGAGCACTTCGGCGACCTGCGGCCCGAGCGCCTCGGGCGCCCCGCCCGCGGCCAGCACGGCACGCACCGCCTCGACGGTCTCCCCGGAGGGCGCCGCCACACCGGCCACGGGCGCAACCGGCTGAGGCCGCCGCACCGGCTCCGGCGCGGGCCGCCGCGGTGCGGGCTCCGGCTCGCTGAACACGGTGGCCGCGGGCTTCTGCCCGCCCTCCACCGCCCGTACGGCGGCCAACAGATCGGCCGCCACCCCGCTGAGCTTGGCCCCGCTCGCGATCGGCCCCTTCTTCTCCGCCTTCCGCCGCTCGATCCGCTCCCGCTCCGCGGCCAGCTCGGCCTCCGCCTCGGACATATCTGGTGCGGCCTCGACACCACCGGCTTCGGCCGACTCTGCCGACTCGCCGTCCGCTGCCGTTGGGCCGACGACGCCCGCGTCCGCCGCGTCGCCGGTACCGCCGCCGGGGGAGCCGGCATCGGAGGCGCCGGCACTGGAGCTGCTGTCCGCGTCGCCGTCGGTCTCGTCCTCGCCGTTCCTGCCCCCGGCCGTCTCACCGGCGTCCGCGATCGATCCGGCCCCGGCCGTGTCCCCGTCCACGGGCGTAGCCCCGGGCGCGCTCGGCCGGTTCTCGGCGGCGCTCTCGGCCGCGGGGGACCCCTCGCCCCGTCGCCCCGGCTCGTCCGGCTCCGTGGTCGCGGGCTCCGTGCTCACAGCGTGCTCCAGTCGTGATCGGGATAGCGGTGCACGGGCGCCGACACGTCGTCGAGAGCCCGGCAGATCTCGTCAGGAAGACTAAGGGTCTCCACTGACAACGCGGCCGTGAGCTGCAGTGCGTTGCGTGCGCCGACGATGGGCGCGGCGACGCCGGGCCGGTCGCGTACCCACGCCAGGGCCACCTGGAGCGGGGTCACGGCGAGGCCGTCCGCGGCGGTCTGCACCGCGTCCACGATGCTGCTCGCCGTGTCGTCGAGATACGGCGCGACGAACGGGGCCATGTGCTCCGAGCCGCCCCGTGAGTCCGGGGGAGTGGTGTGGCGGTACTTGCCGGTGAGCACCCCGCGGCCCAGCGGTGAGGACGGCAGCAGACCGACGCCCAGGTCGAGCGCGGCGGGCAGCACCTCGCGTT
>NZ_AEJC01000018.1 GCF_000317595.1 Streptomyces ipomoeae 91-03 | reverse complement strand
CTGCAGGAGCAGTCGGAGTGCAACCGGTTGTTCCGCCTGGGTCACCTGGTGCCGGTCCTCTCCACCGTCCACCCGCTCGCCGAGGCGGCTGAGGCCGCCCGGCTCGTCCAGACGAACCGGCACACCGGCAAGGTGGGCGTGCTGTGCCTGGCACCCCGCCCGGGGCTCGGGGTGACCGACCAGGCCATGCGGGACCGCGTCGGCGAGGACCGGCTGAACCTGTTGCGCGACACCGAAGCCCCGTCAGAGCCGGTCCCCGCTCCAGTGACCCCAGGGCCCGAGGCGGCCGTCGCCGTACCGGCCCGATGACCCCGCCGATCCCGAGAAACGGAGACTCCGAGTACCCGAGTACCCCGAGTACCCCGAGTACCCGAGTACCCCGAGTACCCCGAGTACCCGATGACACGGACGGACCGGACGGACACGGCCGACCGGCCGAACAGACCGAACGGCGACGGCGGACACCGTGGACGACGCCATGATGCTCGGCTGCTCCCATCCGATGGGCCCGCTGCGGCTCGCGGACCTGATCGGGCTGGATGTGGTCCTCTCCATAGCGGAAGCCCTCCACGAGGAGTTCCGGGAGCCCCACTACGCCCCACCGCCGCTCCTGCGACGCCTGGTCGAGGCCGGCATGCTGGGCCGCAAGGCGGGCAGGGGCTTCCACGGGTACGCCGGCTGACTGCACCCGGCCACCCGGAGGATTCCCTGGTGCAGAGGGTCGCCGCCGAGGGGAGCAGGGTGCCGCCGTACGCCTTGACGCCGTTGCTCA
>NZ_AEJC01000017.1 GCF_000317595.1 Streptomyces ipomoeae 91-03 | reverse complement strand
CGACATGTCCCGCATGCCGTCACCGCCTCACGGACGTACCGTCCTGATATGGGCGTGAGGTGCTGCGCGACGTGAATGGGCCCGACAGACGGCCGGACGCGGCTGATCCGCTGAGCCAGGCGCTGGCGGCGGCCGTGCACCGCACCGGTGCGAGGGCCGGGTGCGTCTATCTGCTGGATCAGGCGGAGTCGGTGCTGTGCCTGGTCGCCATGTGCGGCGCGCCGGTCGAGACCTTCCGGCCGTGGTGGCGGGTGAGGCTCGCCTCCCCCGGTCCGACTCCGGACGCGGTACTCCAGGACCGGCTCATCTGGGTGAGTTGCCAGGAGGAGTTCACGCGCCGGTACCCGCGTGCCGCGGCGGTCACTCCGTACCGACTGGCGTTCGCCGTAGTCCCGCTTCGAGGTGTCCGCCACCGCTGGGGTGCACTGCTGCTGATGTGGCCGTCCAGCCGTCCGGCCCGGCTCTCCCGCCGCGAGCGTGGACGCATCACCGCCGGCGCCCGGCACATCACCCGGGTCCTGGACGATGCCGCTCCGGCCCCGGTCATTGCGGACCGGCCCCGCTTCGTCCCCCCGCACCACGCCGACACGCGGCAGGCACCGCCGGCGCTCGCCGCGGCCCACCTGGTCGAACGCCTTCCCCTCGGCGCCCTCGCCCTGGACCTGGAAGGTCGGATCACCTTCGTCAACACCGCTGCCGCCGAGCTTCTGGGCAGGCCAGCGGAGCTGCTGCTGGGCACCCAGCCGTGGGAGTCACTGCCCTGGCTGGACACCGTCGCGTGCATGGACGCCTACCGCGCCGCCGTGACCAGCCGCGAGCCCTTCGTCCTGACCGTCCTGCGCCCACCGGCGCAGTGGCTCGACCTCCGCCTCCACACCGACGAGAGCGGCACCAGCGTCCTCGTCACCCCGCGTCGCGCCGCCGACCATCCGTCCGACCCCGCCGACGCCCAGGCGGCACTCACCGGTGCTCCGGGCCTGAACCGCATCCACCTCCTGGTGTATCTGGCGGCCGCGCTGACCGAGACCGTGGGCGTTCAGGACGTCGTGGATCTGGCCGCCGACCAGATCCTGCCCTCCTTCGATGCCCACGGCATGATCATGTCCACCGTCGAAGCCAACCGCATACAGATCATCGGGCACCAGGGTTACGCCCCCGAGGTCATCGAACAATTGGACGGCCTGCCGGCGGACGCCGATCTCACCCCCGCCGGACGTGCTCTGGCCACCGGCGAACCTTCCTATTTCGCGGATCGCGCGGAGCTGGCCCGCGCCTGCCCCGAGGCGCCGCAGATCAGTGGCAAGCAGGCCTGGGCGTTCCTGCCGCTGATCACCTCCGGGCGCCCCATCGGCTGCTTCGTCCTCGCCCACGACCACCCTCACCGCTTCACCGCCTCCGAGCGCTCCGTCCTCACGCCGCTGGCCGCTCTCATGGCCCAGGCCCTGGACCGCGCCCGCCTCTACGACGCCAAGCACAGCCTCGCCCACGCCCTCCAGCGGACCCTTCTGCCCCATGCCCTGCCCGCCGTGACCGGGCTCGACGTCGCCGCCCGCTATCTGCCCGCCAGCCACGGCATGGACATCGGCGGCGACTTCTACGACCTCATCCGCCTCACCGACACCACCGCGGCAGCCGTCATCGGCGACGTGCAGGGCCATGACGTGACGGCCGCCGCCCTCATGGGCCAGGTCCGCACGGCCGTCCACTCCCATGCCACCGCCGGTGCCACTCCCGACCAGGTCCTCGCCCGCACCGACCGCGACCTGGACGATCTGAGTACCGATCGTTTCGTGTCCTGCCTCTACGCCCACATCGACCTCGCCCGCCATCAGGTGACCCTCGCCAGCGCCGGCCACCCTCCCCCGCTCGTGCGACACCCCGACAACCGTGCCCATACCGTGGACATCGACCCCGGCCCTCCCCTCGGGATCGGCCTGGGAGCCCCCTCCTACCCGCTCACGGCCCTCCCCCTGGCCGACGGGGCCCTCCTCGCCCTCTACACCGACGGCCTCGTGGAAATCCCCGGCACCGACATCGGCCGGACCATGGCCGACCTCGCGCAACACCTCGGGACGTCCGGCGGCCTTCCCCTGCACCACCTCGTCGACAGCCTCGTCCGCCGCACTCGCCCCACGAACGGGCACACCGACGACATCGCCCTGCTCCTGCTCCGGCCCACGAGCGGCTCCTGAGACCGCGGCCCGCGGTGGGGGGTCCGGGACCCGGTCACCCCTCGGCGCGCTCCAACCGGAACCGCGTCTCGGAGCCGTCCGCCCAGGTCACATACAGTTCCGTCCCCTCCACACGCACCGACGCCAAGTCCGCCAGCGGGCGGGGATCCCGTTCGGCGGTGAGGCGGGCCAGGGCGACGAAGAGGGTGTCGCCCTCGGCGGTGACCCCGGTGAGCTCGTCGTCGAGACCGACGACCGGCAGGAGCTCGGCTCGAACACCGTCCTTCTCCCACGCTCGAATCCCCCCGCGCGGGGGGACCCCCATCGCCCACCCGGTCACCCGCACCTCCGTCCCCGGCTCCGCCCCCGCGACCAGATGGGCGCGCACCTCCACGGCCCCCCGCGCGAGCACGACACTGGTCACGCGCACCCCCTCGCCCACCGTGTGCCGGGACGCGACCCAGCCGTCCCCCACCCCCAGCGGCTCGATGTCGACACGGCTCGCGTCGCCGCCGACGATCACGCTGTTGTCGTACGACTCCGCGGGCTCCGTCAAGGGCACGGGCACCGTCACCGTGGAGTACGCGAACCGTGTGTAGAACGGGTCGTAGCGGACGTCCTCGCTGCCGTGGTTGTGGAGCCGGACCACCCCGTCCGAACCGGTCGACTGCAGCAGCCAGTTGGGCGGACCCATCGGCCGCAGCTCGTCCCCGCGCTCCACCGGCCCCGCCTCCTCCGTCGCCGTCCACACCTCGTGGTCCGGCGGCAGCAGCAGGCCGAGGAAGCCCTTGCTCGCCCAGTACGGGGAGGCCGAGCCCGAATAGCCCTGCAGGACGGCGGAGTCGGGCCCGTGCCAGCCCAGCGACAGCAGGCCCCGGTCGTCGACGGCGCCCCGGTCGAGGAAGTACTTCAGCGCGCCGGAGGCCAGCCGCCGGGTCTCGCCCGGAGAGAGCGGGGTACGGCCGGTGAGGGCGCCGAGCCAGAGCGGGACCGTGGTGGCGAAGCGGTAGGTGAGGGAGCGGCCCTGGTGCAGGGGGGCGCCGTCGCCGCCGAACAGGCGGGCGTAGTCCTCCAAGTGGCGCGACAGCCGGCCGCCGTACAGATCCAGCAGGCGTTCGTCGTGCGCGAGCCAGGCGTGCAGCACCGGGTAGAGGTGCATCGCCCAGCCGTTGTAGTAGTCGAACTTGCGGCCGTCGCCGTCGGTGTACCAGCCGTCGCCCAGGTACCACTGCTCGATGCGGTCGAGCCGCTGGTCGATCACCCGGCGCGCCAGCTCCGGTTCATGGCCGATCTCTTCGAGGAAGCCGCCGACCGTGACCGGGAACAGCTCCCAGTTGCAGGGCCAGGGTTCGGCCGTGAGCGCGTCGCCGAGCCAGTCCGCCGCGCGCTGTCGTACGGAGTCGTCGAGGCGGTCCCACAGCAGCGGTCGGGTCAGGCGGAGCGCGAAGGCGATGGACGCGGCCTCCACCAGGGGCTGGCTGCGGTCCTCGATGCGTGGCCACACGCCCGAGACCCCGGCCGCGAGGCCGTCACCGTACCGCGCGAGCGTCTTCTCGTCCCGGCGGAAGGCGGCGAGGAGCAGCGTACGGGCGTACCCCTCCAGCCCGTCCGAGAGCCGGCCCGACCAGCTCGTGCGGTCGCCGGGGAGCTGGTACAGGGCGCCGTCGGCCGTGGCGTAAGGCTCCACGGCGGCCAGCAGCGAGTCGGCGGCGGCCTCCCAGTGGGCGCGGGTGTAGCCGGTGTACGGGCTGAGGGTGTGGTCCTCGGGGGGCATGCCGTGGCGCTTTCTGGTTCGTCCGACTCGTCTGTGTCTCAAGGATTGTCCGGCGCCGCGAGACCGTCCGTCCCGTCGCCACCGCTGGAACCTGGGGCGCCCCGGTTCCGGTCGAGGCGCCCCAGGGGCTCATCCCACCCTGGTCTTCCCCTCCGGCACCAGACCTTGTGCGACGAGTTCGTCGCGGACGAGGCCGGCGTAGACGGTGGCGCCGTGGACGGAGGTGTGGGTGTTGTCCCGTTTCTCGTTGTAGAGGTAGAGCGCCTTGGAGCCCTCGGTGCCCAGGGACTCGACCAGGGCCTTGGTCTTGGCGGTGAGGTCGATCAGCGGCACGTCGTGGGCCGCGGCGACCGAGCGGGTGACCGCGGGGTGGTCGACGCCGAGGCCGTTGACCAGCAGGGCGGTGTTGTTGTTCAGGGTGCCGTCGGAGTTGAACCAGCGGCGGACGATCGGGGTGACCAGGACCGGCCTGCCGCCCTTCTCACGGACGCCCGCGACCAGGGTTTCCAGGTTGGCGCGGTAGGTGGCCTCGTCGGTCTGCTTGTCGTTGTGGGCCAGCTGGATCAGGACCAGGTCGCCGCGGCGGATCAGCGGCTGGACGGTGGCCCACAGCCGGGAGTCGGCGAGGTACGACACCGTGCTCTCGCCGGAGTCGGCGTGGTTGGCGACCGAGACGCCCTTGCGGAGGTACTGCGGGAGCTGCTGGCCCCAGCCGGAGTACGGGTCGCCGGGCTGGTCGCAGACCGTGGAGTCGCCGACGAGGAAGATCTGGCGGGCCCGCTTGGCGGGGGTCACGCGGATGTCGGCCAGCGCGGGTGCCGAGCCGCCGATGACGAGGTCCAGGCCGGGGGTGCCGTCGGGACCGGTGGGTTCGCCTTCCGGGGTGCGGACGTCGACGGTGAAGCTGCGCGACACCCGCTCCCCCGCTCCCGTGGCCGTCTCGGGCAACAGCGACCGCCGGGTCTCACCGCTGACACGTGTGCTCGCCGCGGTCTCGCCGCCGAGGCGGACGGTCACGTCGTAGGTGCCGGCGGGGACGTCGAAGTGGCAGGCGTTCGCGGCACAGTTCTCCAGGCCCAGCGCGGCGGGCCGGCCCTGGTGCGCCTGGGCCGGTACGGCCGTGAGGACGGTACCCAGGGTCGTCGCCGTCAGCGCGGCGACGGTGAAACGTCTCATTGCGGCTCCTCGGGAGGATGACAAGACCCGGCGGCTGGACCGTACATCGTTTGACAAGCGCTTTCTAGATGTCGGCTCGTTTTCACAAGATTGCCAACTTCCTCGCAGTGAAAGCCCTTTCGCGAAATCGATTCAACTGTCACCCTTCCGAATCACCCGCACTCCCCCCACACCTCCCAAGGAGGCACCCCATGTCCGGATCCACCGACCGACCGGCACTCGGCCCGACCGACCGACCGGCGCTCGGCCGGCGCGGCTTCGTCCTCGGCACCGCGGCCACCGCCGCCGGTGCCGCGCTCGCCGGGCCGCTCGCCGGCACGGCCCGCGCGGCGGCGTTCGGCTACACCGACGACGGCACCAACTACGTCATCGACACCGGCGCGAACCTCGTGTTCAAGGTCAGGAAGAGCAACGGCGACCTGTCGTCGCTCGTCTACCGGGGCACGGAGTACCAGGGCTACGGCGGCATGAACTCGCACATCGAGTCCGGTCTCGGCAGCTCCACCGTGACGATCCGGCAGTCCGGCTCGACGATCCTGGTCTCCGTCACCTACGGCACGCTGAAGCACTACTACGCGGCCCGCAGCGGCGAGAACAACATCTACGTCTGGACCAACAAGGCCGACACCTCGGTCTCGGCGACCCGCTTCATCCTGCGGGTGAAGGCGGGCCTGTTCCTCAACGACGAGCCCGACTCGTACACCTACGCGCCCACCACCATCGAGGCCTCGGACGTGTTCAGGAAGTCCGACGGCCAGACCCGCTCGAAGCACTTCTCCAGGCTCCGGGTCATGGACTACAACTACGTCGGCTGGTCGGCGAACGGCGTCGGCCTGTGGATCGTGCGCAGCAACCACGAGAAGGCCTCCGGCGGCCCCTTCTACCGCTCCCTGCTGCGCCATCAGAGCGCGGACGGCGGCGGCCTGTACGAGATCCTGTACTACGGCCAGAACCAGACCGAGGAGCAGCGGTTCGGTCTCCAGGGCCCGTACGTCATCGCCTTCACGGACGGCGGGGCGCCCTCCTCGTCGCTGTTCCCGGGCACGCTGACCACCTCGTGGGCGGACTCGCTGGGCATCTCCGGGTACGTCGGCGCGAGCGGCCGGGGCCGGGTCGCGGGCGTCGGCATCACGGGGCGGAACACGTCGTACGCGTACACGGTGGGGCTCGCCAACTCGGCGGCGCAGTACTGGGGTTCGGCACGCTCGTCGGACGGCTACTTCTCCATCCCGGGGGTGCTGCCGGGGACGTACACGCTGACCGTCTTCAAGGGCGAGCTGGCGGTCTACACGACGTCGGTGACGGTCACGGCGGGCGGGACGACGACGCTCAACTCGATCGCGATCCCGTCGTCCAACGACCCGTCCAACGCGAGCGCGATCTGGCGGATCAACGACTGGAACGGCACGCCGAGCGGCTTCAAGAACGCCGACCTGATGACGTACGCGCATCCGTCGGACGTCCGGGCGGCCTCCTGGACCGGCAATGTGGTGATCGGCAGCGGCACCGAGACCTCCGCCTTCCCCTGCTACCTCTGGAAGGACGTGAACAGCGGTCTCCTCGTGTACTTCCGGCTGACCGCCGCCCAGGCCGCCGCCGCGCACACCCTGCGGATCGGCGTGACGACGGCCTACGCCAACGGCCGGCCGCAGGTCGTCGTGAACGACACCTGGACCTCGGCCATCCCCTCCCCGCCCACCCAGCCGAACACCCGGTCGCTGACGAACGGGTCCTACCGGGGCAACAACCACACGTTCACCTACAGCGTCCCGGCGTCCGCCTGGCTGACGGACACCAGTCAGTACAACGTGCTGAAGATCAACGTGGTGAGCGGGTCGGGGACGACCTCCTACCTCAGCGCGGGGACGTCGATCGACGCGATCGATCTGCTGGCGTGACGTGATGGGCCATCGGCCTGATCGATCAGCGATCTGATGGGCCATCAAATACACTGCGCCCACCGCCGGTTCGGGCTGCCGTTGCACATGTACGGGATGACGGCGGCCGAGGCGGCGGTGGGCGCGCCGTTCCCGATCAGGCCCACCGCCTCGGGGGCGGGATGCCCTCGAACGGGGCCGGTGGCCCCCGGCCGTCCGTTGCCGTCCTGGTCGGCTCGCGCGGCCTCGCCCTGCCCCTGTGACAGCTCGATGGCGGACGCGTCGCCAACATGGGTCATGCGTTCTTCCTGGTGGTCGTGATCAGTTCCGCCGGCGCCTCGACCGGGAGTGCGGCAGATGTCAGCCGTTGCCGGGCATCCCGGTGAGCGGCGACCCCGTCACCGTCCTCGATGCAGAGCGCCGAGGCCAACCCCTCGGTAGGGGCAACGTCGAGGTCGGCATGCGGGCCCGGAACCCGGTGTTGACGTTCGGACGCTTCGCGTGAGCGGATGGCGGATCCCGCTGCCGCCTCCGTTCCGGGTGAAGCCCGGCGGCGGTCCGGCGTGCCGCCGCGCATGCCCGCCCCGGTGGCGGGTACGGACCCTCCCGCAGGGGCGTCGCGCAAGCGGCCGAAGAGCGAGGGGCGTCGGAAGTGATTCGAAAGCTGCAGGCTGTCGCGCTGGACTGCGCTGATCCGGTACGGCTCGCCGAGTTCTACGCGGATCTGCTCGGTGGCCGGGTGGTCGCGGACCCGGAGGTTCCCGACTGGGTCGAGGTGCACGGGTTCGAGGGGATACCGCTGGCCTGCCAGCGGGTGGACGGCTGCCGACCGCCCGAATGGCCCGGTCAGGAGCGCCCGCAGCAGCTCCACCTGGACTTCGACGTGGACGACCTCGACGGAGAGGAGAAGCGGGCGCTCGCCCTCGGCGCGACCGTGCTGGAGCGGACGGACCAGCTCCGCCCGGGGGCCAACTGGCGGGTCTACGCGGACCCGGCCGGCCATCCGTTCTGCCTCTGCCTCCACTGAGTCCATCGGGCCCACGGCCCTCGCTCATTGGCTGCCGCCGCCTGTACAGGCGCTACGCTCCACCAACTGGGCCGGCCTCCAATTCGTTTGCCCCACGCAGGTCCGCTCGGATAGGAAGCCTGCATGCTGAAGGGCGACAAGGTCGGGCTGAGGGCCCGGCACGAGGACGACATACCGGTCCTGCGGGCCGAGCTCTACGACGACGTGGTCAACGCCTCGCGGGCCGAAAGCGGGCCGTGGCGGCCGATCACGCCCGGCTCGAAGGACCCGCGACTCGTGGTGGACGACAAGGAACAGGGGCATGTCCCGTTCTCCGTGGTGGAGTTGGACGGCGGCACGCTGGTCGGCACCGCGACGCTGTGGGGCATCGACAACCACAACCGGTCCGCGCATATCGGCTTGGGGCTGCTGCCGGCCTCGCGCGGCAAGGGCTACGGCACCGACGTGGTCGCGGTGCTGTGCCACTACGGTTTCGTCGTGCGCGGCCTGCAGCGGCTGCAGATCGAGACGTTGTCGGACAACACCGCGATGCTGCGCGCCGCCGAGCGCAACGGCTTCGTCCGCGAGGGCGTGCTGCGTTCCTCGGCCTGGGTGATGGGCGAGTTCCTGGACGAGGTGCTGCTCGGGCTCCTCGTCCAGGACTGGAAGCCGGACTCGAAGGGCTAGATCAAGTCCCGCGCGTCCACTGCTGGTTCGTACCGCCGTTGCACGTGTACGTGATCACGGCGGCGGAGTCGGCGGTGGACGCGCCGTTCACGTCCAGGCACTCGCCGGTCGCACGGGACTTGACGTTGACGTAGGAGCCGGTGGTGGTGAGGGACCACTGCTGGTTGGTCGCCGAGGAGTTGCAGGTCTCCTGGGTGACGGTGTTGGCGTTCTCCTGGACGCAGAGAGAGCTGTGCCGGGTCACCAGCTGGTAGTAGCCGCTGCCGACGGACTTGAACCAGTACTTCTGGTTGTTGCCGCCGTTGCAGGTGTACTGCTTGATCTGGGCGCCCGCCCACTGCGACTGACTCGTGACATCGGCGCACTTGGCGGAGTGGCGGGCGATCAGCGTGTTGTAGGTGGCACTGGTGCCGCTGATCGTGCCGGTGGCGGTGTCGATCGTGACCTCCGGGGACCAGGACATGGACATCGTGGTGGAGGTCGGGAAGGTCAGCGGCAGCCAGACGTAGCGGGAGTCGTTGACCGTGCCGCCGAAGGAGTTGCCCCAGCGGTCGCCCATGTAGAGGTACGAGGTGGTCGACGTGCCCTGCACGGGCAGGACGTACGCGGTCTGCGAGCCGAACGCGGTCGAGTCGCCGACGTTGGTCATGGCCGTCCAGGGGCCCGCGATGTTGGTGGCGGTGGCGTACTGCTGCTGGTTGGGGTTCCAGCCGGTCGCGCCCGAGGTCAGCATGAAGTAGACGCCGCCCCGTTTGAACAGGGCCGGGGCCTCGCGGTGGCCGCCGTGCCAGGGATCGGCGACGAGGGCGGCGATGCCCGTGTAGTCGGATGTCAGCCGGTAGATCTGGAGGTCGTAGTTCTCGCGGGCCGCCGAGATCATGTAGCCGGTGCCGTCGGTGTCCACGAAGACGGTGATGTCACGGGACATGTGCTGGCCGAGCGGACGGAAGCTGCCGAGCCAGGTGTAGTTGCCGTCGACGGTGTCGGAGACGGCGACGGCGGCGCGGGCCTCGCTGTAGTCGACGCCGTTCTCCTTGTGCATCCACATCACGAACTTGCCGGTGGACGCGTTGTACATGACCTTCGGCCGCTCGATGTTGGCGGTGGCCAGCTCGGGGTCGGTGGCCTCGGTCAGGACGTGGTTGCGGAACTCCCAGTTCTTCAGGTCCGTGGAGCGGTAGGCGGACACGTACCGGAAGGTGTTGTCGGAGTTCCGGTTCTCGCCGAACCAGTAGTAGTACGAGCCGACCTTGATGACGCCGCCGCCGTGGGCGTGCAGGGCGCCTCCCGAAGTATCGGTGAACTGGGTGCCGTTGGGGACGGTCTGCGGCGCCGCCTGGGCGGGGCCGGCGGTGACGAGGGCGCCGGCCAGCGCGAGACAGAGCGCGAGGAGTATCGCGTACGCACGTCTCATCTCAGCTCTCCTTCCGAGAGCTCGGGGTGGGGGTGTCGGCGACGGGGACGCCGAAGTCGGGCGTGCCGTCGGGCTTCCAGCCGAGGCGCTGGATACGGGTGTGGCGGTTGGGGTCGTTCAGCGGGTCGCCGACGATCTCCTTGTACTGACGGGCGTGGTAGACGAGGACATCGGTGCGGCCGTCCTCGGCGACGGTGAAGCAGTTGTGGCCCGGCCCGTACTGCTTGGTGGTGTCGTTGCTGGTGAAGACGGGCGTCGGCGACTTCGACCAGTTCGCGGGGTTCATGAGGTCGGCGTCCGCGTCGACCGTCAGCAGGCCCATGCAGTAGTTGAAGTCGGTCGCGCTCGCCGAGTACGACATGAACAGCCGGCCGTTGCGCTTGATGACCGACGGGCCCTCGTTGACCTTGAAGCCGATGACCTCCCAGTCCAACTCGGGGGTGCTCAGCCGGACCTGTGGTCCCGTCAGGGTCAGCGGGTCGGCCATCTTCGACAGCCAGAGCGCGGTGTTGTTGTCCATGCCGGGCTCGTGCTGCGCCCAGGCGAGATAGCGGGTGCCTCGGTGGGTGAAGGTGGTGGCGTCGAGGGAGAAGGTCTCCCAGGCGGTCTTCAACTGGCCGCGCTCGACCCAGGTGCCCTTGAACGGGTTGGGGTGGCTGTTCTCCAGGACCCAGATGCGGATCGCCCAGATGTCCTCGGCGGGCGCGGAGGCGAAGTAGATGTACCACTTGCCGTCGATGTGGTGGATCTCCGGCGCCCAGATGTGCGCGCCCATGACACCGGTGGCGTGCTTGCGCCAGATGACCGACTCGGACGCGGTGGACAGCCCGCGCAGGGTGCGGGATCTGCGCAGGATGATCCGGTCGTACTCGGGCGCGGTGGCCGTGAAGTAGTAGAAGCCGTCGCGGTGGCGGTGGATGTGCGGGTCGGCACGGTTGCGGACCAGCGGATTGACGTACGGGGCCGCCGCGCCGGGACCCGCCGGGGAGCTCGCCGCGTGGGCGAGGCCGGCGGGCATCGCCGTGAACGCGCCGGCGGCGAGGGCTCCCTTGAGGAGCAGCCTGCGGTTGGGGGGCTCGGGGAAGTCGTGCTCGCGGCTCATGCGGTCTGCCTCTCTGCAGTGCACTGCGGTGGGGGGACACAAAAGAAAACAGAAACGTTCGACATTTCGCACAAGATCAGTCATTCCGAACGGCGAAAAGGTAAGGGTGTGGTACGCCCAGGTCAACGGGTCGGACGAGACGAACACAAGCTCACAGGAACGAACCGATGGGTCGAACCCGGGCGGCAACCAGGGCTTCGCGAAATTTCTGTTATCCGGATGAGCCCCCGGCCGTCTCCGAGGTCGTGCGCAGCCAAACCCACAAGACAGCGGCGGCGGCCGGAGCCCTGGCCGTCACCGCCCTCATGCTCGGAGCCCCCACCGCGACCGCCGCGGGCCCCCGGGACGTGACCGCCGACGTCCTCGCGGACCGGAACGTGACCCTGAACGGCGACACGGTGGTGACCGTGCCGGCCGGGACGACGACGTACGACGGCGTCTTCGGCGGCACCGGAACGCTCACCGTCCGCGGCACCGGAACGCTGGTCCTCACCAAGGACAGCGACTTCACCCTGCCGAAGTCACGGCAGCGGCAGAAAGTGAGCGTCCTCGGCGGCAACCACCCGTACGTCACCACCACCAACCCCGATCCGCCCACGATCACGGTCGAGCGCGGGGCGACCCTGCAGTACGGCAACGGCGGTACGACCGGGCTGATCGGCCACTTCCCGTACAACACCCCGGCGTTCCGGCTCAACCAGGACAACATCCGGGTCGACGGCACCCTGCGGCTCTCCCTCAAGAGCGCCTACAACCTGGGCACGATCAGCGGCTCCGGCCTCATCACCCAGCCCCGGTTCCTCTGGGGCACCTGGGACCTGTCGGGCACGCACCCCTTCTCGGGGGTCATCGACAACGGCACCCAGGTGAACGCCGGACGCCCGGAGTTCGCGACCTCGCTGCCCCGCGTCCGCAAGGTCCTCAACCAGGGCACCTGGACCGTGGACACCCCGCTGGGCCAGACGGTCACCATGGGCATGGACTTCTACCAGCGCGAGTACGGCAGCGACATCAACGTCCAGTCCCGGCCCGGCAGCAAGGTGATCCTCACCGGCCAGTACAGCTGGTCGAACCAGGGCGGCGACACCAACCCCTCGCTCAGCGACCCCGCCCTGAACTGGACGCCCGCACGGAAGAACGTCAACAAGCGCGGCACCAACATCAAGGGCGCCAACGTCCAGTGGGGCGACGGCACCACGAACAAGATCTTCATGCCGGGCACCGCCAAGACGGTGTACATCAACCTCCTCGCCGCCCGCTCCCGTTCGCTGCTCACCTTCGCCTACAACGGGCCGGTGACCCTGGGCGCCCCCATCGGCGGCGGCAGGTTCCACGACACGCTCTCCGCGCCCGGCGCCGGGGACATCGTCATCAAGGGCACCAAGGGCAACGACGTCACCTTCGCCGCCGTGCAGTACTACAACGGCTCGACGACGATCCAGAAGGGCGCCGTGCTGCGACTGGGCAGCGGCAAGAAGGGCGGCGACGGCGGGCTCTACACCAAGGGCGACCTGTACAAGGTGGTCAACAACGGCTCGCTGGTCGTGCGGAACGTCTCCACTCCCGTGACCCTGTCCAAGGTCGGCGGCAGCGGCTCCCTCACCCAGTCGGGCGCCGCCACGACGACGCTGACGGGCGGCGCGGTGACGTACACCGGGAACACGACCGTCACCAAGGGCACGCTCGCGCTCCGCGACGGGGCGACTCTCGCGCGCAGCAAGGCGATTCGGCTCACCACAGCCGGGGCGAGGCTCGACGTGGGCACGGCCGGGCTGAAGGTCACCAGGTCGCTCTCCGGCAAGGGCACGGTGAAGGGCTCGGTGACCAACACCGGCACGGTCGTCGCCGGTCTCACGGTGACCGGCGGCTACACCCAGGGCAAGCAGGGCGAACTGGTGCTGCGTAAGAAGCCGTTGAAGGTGAACGGGGCGGTGAAGCTGGCCGGCGGGCTCGACTTCGCCGCGCTGGGCGAGGTCGGCGGGCCCGCCGAGAAGATCACCGTGATCAACCACACGGGCAGGAGCAAGAACACCGGTACGTTCACCGGCCTGCGCGAGGGCGCCAAGGTCAAGCCGGCCGACACCACGTACCGGATCAGCTACAAGGGCGGCGACGGCAACGACGTCGTCCTCACGGCGACGAAGCCGGGCACCTCATCGGTCGCCAAGTCCGCCACGGGCTCCGGCGCCGCCTCCGCCTCCGGCGCCGAGGACACCCACACCCAGAACGTCGGCGCCTCGGCCGACAGCGGCCTCGGCTGGTGGCCGTACGCCCTGGCCGTCGGCATGCTCGCCGGCCTCGCGGTGCCGATGAGCA
>NZ_AEJC01000016.1 GCF_000317595.1 Streptomyces ipomoeae 91-03 | reverse complement strand
CCCCTGTCGCGCATCCGGGGCAGCCGCTGTCGGACCCGTCGGTGATACTGGAAGGCGCAGAAGCGAAGAGGAAAGGCCACACACGTGACTGAGATCGAGATCGGGCGCGGCAAGCGCGGCCGCCGGGCGTACGCCTTCGACGACATCGCCGTCGTCCCCAGCCGCCGTACGCGGGACCCGAAGGAGGTCTCGATCGCCTGGCAGATCGACGCCTACCGCTTCGAGCTGCCCTTCCTGGCCGCCCCCATGGACTCGGTCGTCTCCCCGGCCACCGCGATCCGCATCGGCGAGCTGGGCGGTCTCGGCGTACTGAACCTCGAAGGCCTGTGGACGCGGTACGAGGACCCGCAGCCGCTGCTCGACGAGATCACCGGCCTGCCCGACGAGGCCGCGACCCGCCGGCTCCAGGAGATCTACGCGGCTCCCATCAAGGAAGAGCTGATCGGGCAGCGCATCAAGGAGGTGCGCGACTCCGGCGTCGTCACCGCCGCCGCGCTCTCCCCGCAGCGCACCGCCCAGTTCTCCAAGGCCGTCGTGGACGCCGGCGTCGACATCTTCGTCATCCGCGGTACGACCGTGTCGGCGGAGCACGTCTCCGGCTCGCACGAGCCGCTGAACCTGAAGCAGTTCATCTACGAGCTGGACGTCCCGGTGATCGTCGGTGGCTGCGCCACCTACACGGCCGCCCTGCACCTGATGCGCACGGGCGCGGCCGGTGTCCTCGTCGGCTTCGGCGGCGGGGCCGCGCACACCACGCGCAACGTGCTGGGCATCCAGGTTCCGATGGCCACGGCGGTCGCCGATGTGGCCGCGGCCCGCCGGGACTACATGGACGAGTCCGGCGGCCGGTACGTTCACGTCATCGCCGACGGTGGCGTCGGCTGGTCCGGCGACCTGCCCAAGGCGATCGCCTGTGGCGCGGACGCCGTGATGATGGGCTCGCCGCTGGCCCGCGCCACGGACGCGCCCGGGAAGGGGCACCACTGGGGCATGGAGGCCGTGAACGAGGAGTTGCCGCGCGGCAAGAAGGTGGACCTCGGGACCGTGGGCACGATCGAGGAGGTCCTGACGGGTCCGTCCCACACGCCCGACGGCTCCATGAACCTTTTCGGTGCCCTGCGGCGCGCGATGGCCACCACCGGGTACAGCGAGCTGAAGGAGTTCCAGCGGGTCGAGGTGACGGTGGCGGACTCCCAGCACAAGCGGTGAGGTGACGCCGCGCTCGGCTTGAGCGGGCTGTAGGG
>NZ_AEJC01000015.1 GCF_000317595.1 Streptomyces ipomoeae 91-03 | reverse complement strand
CGCCGTATGCGCGCCGCCTCGACTGTCACTCGTCCGGCCCATCCGGCGGGCCGCACGGACAGGGTGCCGCGCACGCTGGACGTACACCGCTCAGCCGCTCGGCCGAGGAGGTCTCCCTTGTGCGCCTGTCCCGCAGCCTCGCCCTCATGGCCCTCGCCGCTCTCCTGACCTCTTGCTCGTACGAGGCGGTGCCGCACGCGCGCGTGGAGAACGGACGACATCACGCGCGCGTGGAGACCGGAGAACGCCTGAAGGCCGAGGACGATGACCACGCGCGCGTGGGGACGGGAACGGACCGCGCGCGGAGGGCGGCCGGTCGGCCCGATCCTTTCGGGGCGTCCTGTCGCAGCCGGATCTTCGGCTCCCAGGTGGTCGGGTACTGCTTCAACCCCTACGCGGACCCCGACCGGGTACGTCTGCACATCGAGTGCGCACGCTGGTGGGACATCGACAGCGACAGCGCCCCGGTCGAGGCGGGGCCCGCGCAGACCGTACGGCTCACCGGGCGCTGCTGGAAGGAGGTCCGCTCGGTGTGGTTCAGCCACCAGCGGCCGGAGGACTGATCCGGCCGGGGCGGCACTGGAACGGATACTCGGCCGCCTCCGCCGCCGCGGCCTCCGCGTCACCCGCGCGGATCGCGTCCACCAGCCGGGTGTGGTCCATGTACGTCTCCGGAGTCAGCTCCTCGCCGACGTCGCCGCGCAGCCAGTCCCGCATCACCTCGCCCAGATCCGCGTAGACGGCCGTGACGACGTCGTTGTGGGACGCGGCCACCACTGCCAGATGGAAGGTCGCGTCGGCGGCCACGAAGGCCTCCGCGTCGCCCGACGCCCACGCCTCCTCACGCCGTACGAGGAGCGCGTCCAACTGCTTCAGGTCCTTCTCGGTGCGTCGCCGGGCGGCCAGCTTGGCGGCGCTCGACTCCAGGGCGGAGCGCAGCTCGGCCACGTGGTTCGGGTCCGCGTCCGCGAAGCGGCGGTGCATCACGCCGGCCAGCTCGCTCGTCGCGACGACATAGGTGCCGGAGCCCTGGCGGATGTCGAGCAGACCGTTGTGCGCGAGCGCCCGCACCGCCTCGCGGACCGTGTTCCGGGCGACGCCCAACTGCTCCACCAGTTCGGGCTCCGTGGGAATCCGCGAGCCGACCGGCCACTCGCCCGTGGTGATCTGGTTGCGCAAGGCGGCGATGACCTGCTCGGACAGCGCCGATCGACGGGGATGGGTCAGTGGCATGGCACACCTTGGCACGGATGGGCCGACGGGGAGGAGCCGGACCAGGGACAGTCAATCATCCTATGATTCTATGATGGGTGTCATGGCGAGCAAGGAAACCCCGATGTCGGCGTCCGCATCGGATGCGCCCGACACATGCAAGGAACCCGACATAGCCGGAACAGTCCATGCCAGGTCCTCGGAGAAGGGCACGCGCGCGTGGGCGACACGGTTGCTGGTGGTGGGCATCGTCCTCACCGCCCTCAACCTCCGCCCCGCCATCACGAGCCTCGGCGCCCTCCTCGAAGAGGTGCGCGACGGGCTCGGCATGAGCGGCAGCGTCGCCGGTCTCCTCACCTCCGTCCCGCCGCTCTGCTTCGCCGTCTTCGGCGTTATGGCCCCACGGCTCGCCCGGCGCTTCGGGCCCGCCGCCGTGGTCTGCGCGGGCATGGCCGCGATCGCCACCGGCCTGCTGATACGGCCGTACGCCGGCGGCACGGCGGGGTTCCTGGCCGCGAGCGCCCTCGCCCTGATGGGCATCGCCGTCAGCAACGTCCTGATGCCGGTCATCGTCAAGCGCTGGTTCCCCGACCGGGTCGGCTCCATGACGGGCCTGTACTCCATGGCCCTCGCCCTCGGCACCTCCTCCGCCGCGGCCGTCACGGTGCCCATGACCGAGGCCCTGGGCGGCACCTGGCAGACCGGCCTCGCCGCGTGGGCGCTCCTCGCGGCGGCGGCCGTGGGGCCGTGGCTGCCGTTCGTACGGGATCGCGCGGCCGGGTCCGCCGAGGAGGCACGCGCGCGTGCGGAACGTGAAGGTGGGGAGCGCTGGTCGTCGGCCCCCGCGCGCGTGGAGCGCCCCGCGTCGCGCATCAGCCGGAGTCGTACGGCGTGGGCGCTCGCCGTCTTCTTCGGGCTGCAGGCCACCGCCGCGTACATCACGATGGGGTGGTTGCCGCAGATCTTCCGGGACGCCGGGGTTCCGGCGGACACGGCGGGCCTGCTGCTGGCCGTCACGATGGTGATGGGGGTGCCGCTGGCCTTCGTGATCCCCCGGCTCGCCACCCGGATGCCCCACCAGGGGCCGCTCGCGGTCGCGCTGGGCGTGTGCGGACTCCTCGGGTACGGCGGCCTCCACCTCGCCCCGGCGGAGGGCGCCTGGGCCTGGGCGCTGCTGCTCGGCGTCGCCAACTGCTCCTTCCCGCTGGCCCTCACCCTGGTCGGCATGCGGGCCCGGACCGGTACGGGTGTGGCCCAGCTGTCCGCGTTCGCGCAGAGCACCGGATATCTGATCTCGATCCCCGGCCCGCTCCTCGTCGGCGTCCTCTACCAGCACAGCGGCGGCTGGGGCCTGCCCCTCGCCCTCATGACCACCCTGATGGTCCCGCAGATCGCGGTGGGTGTCCTGGCGGGCCGCGACCGGACGGTGGAGGACGAGACGGCGCGGTGACGCTCCACCCCGCCGGCCGTGACACGGGCGCCGGGTGCGAGACTGGACCCATGCCAGTGCTCGATCCGAACCCTCAGAACGGCCAGAAGAAGATGCTCCTGGTCTTCGGCTCGTTCTTCGCCATCTTCGTCGTCATCGCGATCATCGCGGCGATCGCGGCCCCCTGACCGACGACGGTGGGGCTGGCCCCCCATCCCCTAGGGGGCGAGTCTCAGGGTCAAGTGGGTGGATCACCGGATGGGTTGAGACGCTCGGATTCCGTAGCTTCGAGATGTGGCCGCACGGGACCCCGCAAGGGCCCACGGAGGGCAGGCCACCGACCACTCGGAGACCACGGAGGCGGCATGTCGGCCCGTACGCACCCCCGATCCCACCCGGTGACCACGGGCGGCGTCGACACCCGGCTGCCCTGGTGGGCCGTCGCCCTGCCCACTCTCGGCTTCGTCACCCTCCTGCTGCTGATCCTCCATCCCGCGGACGCCCACGCGGCGAGCGGCGATCCCGCCATCGCCCTTCTCCTGGAGCACATACGGCACGCGCTGTCGGCCCTCACCCCCTGACATGCGCCCGAGCCCCGACAGCACGCTCACCGGTCTCGGGTATCCGCACTTCAACTACCTGCGCCCCATGGCCTGTTTCATGCGAAGCTGGGACACATGAGCGCCGCAGAACCCCGCAGGATTGTCCTCTTCCGGCATGCGAAGGCCGACTGGCCCCAGGTGTCCGACCATGAGCGCCCGCTCGCCGACCGGGGCCGTATGGACGCCGCAGTCGCCGGACGCAAGCTGGCCGACTCCGGCATCCCCTTCGACCTTGCCCTCTGCTCCACCGCCGTCAGGACCCGCGAGACCTGGAAGCTGGCCGTTCATGAACTGCCCGAGCGGCCGAAAACCGTCTACGAGGAGCGGATCTACGAGGCCTCCCCCGGTGAGCTGATCGCCCTGCTCAACGAAACCCCGGACGACGCGAACAACGTCCTGCTGATCGGCCACAACCCCGGTGTGCAGGCCCTCGCCGAGATCCTCGCCGGCCACGCCGAGGGCGACGCCCGCGAGCGCATGACCCGCCGCGACTTCCCGGCCGCCGCCTTCGCGGTCCTCTCCTTCGAGGGCTCCTGGAAAGCCCTGGAGCCAGGCGTGGGCACCCTCCGCGACTACTGGGCCCCGACGGACTGACCCAGACCGGTCGGCGGCCCCACGGCCCGGACCGACCCCGACCGGCACACGGCACGACGAAGGCCCGGCACCCATGGTGTCGGGCCTTCACTTATCACCGCTGGTCGATGAGCGATGACGGACTCGCTCATCAATCGTCCCGGGCGTCGGCCTACTGCTCGTCCTGTATGTCCGCCGCCTCGACCTCTTCCCTTGTGACGCCGAGCAGGTAGAGGACGGTGTCGAGGAAGGGGAAGTTCACGGCGGTGTGGGCGGCCTCGCGGACGACCGGCTTGGCGTTGAAGGCGACGCCCAGGCCGGCGGCGTTGAGCATGTCGAGATCGTTGGCGCCGTCGCCGATCGCCACGGTCTGGGCCAGCGGCACCCCCGCCTCGGCGGCGAACCGGCGCAGCAGCCGGGCCTTGCCCGCACGGTCGACGATCTCGCCGACGACCTTGCCGGTGAGCTTGCCGTCGACGATCTCCAGAGTGTTGGCCTGGGCGAAGTCCAGCCCCAGCCGCTCCCTGAGGTCGTCCGTGACCTGGGTGAATCCGCCCGAGACGACACCGACTTGGAAGCCGAGCCGCTTCAGCGTACGGATCAGCGTGCGCGCCCCCGGCGTGAGCCGTACCTCGCTGCGCACCTTGTCCACCACCGAGGCGTCGAGTCCCTCCAACAGCGCCACGCGCGCGTGCAGCGACTGCTCGAAGTCCAGCTCCCCGCGCATCGCGGCGGCCGTCACCTCGGCGACCTCCTTCTCGCACCCGGCGTGTGCGGCGAAGAGCTCGATCACCTCGTCCTGGATGAGCGTGGAGTCCACGTCCATGACCACCAGCCGCTGCGCCCGCCGGTGCAACCCCGCCGCGACCACGGCCACGTCCACACCCAGCGCCACCGACTCGGTCACCAGCGCCGTCCGCAGCGTCTCCGGCTCCGTGCCCGACACGGCGAACTCCACCGCCGTCACCGGGTACTTGGCGAGCCGGAAGATACGGTCGATGTTGCCGCCGGTCGCCGTGATCCGCGCGGCGATCCGGGCGGTGGACTCGGCGGTCAGCGGGTGGCCCAGCACGGTGACGTGCGAGCGGCCGAGGCCACGCGGCCGGTTGTCGCCCTTGCCGGAGATGATCTCCGCCTGCATCTTCATCGACTCCGCCCAGCTGTGGACGGTCGCCCGTAGATCGCCCTCCTGCCCGGCCGGCGGCATGGTCACCAGTGCGCACAGCACGATCCGGCCACGGGTGACGACCTGCTCGATGTCGACCACGTCGACGGAGTACGCGCCGAGGGTGTCGAACAACCCGGCGGTGATCCCCGGCCGGTCCTTGCCGAAGATCTTGACGAGGAGAGTGGGGACGTCAGAGGAGGTCTGCGAAGCGCTCATGATGTTCCCACCGTATCCGGCGCCCCGTGCCTTTTGCCCGTCAGGTCCGCCCAGCGGACGGAGAACTCTGGGTTACGAGTGACCGAATCGCACCCGGATCGTGTACGAAACCCCGGGGCGCCCCACGAAAGCCCCGGGAGCGAGCCCGGATCGCACCCCTCGACGCGGGCCCCGACACCCTCAACGCCCCCGGGGCCCGGACGACGGCGGAGGCGGTGGCGGGGGAGGTGGTGGCGGTGGCGGCGGGGGAGGGGGCGGCTCCTCGCCCGGCGACGGAGGAGGGGGCGGCCTCTTGCCCGGCG
>NZ_AEJC01000014.1 GCF_000317595.1 Streptomyces ipomoeae 91-03 | reverse complement strand
GGCGCGCCCGGGGTCTTTCAGGGGCGCGGGGCTGTGTCGATGTGCGGCTCCGCCGCGTGGGCGCGAGCAACCACACATCACCCGCACCCGCCAAACCGACCCCGGTCGGCTACGCCTCCTGCGCGTGGAGGCTCATCGGGCCGTAGATCTCCGTGTTGTCCTCGAAGAGGCGGACCTGGTCGGCGCCGCCTTCGAGGAGCGCCTTCCAGTGTTCGCCGATCCAGGACTCGGCATCCCCCTGGGTCGTGAACTCCTCGGGCTGGACCGCGGGCTGGACCTCCGTCCCGTCGGCCTTCTCGAAACGCCACGTCCATGCCGCCATGTGAGCCTCCGTAAGTACCGGCCCGGCACCGCACACAGCGCCGAGCAAGATCCGGTTCCCTCTGAGCCTAGGCCCTGTACGCCGGATCATGTCCCAGACGCGGAGAGTTATCGGCGCCGGCGCCCGCCCTCGGCCCGATCCGCCGGACCGGCACCGTCGGACGCGCAAGACCTGCGGGTGTTCATCCGGACGCGGGAAAATCAGGGGTGTGGAACTGACTCTGCTCGGCACCGGTGCCCCCGCGGGACTGCCCCGCCCCGACTGTCCCTGCGCGGTGTGCGCGACCGCGCTCGGCGCCGCCGCGCGCGGAGCCACCGCGGTGCTCGTGGACGGGACGTTGTTGCTGGACCTCACTCCCGGCGTCGCGCTCGCCGCCGCACGGGCCGGGCATTCGCTGGCGGGGGTACGGCAGGTGCTGTTGTCGCATCCGCACGACGGGCCCCCGCTGGAGGTGCCGGTGGGGCTGCCGCGGCCGGGGCGGGTGCCGGACGGGCGGGAGTTGGCGCTGCTGACGGGGCACCGGGTGCGGGCGCGGGCGCTGGACTCGCCCGGGACGGGGTACGAGGTGACCGGGCCGGGTGGGCATCGGGTGCTGTATCTGCCGCCGGGGGGTGCGCCCGCCGGGGTCGAGGAACAGCAGACCGTTGAGACGTACGACATGGTGGTCCTCGATGTGCTGGGGCGGCCCGATGCCCTGGCCCGGTTGCGGGCGGTGGGGGCCGTGGGGCCGACCACCGATGTCATCGCCGTGCATATCGATCATGACGTGCCGCCCGGTGCCGAGTTGGTGCGGCGGCTCGCGGCCGTGGGGGCGCGTGCCGTGCCGGACGGGACGGCCTTGACGGTGGGGGTCTACGAGGATGTGCCGGACGTGCCTCGGCGCACCCTCGTGCTCGGTGGGGCCCGGTCGGGTAAGTCGGTGGAGGCCGAGCGGCGGCTTGAGGCGTTCCCGGACGTGCTGTACGTGGCCACGGGCGGGATGCGGAGTGGCGACACGGAGTGGGCGGCTCGGGTGGCGGCCCATCGGGAGCGGCGGCCCGGGTCCTGGCGTACCACCGAGACCTGCGATCTCGTACCGCTGTTGAAGGACGACGACGGGGCTCCGCTGCTCATCGACTGTCTGTCGCTGTGGCTGACGGATGTGATGGACGCGGTGGGCGCCTGGGACGACGCGGAGTGGGCGGGCGGCGGGGAGCGTGCGCTGCGGGCGCGGGTGAGTGAGCTGGCCGAGGCCGTACGGCACACCCGTCGGACCGTGGTCGCCGTGTCCAACGAGGTGGGGTCGGGGATCGTGCCCGCCACCGCCTCCGGGCGCCGCTACCGGGACGAACTCGGGCGGCTGAACGCGGCGTTCGCGGCGGAGTGCGAACACGTGCTGCTGGTGGTGGCGGGTCAGGCACTGCCCCTACGGGGCTGAGGACGGCCTATGAGGCGGTGGGGGCGGCGGGGCCGTGGGAGCGGTTGGCGAGGTCATGGGGGCGTCCGGGAGTGCTGTGCGGCGCGCGATGATGCGGTGGGCGCGGGGCGGGAAGGGGGCACAGGGGCGGGTGGTGATCACGCGGTAGCCCAGGTACTCCAGCTCGGCGAGCAGGTTGCGCAGGGGCATGAGGTGGAGGGGGCGGGGTCGGTCGTACGGCTTCCAGGGCCAGCGGCGGGCGATGGGCAGGGAGCCGAACGGGCGGACGGGGTCCGGGACTTCGACGAGGAGGTGACCGTCGGGGCGCAGGACGGTGCGGGCGGCGCGGAGTTCCGCGCGGGGGTCGGCGGTGTGTTCCAGGTGGTGGAACATGCTGACCACGTCGTAGCGGGCGCGCAGTCGGGCGGTGATCGCCGGGTCGGTGAGCAGGCCCTGGTGCGCCTCCTCGACGCGTCCGGCGGCGCGGGCCCGTTCGACGCGCGGGGTGGGGTCCAGACCGTCGAAGGCGGTGTACGGGTGGATGTCGCGGGCGGCTTCCGGGAAGTAGCCGTGGCCGGTGCCCACGTCGAGCCAGCTCTCGGGCTCGGGGTACGGGAGCATGGCGCGGGCGGCGATGCGGTGGTGCCGGCGGCGCAGTCGGCCGGCGAGGTCGGAGCGGATGTCGCCCTCGGTGGGGTACCGGTGGTGGCGCAGCAGCAGGCCGTCCGGTGTGGGCCGGGGGTTCTGGAAGGCGTGGGAGCAGTCGTGGCATTCGTCGACCACGAACGTGCCCGGCATGCGCCGCATCCCCTCCGGCGCACGCACCCGGGTGCGCAGGCTCCGTGAGCCGCACCAGGGGCAGTCGTCCCGGCGCGGCTCATGGAACGGATCGGCGCCCGGGGCGGGTTGGCCGGGGTCCGGCCGTGGGGAGGAGGTCATGACGGCTCCCGTGGAACGCGTGGACGGGCTTGCGGGCTGGCTTGCGTATCACCTGGTGGACATTCGCAGCAAAACGGTACGTAAGTAATCGCGGTGTGGGCCGCAATGACGTGCCGGTGATGTGCCGAAGGCCCCGTACGCGAGGGGCTCGCGGTGTGGGGCGGTCGTGTTCGATCGCTGCCGGTACTGTTCGGCGAATGAGCTCGCTTAATCTCGACGACTTCACCGATCTGATCGAGCGCCCCGACGGTGGGGTGCGCCGCGACGCCGAGGCGCGGCGGGAGAGGCAGATCGTGCCGCCCGGGGCGCTGGGCCGCCTCGACGACCTGGGTGAGTGGCTGGCGGCGGCGCAGTCGGCCGTGCCGGTGCGGCCGATCAGCCGCCCCCGCGTGCTGCTGTTCGCGGGCGACCACGGTGTCGCCGAACTCGGCGTCTCGGCGCGGGCCGCGGGCACCGCCGACGAGTTGGTGCGGGCCGTGCTCGACGGCAGCAGCCCCGTGTCCGTGCTGGCCCGGCGGCTCGACGTCCCCGTACGCGTGGTGGACCTCGCGCTCGACTGCGACCCGGACACGCTGCCCGAGGAGGTCGTACGGCATCGGGTGCGGCGCGGGTCCGGGCGGATCGACGTCGAGGACGCGCTGACGGCTCAGGAGGCGGAGGCCGCGTTCCGGGTGGGCGTCGCCCTCGCGGACGAGGAGGCCGACTCCGGGACCGATCTGGTCGTCCTCGGCGATGTGAGCGTCGGGGGGACCACGGCCGCGGCCGTGCTCATCGCCGGGTTGTGCGGGACCGACGCGTCCGTCGTCACCGGGCGGGGCGGGCGGGCGATCGACGACCTGACGTGGATGCGGAAGTGTGCCGCCGTACGGGACGCCCTGCGGCGGGCTCGGCCCGTGCTCGGGGACCAGCTGACGCTGCTGGCGACCGTGGGTGGGGCGGATCTCGCGGCCATGACCGGGTTTCTGCTGCAGAGCGCGGTACGGAAGCTGCCGGTGATCCTCGACGGGGTGGTCTCGGCCGCGTGTGCGCTCGTCGCCCAGCGGGTCGCCTTCCGGGCGCCGGACTGGTGGCTGGCCGGGCAGAACAGTGGGGAGCCGGCGCAGGCCAAGGCGCTGGACCGGATGGCCATCGAGCCGCTGCTCGACCATGGGGTGAAGGTCGGGGAGGGGGTGGGGGCGCTGTTGGCGTTGCCGTTGGTACAGGCCGCTGCGGCGTTGGCCGCCGAGTTGCCCGAGCGGTCGGAGGGCCTTGGCGAGGAGGTCGAGAAGAAGGCGGGGGACGAGGGGGCGGCTGTCGACGACCTGGATGCCACCTAGGCCGGACCTGGATGCCACCCAGGCCAGGGGCGGCGCCCGGTTTTCTCGCCCCCGCCGCCCCTGCCCGTCCCATCCCTCAGGGGCTGCGCCCCGCTTTCAGTTCTCTCGTGTGCGGGCTGCGGAGATCGAGATCACGTGGGTCTCGCTCAACTTCGCGTTGTTCCGGTCGGTCTTCGACATGAGAAACAGCGGGAGAAGAGGATTCGCCGATGAGGGCGTGCGTATGAGGGGGGCCATCCGGGAGAGTGTCGTCCGTTGGGCCCGGGCGGAATGGGGGCCGTTGTACGGCGTCGTACGGTCGGTCCTCGTCCGGCGACGGCTGCGGGCGATCCCTCTGGCTCTCGGGGCCGTCTGTCTGGCCGTCGTCCTGCATCTTCTCCACACCCAGTCGTGGGGCCACCGGTTCGTCGAGAACATCGGGGCCGTGCGCGCCGAGGACCCGCTCTGGCTCGCGCTGCTGCGCACCCCGCTCTCCCTCTTCGTACCGGCGCTGCATCTGCCCGTGTGGGGCGCCCTCGCGCAGATCGTGCTGGTGTTCGGGATCGCGGAGATCTGTCTCGGGCGGTGGCGGACCGCGGCGGTCGCGTACGGGGCCACGCTGGCCGGCACCCTGTACGCGCGCGTGGGCATCGCGCTCGGCCCGGAGTTCCCCCTGCTGGGGCTGCCCGCCTCGGACAGGTGGGTCGTGGACACCGGGCCCTCCGCGGCCGTGGTCGGGCTGGCCGTGGTCGTGGCGTGGCGTCACCGCGCGTACGTCACGGCCGGCGCGGTCGTGGTCGGGATGGTCGTCGAGGTACTGGTGAAGGAGAACCTGGCCGGCAAGGAGCATCTGGCGGCGATCGCGGCCGTGCTGGTGGTGTGCGGGGTCGTCGCCGTACGTCAGCGGCGGTCGGCCGACTCCCCCACCTCGGAGTGGGGCGCCGCGTCGGGGCTGCCGCCGATCCAGTCCTGAAGGCGGCGGCTCGGGCCCGTCCAGCGGCGGTCGTGGTGGTAGGCGCGCAGCTTGGCGCGGGCGCGGGCGCGCGGGCGGCGACGGTAGAAGCGGCGGGCCCAGGCCGAGGCGGGGCGGGCCAGTCGGATCGCGCCGACGACGGCGATGAGCGGGACGATGACGCCGAAGATCGCCATCCGTGCCTTGCCCTTGCTCAGGGCGATCAGGGCGAAGAGGAAGTTCGTCCCGATGCTGAGGATGACGGCCCCGCGGTCCTGGAGTTCGTCGTCGCTGAGGTCGTTGACGCCGAACGGGAGGAAGCCGCCCAGCATCAGGCCGACCAGGGCCGCCGTCACCGCCACCACCTCGACGCTCTTGCGGCCCTGCTCGGTCCAGTACACGTCGTCGAGGTGCAGGATCAGCGCGAACTCGTCCAGCACCAGCCCGGCACCCATGCCGAACAGCGCGGCGGAGATCAGCGCGCCGAGGCCGTGCCCGTCGCTCGCGACCGAGCCGAAGCCACCGGCGACGGTGAGGACGACGCCGGGGACGACGTGGTGGATGTGCACGCCGCCGGCGCCGCTGACGTTCCGGAACGGTCCCTTGCCCGCCCGGATGAGACGGGTGATCACCCTGGTGATCAGGAACGTCAGTACGAACGCGGCGAGGGCGACGAGCAGCGGCAGCTTGCCCGGCTCGACGACGTTCCGCTCCCACCAGTGACCCATACGCGCACTTTATGCATGGATGACCGGCACGCCTTGTCCATGGCTGCCGTTCGTGTGTTCCCAGGGCCTGGCGGCCGGTTCGGGTGCTCCCGGCCGCCGGGTACTCTGCGCCGGTGTCCACGACCCCCGACTCCAGGCCCACCCTCGCCGACGGTCTCCGTTTCGCCTTCGGCACTCTGACCGTGCTGCCGGTCCGGGTGCCCCGCTGGGACCGCGAGGCGGCGCGCACCGGGATGCTGTGCGCGTCCGTCGCCGGGCTGGTGGTCGGACTGGCCTCGGCCGCGCTCGGCGGACTCCTGCTGTTCCTGGGCGCGGGGGCGCTGCTCGCCGCCGTGGCCTCCGTCGCCGTACCGGCCGTACTCACCCGTGGGCTGCACCTCGACGGCCTCGCCGACACCGCCGACGGCCTGGGCAGCGGCAAGCCGGCCGAGGACGCCCTGCGCGTCATGAAGCAGTCGGACATCGGCCCGTTCGGCGTCATCACCCTCGTGTTCGTCCTGTTCGCGCAGGTGGCCGCGCTGGCCCAGCTGTACGGCGACTCCTGGGCGCGGGGTGCGCTGGCCACCACCGTCTCGGCGACCACCGCCCGCCTGGCTCTGACCCTGGCCGCCCGCACCGGCGTACCGCCCGCCCGCCCGGACGGTCTGGGCGCGGCGGTGGCGGGGGTTGTGCCGGTGCGGGGCGCGATGATCGCCGCAGTCACATTGGCGCTGGCAGCAGCCGGCGTGGGGGCATTCCGGGGGCCCTACGACGCCATCCACACGGCCCTCGCCGTCCTCGCCACCCTCGTGGTGGCCGAACTCCTCCTACGCCACTGCGTACGCCGGTTCGGCGGGGTGACCGGCGACGTCTTCGGAGCGCTGGCGGAAACGGCGGCGACCACCGCGTTGGTCATACTGACGTTCGCTTTCTGAGCGTGGCTCAACAAGCCTCCCGCCAGACCCCCAACTCCCACTTCTTCAGCAACGAACTGAGCCGAAGACGCCGAGACCCAGGACAGAACTCACTCGTCTCCATCTCGTACTCCACATGGAAAACCGCCTTGTCGGCCTCGATGAACGGCGTCAACTCCTCGCACTCCTCGTACTGCGCACACTGCTCGTTCACCGCGAAGTCGAAGTCATCGACCAGCTCCGGCACCTGGTCGAGGTCGTTCTTCAGCCCCACAGCCATCCCCCGCTCATGGGCGAGCCGTGCGATCAACCGGTTGTAGCGGAGCTGATCCGCGGGCTTGAGGGCGAAGCCCGTCTCGTTGCGGTAGCCGTCCATGTTGTCGGGCTCGACCGCGTCGAAGCCCTTCCCCTCGCACATGTCGAGGCGGGCGGCCATGAGGGGTTCGAGGAGGTCGAGCCGTCGGATGTCGAGCCAGTGTTCGCCCTCCCAGCCGTTGCCCTTGCCAATGACGGACTTGGGGAAGTCGTCGGCGTCGGGGCGCCAGTCCTCCCAGGCGCCGGTGGAGAGGTAGCAGATGACCTTGCGGCCGTCGTCGTGGAGGTCGGCGACGGTGTCCGCGGAGTGGTCGAAGCCGTCGATGTCGTACACGGGTACGTCGATCGAGGTGTCCAGGCGTCCGCTGAGCTGCCACTGCCAGTCCGTGCCGGGCCTCGGCTGCCAACGGCCGCCCGCGTCGGTGTCCTTGCCGGTGCCCGGCCTGTCGTCGGGGGCGGTGGTGCAGCCCCCGACCAGCAGGAGCAGGGTCAGCAGGGTGCTGCGGGCGAGGGCGCGGCTCATCGGGGCTCCAGGGCGTGGGGGAACGTACCCCAGGGATGATCTCCCACGCCGGGGACCGCACAGTGCACGGCGGCGCCCCGCGTGCGGGCGAGGTGTCCTACATCGACGTCCGGTGGCACCCCGTACACCAGATGGCACACCTGTGTCCCCAGGCCGCCTCTGTCGCCCGGCCAGGGCGGGAGCCGTAGTTCGCGGTACGTCTCCCAGGTGCCCTCGAAGGTGACGACGAGGTCGGCGATGCGGGCGTAGGCCGGGTGCGGCGGGGTGCCGTGGTTGAGGGCGAGCGTGGCGCGGCCGGCGCCCCAGACGGCCGCCGCGAGCCGCCGGTAGTAGTCGAACTCGCCCAGTCCGGCGGCCACTTGGTCGAGGAAGACACCGTCCGCCCGGTACCAGGCCCGGTGTCGGGTCAGGTCCCGTACGACCTCGGGGACGGCTCTGCGGCCGTAGGCGGTGTCCACGTACCCGAGCACCCGTACGCCCGCACCCCGCAGCCGGCCGGTGACCTGGAGGAAGGCGGGGTCGGGGGCGTCGCCGGGGCCGTCGGCCGGGTTGAGGACGACGCCGTAGAGCCGGGGTGCCGCCGCGACGAGGGCGTCCCATTCGGCGGGGCGGGCCGAGGGGTGCTCGTAGTAGGGCACGAGCAGCGGCTTCACGGTGCTGTTCGGTGTACTCATCGGTGTGCCGTCGCCCTCCCCAACAGGCCGCAGACCAGGCCGACCTGGAGGGCGGCGGTCACGGCGTACACGGTGAGGCCGAAACCGTGCGAGCCGCCGCCCACGCGGGTCGCCAGGGCCACCGTCTGGACGAGAGCGGCGGCGCAGCACACGACGGCCGCACTCAGCACGGCGCCGAACGACTGGAGCAGCAGGCCGGTCCAGAGCACCACGCCCAGCAGGAGCAGGCCCGCGAGGTGGCGGCTGTCGACGCCCGGGGCGTGCGGCCACAGCTCGGCGGTGACGTGGGCGAGGACGACCAGGGAGGCGAGATACCCGGCGAGACACTGCACGAGGGTCACGGAGGCGGCCCGCCGGAAGGCCCCCGGTGTGCTGCTGGCGCGCAGTCCGGCGAGGCCTCCGCCGCGGAAGCGGTACAGCAGCCACTCGGCGGGCCCCATGCTGAGCGTGAGAGCCACGGCCGCCGGCGCCGCGACCGCGCTGTGCTCCGCGTGGGGGATGAGCCCCCGGAACGTCGCGAACATGACGAGGGCACCGGTGCCGAGGCCGAAGAACGCGTACGGGAGGGAGGCCGTGAGCCGGGGCCCGGCGGGCGGCTTCTTTGGGGTGGCGCCGGGTGCGCCGAAGGGCAGCAGCGCGGCGAGTCCGGCGGCCCAGCCACCGCCGCCCTGCTTCCCTACGGTGTCGGCGTCGCCCGACTCCCCCACCGCCGGGGCCACTTCGCGTGCCGCGAGGACCGTCACCGCGGCCAGGGAGGCGGCCAGCAGGGTGAATCTCGACCAGTCGGGTACCTGGTGGACCAGGGCGAACAGGGCGCCCGCCGCCATGGGCGACAGGGCGTGCAGCAGGGCCCCTTCGCGGCCCATGACCAGCAGTACGGTCGCGGCGGCCAGGTAGCAGGACTGTCCGGCGGCCAGAGCCACGGCGCCCGAGGCGTGGGAGCCCGCCGCGAGGAACGCGACCGCCGAGCCCAGCAGCGCGCCGACCGGTGCGCCGAGCAGCAGGCAGCGGCCGGCGGCGGTACGGTCGCCCAACCCGAGCCAGGAGTACGCCCGGTGGGCGAGCCCCTGGTTCCAGGCCCAGCCGCACAGGGCACCGGCGAGCAGCGGGACCGTACCGGCGGGGAGGCCGAAGCCGTCGCGCGGGCCGGCGAGGAGGGGTGCGCCCAGGAGGTAGCCGAGGCCGGGCAGGGCGAAGACGAGGCCGCGCAGCAGACAGGCCGGCAGGCCGATCCGCCAGGGGTCCGGCGCCGGGCCCGCCGGTTCGGGGTGGGCGCGCTCCACGCGTTCGTACAACTCCTCGGCGAGCGCGAAGGCGTTGCGGTAGCCGTACCGCTCGCGCACCTGGTCGTCGGACATGCCGTCGGACTCCAGCAGCGCGGCGATCTCGTCCGGGTGGACGGCGGCGGCGATGAAGTCCCGCAGCCGGTCGGCCAGTTGGTCGATGGGGTCGGGCTCGGCCCAGCGCGGTGGCTTCGGGCGGGGCCGGAGGGCCGGGGGGCGGGTGTCCTGGGGCGTGCCCGGGCGCGGGGTACGAAGGCTGTCGCTCACCAGTGGGTTCCGTCCGTCGACAGGTTCTGGTACCAGGGGTCGCGCAGTTCGAGGGTCCAGTCGGCGACCGTCGCCGGCGCGGGCTCGTAGACGACCTCGTCCCGTCCGGCGAGTTCCTGGTAGATCGTGCGGAAGGCGTCGACGGAGCGGCGGAGAGTGAACCGGTCGATGACGCGCTGACGGGCCGATGAGCCGAGCGCCAGGCGGCGTCGGTCGTCGTGGAGGAGGGCGAGGGCGGCTTTCGCCATCTTCTCCGGCTCGCGCGGAGGGACGACGAGGCCGGTGTCGCCGACCGCCTCGCGGACCCCGCCGACGTCCGTGGCGACGGTCGGGCGCCCGCAGGACATGGCCTCGATGAGGGAGAACGGGAAGCCCTCGGAGATGGAGGACAGCATCACGACGTGCCCGGCGGCGTAGGCGCGCCACACCTCGTCGACGCGGCCCTCGAAGGTGAGGCCGTCGGTGACGCCCAGTTCGGCGGCGTGTTTCTCCAGGTCGGTGCGGTACTCCTCGCCGCCGGGCGGCACGGGGCCGAAGAGTCTGAGCCGGGTCTCCGGGAGCTCGGCGCGGACCAGGGCGTACGCGTGGAGCAGCGTCTCCAGGTCCTTGATGGGGTCGACGCGACCGCACCAGGTCAGGGTGGGTACGTCGGGTTCGGGGCCGGCGTGCGGGAAGGCGGCCGGGTCGACGCCGTTGTAGACCGTGCGGATCTTCTCGGCGTCGGCGCCGCCGCGCTCCTCCCAGCGGCGGTTGTACTGGTTGCAGGGGGTGATGAGGTCGGCGGCGCGGTAGCCGAGGGAGTTCAGCGCGCGGTGGAAGCCGAGCAGACACGCCTTCACGGGCCAGCGCTGGTCGCCGGCGCGGTGGCCGAGGTAGCGCTCGCGGAGGTAGACGCCGTGCTCGGTGAGGAGGAAGGGGACGCCGTCGAGTTCGCGGGCGGCGAGGGCGGGCAGGGCGGCCAGGCCGTTGCTGACCGCGTGGGCCACACAGTCCTCGGGGAGGCGGGCGCCCAGCGGTCGTAGGGCGTGTTCCAGCAGGTCGGTCGCGGTGAGCGCGTCGTGGACGGTGGGGCTCGCGGCGGCCGTCGGCAGATGCGGCAGCGTCCAGACCCACATCAGCGAGCGCAGCGCGGACTCGGTGCGCAGGGCCGCCGACAGGCGTCCGTCGCGGGCGAGTCCGGCCAGCTCGTACAGGGCCTCGCCGAAGTCGCAGGGCGCGGCGGGGTCGAGGAAGGAGAGCAGCAGACGCTCGTAGGCGTCGGTGAAGCGGCGGCGGGCCCTGCCGTACGGGGCCTGCCGGCGGCCGGGGCGCGGGCCCCAGGTCGGTACGCGGGTGTGCCGGTAGACGTTCGGCGGCAGTTCCCAGGTCACGGGTTCGCGGCCGGTGCCGGTGAGCGACACGAGGTGGAACTCGACCTCGGGCATGCCCTTGACGAGCTGGTCGCACCAGGTGCTGACCCCGCCGTGGGCATGGGGATAGGTGCCTTCGGTGAGCATGGTGACATGACGGCCGGTGGGCATCATGCGGTGTCCCCCTGTGGACGAGCTGACGGCTCGGAGAAACGCGCCCCGGCCGGCCAGAGGGCCGGGGCGTGGGTGCTGGCTGCTGTGCTGCGCCGCGCTGTCGGTCTGTTCAGGCGGGCAGTCTGGGCGTGGGGCTGGTCAGGCGGGCAGTTTGAGCGTGAGGGCGGACTGCGGGGTCGCGGGTGCGTCCCAGGCGGAGCGTGCGCCCGCGTACGGGGTGCCGAACGCGGTGGTGCCGAGCGGGAGTTTCTTCTGGGTCCCCTCGGGTGCGGTCACCGGGATGGAGGTCCCGGCGGGCGCGGTGACGGTCACCGTGGTGCCGATCCGGTACGCGGTGACGGTGCCGCCCGCGAGGGCGGTCTCCCAGGCCGCCCGGCGTTTCAGCTCCGTGCCGATCGCGCTCTGGCGGAGGTTCTCCAGCGGGGTGTCGGCGGCGTAGAGCGCCCGGTAGTCGGCGAGCACCCGGTCCAGGACCGGGTAGAGCAGCCGGTCCTCGGCGAGGTTGGACTGGTGCGCGTAGTGCGGGCGCGGGTCGTTGCCGGTGGCGTGCAGCAGGGCGGTACGCGCCTCTTGCGGGACGATGTGCGACGCGTAGCCGGTGGCCGGGTCCAGCGGGGCGGCGAGGCAGGTGGAGGTGGCGTCGTTCTCGCAGACCCCGCTGCCGCCGTCGGCCGCCGAGGTGTAGACCCAGTTGTACTCGTCGACCATCTCCGCGGCCGTGCCCACGTTGTAGTACACGTTCATCGGGTGGCGCGGCACGGTCAGGGCGGCGCCCACCGGACGCTGCTCCGGCTCGCGGGAGTCGTCCGAGGCGATCCAGGTGACACCGTTGTCGGCGAGGGCGCCCGCCAGGTTCGGGTTGTCGTCCGGCTGCTGCGGCAGCGTCCTCAGACCCGAGTGCTCGCCGGTCACCAGCTCGCCCCGCTGGACCGGGAGACCGTGGGCGACCGCCCAGTCGTGGTTGTCGCGGATCTGCGCGGAGATCTCGGCCCGGCCGAGGTACCGGGTGGTGCCGTCCGCGTTCTTCGCGCAGCTCCACGGGACGGTCGAGGTGTCCTGGACACAGCCGAGGTACTGGTGCGTGTAGGTGTGGTTGATCCAGCGGAAGGCGTTCCGGTCGGCGAGCAGCTGGTCGGTGAGGGCGTCGGCGCCGCCGTTCGCCTCCTTCCACGCCTCGCCGCTGCCCCCGTTGTGGACCAGGTCGAGGGTGAGGCCGCTCGCCTGCTGCCACTGCCTCGCGTACACGGCGTCGGCGGCGGTCATCCGGATCGGCGTGGTCCCCTCGCCCCCCTCGGTACCGCAGTCGATGCTGCCGGGTGTGCAGTCGTTCTCGGTGTCCCAGCGGCTGTCGGGCGCGAAGACGTCGTCGACGTGGACGGCGAAGTAGTTCCGGCTCCGCCCGAGGTGCACCCCGTCCGTCAGCCACTCGACGATGCCGCGGGCGAGGACCCGGAACTGCCGCTGATGCCGGTTGTGGGCGAAGGTGACGACCAGCTCGCGGCGCCCGTCGTGGGCGTACTCGCCGACCAGGCTGCCGCGGCCGGAGCCGTCGGGCACGTCGATGTCGAGGTAGCTGGTGTAACCCTCGCGGGGTCGGGCCACGAAGCCGTAACTCTCCTGCACGGACGGGGAGTTGTCGTCGAACGTGACCGGTCCGTCCAGGTAGCCGAAGAAGCCCGCCCGCCCGGCGTCGGTGATCGCGGCGGTCCGGCCGTCGAGGGAGCCGGCCCAACCGCCCTCGCTGGTGTGGTCGAGGCCGACACCGGGGTGCGCCCACGTGTAGGCGTCGACCTGCGGGATGCCGTACGTCCGCTCGTAGGCCTCCAGGGCGGCCCGCTCGGGCGAACCCTCGCCGAACGGGGTCTCGTTGGGGAGCACCACGCCCTGGTATTTGGCGCGCGGGGTGCCGTCCACGGTGCCGCTGAGGAAGGCGGGGCTGATGGTCGGGCGTCCCGGGTCATTGAGGTTCACCCTCGTGTAGGGGATGCCGTTGCTCCTCAGCTCGACGGTGATGGCCTGGACGGGGCTGTCGCCGTTGTCCACGACCAGCACCTTGAGATCGATGCGCGGGGCGGGGGCCGCCGAGGACGCGACCGCATCGGCCGCCGAGGCCCCCGGTGCACCCGGTGCGCCCGGTCCCGCCGTCAGCAGGCCCGTGGCCGTTATGACGGCGGCCAGGTTCCCCCATCTGTGCACGCGGTAGGCCATGAACGCCCCTCCCCCGACGGGATCCCCCGGTGCTCGAACGGTGCTCGAAGCCGGGCGGATCTGCGGAAATGATGCAAACCGATGAACTGATCACTCACGGATCCCGATGAGTGTGACCCAGGTCATGGGTTGCGAGGGCCGAGAAATGACCATGAGGCCACACAGGGGTGATCGTTCGCAGAAGTGACCGAAATCGAGCACCGCGTTTAGGGATCCCCCTATGCCGAAGTCATGGGGATCTCCCTGCACGACCGGAGGCCGAAGTCAGGGAGGCTGGTCGAAGCGGACACCGCACGGGCGGCAGGGCCCGTGACAGGGCCCGCACCCCGGTCCGACGGGCCGAACAGGGCCTAGGCTCGTTCTTGGCACGTCGACCCACCGTGACCCATCCGTTCGGCCACCGAAACTCAATCGGAAGCGAGATTTCACCACCGTGACTGCTCTCACTCTCAGCACCGCCGCCGCGTCGGGCCTCCGCGCCGACGCGATCGTCGTCGGTGTCGCGAAGGGCGCCGAAGGCCCGGTCGTAGCGCCGGGTGCCGACGCTGTGGACAAGGCGTACGACGGCAGGCTGGCCGGCGTCCTGGAGACCCTCGGCGCCTCGGGCGCGGAGGGCGAGGTGACGAAGCTGCCCGCGCCGTCCGGCTTCAAGGCGCCGCTCGTGGTGGCGGTGGGCCTGGGAGCGGAGCCCGAGAAGGACGGCTCGTTCGGCGGGGAGGCGCTGCGCCGGGCGGCCGGTGCCGCGGCCCGGGCGCTGGCCGGCTCCAAGAAGGCCGCGTTCGCGCTGCCGCTGGCCGACGCCGACGCGGTGGGCGCCGTCGCCGAGGGCGCGCTGCTCGGCGCGTACTCCTTCGACGCGTACAAGGAGAACAACCGTCAGGCCAAGGACGCCAAGGCGAAGAACGGCAAGGCGCCGCTCGCCGAGGTCGCCCTGCTCGGTGCCAAGCCCCGCGACCGCGCCCACAAGGCCGCCGCCGAGCGCGCGATCGCGGTGTCGGAGGAGCTCAACCGCGCCCGCGACCTCATCAACACCCCGCCGAACGACCTGAATCCGGAGGCGTTCGCCGCCGTCGCCCAGGCCGCGGCCAAGGAGCACGGCATCAAGGTGCAGGTGCTCGACGAGAAGGCACTGGAGAAGGGCGGCTACGGCGGCATCCTCGGTGTGGGCGCCGGATCGGCGTCCGCGCCCCGGCTGGTGAAGCTGTCGTACACCTCGCCCCAGGCGAAGAAGCACCTCGCGTTCATCGGCAAGGGGATCACGTACGACTCGGGCGGTATCTCGCTGAAGCCCGCCGGGCACAACGAGACGATGAAGTGCGACATGAGCGGTGCCGCCGCGGTGTTCGCGGCCGTCGTCGCCGCCGCCCGGCTCGGCCTGGAGGTCAACGTCACCGGGTGGCTCGCCCTCGCCGAGAACATGCCGTCCGGCTCCGCGACCCGGCCGGGTGACGTGCTGCGGATGTACAGCGGCAAGACGGTGGAGGTGCTGAACACCGACGCCGAGGGCCGGCTGGTGCTGGCCGACGCGCTCGCCAAGGCCTCCGAGGAGAAGCCGGACGCGATGGTCGACGTGGCGACGCTGACCGGCGCGATGATGCTGGCGCTGGGGAACCGGACGTTCGGGATCATGGCCAACGACGACGCGTTCCGCTCCGCGGTGCACGAGGCCGCGGAGGCCGTTGGTGAGGCGGCTTGGCCGATGCCGCTGCCGGATCACCTTCGGAAGGGCATGGACTCCCCCACCGCCGACATCGCGAACATGGGTGAGCGGTACGGGGGTGGGCTGGTCGCCGGGTTGTTCCTCAAGGAGTTCGTGGGTGAGGGGATCACCTGGGCGCACCTGGACATCGCCGGGCCCGCCTTCAATGAGGGGGGTGCCTTCGGGTACACGCCGAAGGGCGGGACCGGAAGTGCCGTGAGGACCCTGGTGCGGCTGGCGGAGTTGGCCGCCTCCGGCGATCTGGGGTGAAGGTCGCCCATTGACTCGGGTCGTCCTGTTATAGGGCGACTGCGAGTTGTGTGTGGTTGATCGCTCCCCCACTCTCGGCTTCGCTCGAGCGGGAGGGACCCCCATCGCGGCGGAGCCGCACATCGATACAGCCCCGCGCCCCTTCCAGGGGCGCGGGTGTGCGACCTGTCACACACTGGCCCGGCGTCTCGTTCCGTCTCGACAAGTGCGAAGATGGGGCTCGGCAGGACAGGGCCCCACCACAGGGCCGAAGTAGAGCGGCCGGACACCAGCCGCCGACCGGTCACCGCAGACCGGCGTGGCGCACATGCATGGAGGACGTGACGTGGCGAACGACGCCAGCACCGTTTTCGACCTAGTGATCCTCGGCGGTGGTAGCGGTGGTTACGCCGCGGCCCTGCGCGGGGCGCAGCTGGGCCTGGACGTCGCCCTGATCGAGAAGGACAAGGTCGGCGGCACCTGCCTGCACCGGGGATGCATCCCCACCAAGGCCCTGCTGCACGCGGGCGAGATCGCCGACCAGGCCCGCGAGAGCGAGCAGTTCGGTGTGAAGGCCACCTTCGAGGGCATCGACGTACCGGCCGTCCACAAGTACAAGGACGGCGTCATCTCCGGCCTGTACAAGGGTCTGCAGGGGCTCATCGCCTCCCGCAAGGTCACCTACATCGAGGGCGAGGGGCGTCTCTCCTCCCCGACCTCCGTCGACGTGAACGGCCAGCGCGTCCAGGGCCGCCACGTGCTCCTCGCGACCGGCTCCGTGCCGAAGTCGCTGCCGGGCCTGGAGATCGACGGCAACCGCATCATCTCCTCGGACCACGCTCTCGTCCTGGACCGCGTGCCCAAGTCCGCGATCATCCTGGGCGGCGGTGTCATCGGCGTCGAGTTCGCCTCCGCCTGGAAGTCCTTCGGCTCGGACGTCACCGTCATCGAGGGTCTGAAGCACCTCGTCCCGGTCGAGGACGAGAACTCCTCCAAGCTTCTTGAGCGCGCCTTCCGCAAGCGCGGCATCAAGTTCAACCTGGGCACCTTCTTCTCCAAGGCCGAGTACACCGCCGACGGCGTCAAGGTCACCCTCGCCGACGGCAAGGAGTTCGAGGCCGAGGTGCTGCTGGTGGCCGTCGGCCGCGGGCCCGTCTCGCAGGGCCTGGGCTACGAGGAGGCCGGGGTCGTCATGGACCGCGGCTACGTCCTCGTCGACGAGTACATGCGCACCAACGTCCCGACCATCTCCGCCGTGGGTGACCTGGTCCCGACGCTCCAGCTCGCACACGTCGGCTTCGCCGAGGGCATCCTCGTCGCGGAGCGTCTGGCCGGTCTGAAGACCGTCCCGATCGACTACGACGGTGTCCCCCGTGTGACGTACTGCCACCCGGAGGTCGCCTCCGTGGGCATCACCGAGGCCAAGGCCAAGGAGATCTACGGCGCGGACAAGGTCGTCGCTCTCAAGTACAACCTGGCGGGCAACGGCAAGAGCAAGATCCTCCAGACCGCGGGCGAGATCAAGCTCGTCCAGGTCAAGGACGGTGCCGTGGTCGGCGTGCACATGGTCGGCGACCGCATGGGCGAGCAGGTCGGCGAGGCCCAGCTGATCTACAACTGGGAGGCGCTCCCCGCCGAGGTCGCCCAGCTCATCCACGCCCACCCGACGCAGAACGAGGCGCTCGGCGAGGCCCACCTGGCCCTGGCCGGCAAGCCCCTCCACTCGCACGACTGACTGACCCTCGGTCGAAACACGTCGAAGCGACGACCCAGACTTCCGCAATTCGTAAGGAGCAACAGAAACCATGGCGGTTTCCGTAACCCTTCCGGCGCTCGGCGAGAGCGTCACCGAGGGCACTGTCACCCGCTGGCTGAAGGCCGAGGGTGAGCGCGTCGAGGCCGACGAGCCGCTGCTCGAGGTCTCGACCGACAAGGTCGACACCGAGATCCCCTCGCCCGCCGCCGGTGTCCTCGCGTCCATCAAGGTCGCCGAGGACGAGACGGTCGAGGTCGGTGCCGAGCTGGCCGTGATCGACGACGGCACGGGTGCGCCCGCCGCCGCCCCGGCCCCCGCCGCCGAGCAGGTCGCCCCGCCGGCTCCCGAGCCGGCCCCGGCCGCCCAGCCGTCCACCGAGCAGGCCGCCCCGGCGCCGGCTCCCACCGCCGAGGCCGCCGCCGGCGCCGGCTCCGCCCAGGGCACGGACGTCGTCCTGCCCGCGCTGGGCGAGTCCGTCACCGAGGGCACCGTCACCCGCTGGCTGAAGGAGGTCGGCGACTCCGTCGAGGCCGACGAGCCGCTGCTGGAGGTGTCGACCGACAAGGTGGACACCGAGATCCCGGCGCCCACCTCCGGTGTGCTGCTGCAGATCGTGGTCGCCGAGGACGAGACCGCCGAGGTCGGCGCCAAGCTGGCCGTCATCGGCGCTCCCGGTGCTGC
>NZ_AEJC01000013.1 GCF_000317595.1 Streptomyces ipomoeae 91-03 | reverse complement strand
TGGCCGAGGAGCAGATGCCGGCCGGGGTCGGTGCGGTACCAGCTGATCTGGAGCACCCGTGCCGTGGAGACCCCGCGCCAGGCCTTGGGGTCGCGCGTGGAGACGGGGCGGGCGGGCCGGGGCACATCGGGGTCGATGACGCTCAGATGGCCGGGGTAGTGGCCGAGGCCGCGGAAGACGGCGCCCAGCACCCGGTCGCGGTCCTGCTCCGCGACGGCGACGACGGTGCCGTGGTCGGAGGTGCCGCGTACGGCGAAGTACGGGACGCCGACCGAGTCGAGCAGCGAGGTGAGGGCGTTGCGGTTGGCCTCGCGCCCTCGGGCGTTGGTGGGGCCGGATGCGGGCGGACCGGGTGGCCGCGGCGGCGGCCCGGGTGCCGCGTGTTCTGGGTCACAGAAGGCAGGGGCAAGCGGCGGAATGCGGGGGCGGTCGGGGTCGTTGAGCAGATGGACGGTGTATGCGCGTGCATATACCGGGCTCGAACCACCCGACCGAACTGCCTGCTTGATGTCTGACCGACCTCTCCGAGGAGCCTCCATGTGACCACCGCCGCACCTACCTCCCGTGCTGCCGAGATCCTGTCCCGACCGCTGGCGATCAACGGGCTGACCGTTTCGAACCGGATCGTGATGGCGCCGATGACGCGTGAGTTCTCGCCGGGCGGCGTCCCCGGCGCGGACGTGGCGTCGTACTACGCCCGACGGGCCGCCGCCGGGGTCGGGCTGATCGTCACCGAGGGGACGTATGTCGGGCATGAGTCGGCCGGGCAGAGCGACGGCGTCCCGCGGTTCCACGGGGAGGAGCAACTGGCGGGGTAGGCGAAGGTCGCCGAGGAGGTGCACGCGGCGGGCGGCCGGATCGTGCCGCAGCTGTGGCACATCGGCATGATGCGCGAGCAGGGTCAGCCGCCGTACGCGGACGCCCCGGCCGTCGGCCCGTCCGGTCTGCGCCTCGACGGCACCGAGGGCACCGGCAAGGCGATGACCCGGCGGGACCTGGACGATGTCATCGGCGCGTTCGCCGAGGCGGCTGCCGCGGCCGAGCGCATCGGCTTCGACGGCGTCGAACTGCACGGCGCCCACGGCTATCTGATCGACCAGTTCCTGTGGGCGGGCACCAACCGCCGTACGGACGCGTACGGCGGTGACGTGGTGGCCCGTACGAAGTTCGCCGCGGACATCGTGGCGGCCGTACGCGAGACGGTCTCGCCCGGGTTCCCGGTCCTCTTCCGCTACTCGCAGTGGAAGTCCGACAACTACGACGCCCGCCTCGCCGAGACCCCCGAGGAGCTGGAGGCCATCCTGACGCCGCTGACCGCCGCCGGCGTCGACGCGTTCCACGCCTCCACCCGCCGCTACTGGCTCCCCGAGTTCGAGGGCTCCGATCTCAACCTGGCCGGCTGGACGAAGAAGCTCACCGGCAGGCCGGCCATCACCGTCGGCTCGGTCGGCCTCGAAGGCGACATCCTCAAGACCATGGGCGAGAGCTCCCCCGTCAAGGGCATCGACGACCTGCTGGACAGCCTGGAGCGCGAGGAGTACGACCTCGTCGCCGTCGGCCGCGCCCTGCTCCAGGACCCCGAGTGGGCGGCGAAGGTCCTCGACGGTCGCTTCGACGAGCTCAAGCCGTTCGAGCCGGCGGCCCTGCGCACGCTGAGCTGAATCCGCTCTCCCCTCGTGGGTCTTGAGCGCGGCCGGGGCGTGGAGCCGATACCTTTCGCCAAGTCTCCCCAATACCCGGCGGTAGTGATCCAATTCTGTCGAAAGTGTCGCGTAGGGTCGTGAGCGCAGCGTCGCCCGGCACCCCAACTCCTGCCGTTCGGCGGGTAGTTGGGGTGCATTCGTGTGCGACCGCTCCCCATCACCCCCCACGAATGGGACGAGAGATCTCATGGCACGACACAAGTTCAGCAGCAAGTACAAGCGGATCGTCGCGGCGTGCGCGGCCGTGGCCGCCGTCGCCGGTGGCCTCGGCGTCGCCGCCACCGCGGGCGCCAGCGAGACCGTGGAGAAGGAGAGGACGACGGTGGTGAATCCGGCGCGGAAGGTCGTCGTCAAGACGGTGTTCGCGCCGGCGGCCACGGCGGAGGCGGCGCCGGCGGTGACGTACAACACCGAACTGGTGCCGCTGGGCGCGCGGGTGCAGGTCAAGGAGGAGCTGCGGCGGAGCGGCGGTACGCGCATCGAGCTGCGGCTGCGGGATCTCGTCGCGAACCGTACGTACGGTGTCCATGTGCACACCAAGCCGTGCGGCAAGCTGCCCGCGGACGCCGGGCCGCACTACCAGGACGAGGTGGACCCCAAGCAGCCGTCGGTCGACCCGGAGTACGCCAACCCCGAGAACGAGGTGTGGTTGGACGTCGACACCAACAAGGACGGCTCGGCGCGGACCGTGGGCATCGTCGACTGGCGGTTCCGTGCGGGCGGAGCGAAGTCCGTGGTGCTGCACGAGACGGCCACGTCCACGCACGAGGGGCACGCGGGGACGGCCGGGTCGCGGCTCGCTTGTGTGAACGTGCCGTTCGAGTGAGCGGGTAGGCGTCGTACGCGTCGTACGCGTCGGCATCGCGAGCGTGTCCTGTCGCCTGTCGCCTGTCGCCTGTCGCCTGTCGCCCATGGATTTGCGTCAAAATTGCTGACAATTTTGTGGGCGATTGGCTCGGTTTGCTGGACGGTATTCGGCCCGGTCGCGAGAGGCGTACAAGGAAGTCTTAAGAAACGACTGCTGGACTCTGCGCTGTCCGAACGAGCCGTGAAGACAGGAGAGTTCAGTGAAGCGCAGGTCAGTGGTCATGGGGCTCACCGCAGCCGCCGCCGTCCCGTCGGTCGGACTCGCCTCCGGCGCGCGGGCGGCGGACGGCACCTCGGCGACCGCCGGGTCCGCCGGGACAACCGCCGCCTCCGTCGCGGGTTCGTCGTCGCTCGTCTTCGACCCGGCTGCCCACACCGAGCAGACGGTCGCCATCACCGACACCACCGGCACGGCCCACGAGGTGGTGTACCGCTTCTACAAGGTCGCCTCGTATGTGGCGAACCCGGTCGACGCGGCGTACCAGTCGCTGAACGTCTGTGAGCCCGTGAAGATCGACGGCGTGGCCGTGGACGCGGGCAGAGCGCCGATCCTGCTGGCCAACGCGATCGGCGGCTACATGCCGTCGTCCGTGGCCGGCAAGACCGGGATCACCGCGACCGGGATGGGCGGCGCCACGAGCCGGCAGGCGCTGGCCTTGGCCGCCGGGTACGTGGTCGTGGAGCCGGGGGCGCGGGGCCGTACCCTCGTCGACGCGAGCGGCGTCCACTACGGTGTCGCGCCCGCCGCGATCGTGGACCTGAAGGCCGCTGTCCGATACCTGAAGTTCAACAAGGGGCGGGTGCCGGGGAACGTGAACCGGATCGTGTCGTCCGGGGTCAGCGCGGGCGGTGCGTTGTCGTCGTTGCTGGGGGCGTCCGGGGACAGTTCGCTGTACGAGCCGTATCTGGAGGCCATCGGGGCGGCCGACGCGAGCGACGCGATCTTCGCCACCGGTGCCTGGTGCCCGATCACCGACCTCGAACACGCCGACATGGCGTACGAGTGGTGCTGGGGCGGCAACCCGCTGGCCGGTGGCTCGCAGGCCGACCAGACCCTGTCGAACGAGCTGAGGACGGCGTACGGCGACCACGTGGCGTCGCTCGGGCTGCGGGCGAGGGGGTACGGCCGCCTCACGGCCCGCAACCTGGACGACTACCTGCTGAAGACGTTCATGGAACCGTCGGCGACGAAGTACCTGGCGGCGCTGTCGGAGACGGACCGCTCGGCCTATCTGGCCGCGAACCCCTTCATCACCTGGTCCGGCGGCAGGGCGAGCTTCACATGGGCGGACTTCGTCACCCACGTCGGTACGCGGAGGAAGAACGTCCCGTCCTTCGACACGTTCGACATGGCCAGCCCCGAGAACAACCTCTTCGGCGTCGGCACGACCCGGGCCCGCCACTTCACCCTCTGGAGCCTGCGCAAGCAGCAGGGCGACAGCGCCCGCCTCGACGAGGACATCCCCGAGAAGCTCGCCCTGATGAACCCCATGCACCACCTCGCCGACAAGCCCAACGCCCACCGCTCCAAGCACTGGTGGATCCGCCTCGGCATGAAGGACACGGACACGTCGCACACGGTGGCCGGCAACCTGCACGCCCGGCTCGTCCAGCTCGGGGACGACGTCAACACGTCGTACTACTGGGACGCGGGGCATGGGGCGGACCAGGACCCCGGCGACTTCGTGACGTGGATCGGTGAGGTGTCGGGTTACCGAGCAAGGTGAGGAAGTAGGCGGGCCGGCCGGGTCCACGAGCGTCGTGGACCCGGCGTCGCCGGTCGGGCGGGTCAGCCCATGCTCTTCGCGCCGTCCAGGGACTCGCGGATGATGTCGGCGTGGCCCGCGTGCTGGGCGGTCTCGGTGGCGATGTGCATCAGCACCCTTCGGGCCGACCACTGTGTCCGCGGCTCGAACCAGGGGGCCTTGGGCAGCGGATGGGCGGCGTCCAGGTCGGGCAGGGTGGCGACCAGTTCGTCGGTCCGGCGGGCCACCTCGGCGTAGTCCGCCAGCACACCGGCCAGGGTCTCGCCGGGCAGCATCCGGAACTCGTCGGCCCGCCGGGCCCAGTCGGCCTCGGTCATGGCGGTGAAGTCGGGCATCGCCGAGGGGCCGTTCAGGATGAAGCCCGTCCAACTCCGTTCGACCGACGTGACGTGCTTGATCAGGCCGCCCAGACACAGTTCGCTGACAGTGGTCCGCCGCCCGACCGCCTCGTCGGTGAGATCGCGGGTGGTGAACCGCAGGAAGTGCCGCTGCTTGGCCAGCGCCTCCAGCAGCTCGGCACGCTCGCCGGTGACGGCCGGCGGGGCGACCGTCTCGGTGTCGGTCGTGGTGCGGTGGGCGGTGTCGAGCGCGGTGTCGTTCATGGTCTCGGCCTCCATGGCTTTCTGTTCCGTCGGTCGAGACCACACTAGGAGTCATATAGGTCAGATCCTGACCGCTTGGCTCCGCTCTTTTCGTCAAGCTCGGCGGTTCACTTCCGCGGGCTTCGCAGGTCGCGCACGAGCGCGTGGACGGCGGTCAGGAAGAGGAGGACGGCGAGGGCCGGCCAGAGGACGGATGCCCCCGACTGGTACTCGCGGACTCCGGCTACGAGGAGCAGCGCGCCGACGAGGACGCCGAACGCGGAGATCAGCATGCTGATGCGGTTGGTCACGCGCTCATCATCGACGACGGCTCCGCCCGGCGGTAGCCGCACAAGGACGTGCCGCCGACGTCTCGACTAAGCGTGGAGAGCGGAGGCCCAGGAGCCGGGTAGCGCGAGGATCGGGGCGCGGCGGTCGTCGGAGATCGCCGCGCAGCGGATTCGGTTGTTCGTTCGGGTGAATGAGACGTACGCGGGGAAGCCGTCGAAGACATTCAGCATCATCGCGGCGGAGCGTAGTTCGGCGCCGAAGAGGTGGTGTGGCGGTGAGAGGGGGACCGTGACGCTGCTGACCACCAGAGGGGTGTTCTTCGGTTTCAGCATGGAGCGGAAAGCCGGGACGCCGATCTTCGGGTGGATTTTCATGTCCATTGTTTTGCGCAGGGCGTCGCGGTGTGCGGTGTCCCTGAGTTTCTGCGTGTGCCGGTGGACATGGTGGACGGCTTCCTTCAGTGATGTGACACGGGAGGGGACCGTCAGGCGGAACATCCCCAGGCGGTTGCCGATGCTGTGCCGCTCGGCCGGGGTCCTGGTCGACATGGCCACGCCGACGGAGGCGTCTCCCAGGAGGCCGTCGCCGTTGCCGAGGGCCAGGCAGAGCGCGGCCATGTTCACGTCGTTGACGCTCACTCCGTAGGAGTCGGCGAGGGCTCGTACGACGGTGAGGGGTACGTCCTGGAACGCATGACGCCGGGCTGGTGCGGAGGGCTTGGCGGGCCTCGGGGGTGGCCGGTCGCCTCTGCCCGCCAGGGAGGCCACCAAGTCCCGGAGGACTCGGGCCCGGCCCCGGGCGCTCGCCTTTCCGGGGGCGTACAGGCGCGAGCCCTCCCCGGGGGCGTCCGGCAGCAGGGCGGAGAGGAGGTGGGTGGCTCCGACGCCGTCCAGGAAACCGTGATGCGCTCGGAAAAGGACGCGGAAGTGGTTCGTGTCGCGGGTTTCGCTCAGCAGCCATACGTCCCAGAGGGGAACGGTGCCGGCGAAGGAGAACGGGGTGCCGAGCAGTCGGTTCGTTTCCTCGTCGATGTCGATGCCGTCGAGGCGGAACACGTTCTTTCCGGTCTGGGAGTCCATGGGGCGCAGGCCGGGGAGGAGGGACGCTCGTTTTGCCACTCGGTCTCTGAGGGGCTCCAGCGGTGGGCACGGGCCGTGGTAGTCCAGGGCGAACGTGATGACCGGCTGGTCCTGGCCGTTGAACGACAGGAATGTCTTGTCGATGAGATTCGGCGAGCTGAGGTTCGCTGGGTTCGCCGGGGTCGCTGGGTTCTCTGGGTTCTCTGGGTTCGCCGGGTCGGTCATCGTCTGCCTCAAGTGGTGAGCATGATCCTGCGCAGGGGTGTTGCGGTTGGTGGCTCCCCTGGCACGGGGGTGGGTGAACTTAAACCACTCATTCGGGTTGATCATGGTTTTTACCGGGATGTGTCAACTCGCTGTGCGGGGAGGGGAGTCGCTGCCACGATGAGCGTGCGGGCCGTGGGGCGTGAGTGGGTCCCTTTGGCGGAGGCCGGCCTTTGAGCGGGGGAGGCGAAGGGGCGTGGGGAAGACGCGTGGGCGTGGAGCGGTGGCTGTCCTGGGGATGGGCCTGGGGCTGGTTCTGACGCTGGGGGCGTGTGGTGGTTCCGATGACGGGGCGCCGCGCTCGCAGGAAGGGGCCGGGGGTACGGCCGCCAACGGCGACGGCAACGGCAACGGCAAGGGCGCCGGTACAGGTACGGCCGGGCGGACCGTCGTGACGTTCGCGCCCGAGGCCGGTCAGGCCTCGGACTCGGCGGCCCTGGAACGTACCGCCGAGCTGATGCGGGACCGGGCGGCGGTCGCGGGGCTGGAGGACGTCGAGGTCACGGTCGAGGACGAGGGGCAGATCACGGTGGCGGGGCCCGGGGACCGGCGGGAGTCGCTGGAGTCCCTGGGGCGGCCCGCCGAGTTGGGGTTCCGGCCGGTGCTGAGCCAGGAGATGGTGGCGAAGGGGGACACGGCGGGTGAGAGCGCGTGCTCGGCGGCGGTGGACGCGAAGCCGTCGGAGCCGACCACCGCGTGCGGCGAGTGGCAGGGCACCCTCTCCACGTACCGCCTCGAACCGGTCGCCCTGCCCGGTACGGATGTGGCCGACGCCGAGGCGGCGATCGACGAGGAGCGGGGGACCGGCTGGTACGTGAAGCTGGAGTTCACCTCGACGGGCGCGAAGCGGTTCGCCGACATCACCGGGCGGCTCGCCCAACAGCCCTCACCGGCCAACCAGTTCGCCATCGTCCTCGACGGCACCGTACTGTCCGCCCCGTACGTGGCCTCCGCGATCACCGGCGGCGAGGCCGAGATCTCCGGCACCTTCACCCGCCGGGAGGCCGCGGAACTGGCCGCCCAGCTGACCACGGGCGCGCTTCCGGTACGGCTGAAGGTGTCGAGCGTGACACGGCTGCCGGGGAGCTGAGCCGGCGCCGTCTCCGCACTCGGCGTTCAGCGCCGCTCGATACTCGCCCTTCAGCATCGCTCCGCACCGCGCTCACCGCCGTCGCGTACGCCCCTACAGCCCACCCAGCGGTTCGATGTCCAGGCGTATCGGCTCGCCCCAGATGCGGAGGACTTCGTAGTCGGTGAACTCGTGTACCAGGCGGTAGGCGATGGCCGGGCGGGGGCCGCGGCGTTGGGCGGTGAGGTAGAGCTCGGCCTCGCGGCGGTCTCGGCGGGGGGTGCCGCAGAGCTGCCAGACCTGGCCGTTCCACGCTTCGGGGAGCCAGCGCTGTTGGGGTTGGGGGCGGTCGTCCCGTACCCCGTAGCGGGACGGGGTCGGGGTGGTCCGGCCGGTGGGGCGGGGCGGGCCGTAGCTGTCGTTCAGCTCGCTGCGGCGGGCGGCGCGGCGGCGGGTCTCGCACAGGAGGCAGCGGTCCGGGGCCTCCTCGTCGACCGGGCCGTTCGGGTGCTCCGCGCAGCGGGTCGTCGGCGGGGCCGTCGTGACCGTCTCGTCCAGGAGCTCCAGGGCGCGCTTGATGTCCGCCTTCACTTCGTGCAGGCGGGTGTCGGGGGTGTCGGCGCTCAGCGCCTCACCGTGCTCCCCGAGCAGCCGCAGGGCCCGGCCGAGAGCGGTGAGCTGGGCGTGGTTCACGGACTCGGTCCCTTTCCTGGACGACAACGGCGTACCCCACCGTGCCACACACCACTGACAGTCGGCTCGTGCGGCCGGTGGACGGCGACCCGCGTGGTCAGTGGTGGGCCGGGTCTGTCGTGTCGCAGTCGTTGGCATTCGGGTCGGCCGAACAGTGCGCGATGTCCGCGCGTGCGGCCAGGCCCGCCGAGAGGAGGAGGGCGGCCACGGAGGTCACGTAGACGATGCGCCAGGGCAGCGCCGGTCGCTCGGGACCGCGCATCCTCGGCGCACCGAGGAGCAGCAGGAAGAAGGCGGCGAAGAACAGGAGCACGGCCAGTAGGCCCAGCAATGTGCGCCCCCCTCGGCTGTCGGGCTGCCGGCTGTGGCGGTCGGATGAGTCGGGATGGCGGCGGAGTGGACGAGCCAGTGTGGCGGAAATCCGATGAGCCATTTTGGCGAATCGGGCGTGTCGGTGGGTCGTGGGCGCGGGGGCGCACGGGTGCGTGGGGGAGGGGCGGGCGGTAGCGTCGTTGGGGCTTGGGGGGCCTTCGGGCCGCGGGTTCGCGGGAGTTGTTCGCGCCCGCGCTGCGGAGCCGCAGATCGGCACGGCCCCGCGCCCCTGAAGACGTGGGCGTGCGTTCGTCAGCGGGTCGTTGCCGTTGCCGCTGCCAGGGCCGCTCTCAGGTGGCCCCCGTTCTCCGTCAGGAGTTGGGTGGCCGTGTCGGCGTCCACTCCGCTCAGGAGCGTCAGGATCGCGGTCTTGACCTCGCCGGACGACTCGGTGAGGGCCGCTTCGATCTCGGGGTCGGTCGCGCCGGTGGCGAGGGCGACGATGCGGTGGGAACGGGCCCGGAGTTTGTCGTTCGTGGCGCGTACGTCGACCATCAGGTTTCCGTACGTCTTGCCGAGGCGGATCATCGTGATCGTCGAGAACATGTTGAGGACCAGTTTCTGGGCCGTGCCTGCCTTCAGGCGGGTCGAGCCCGTCACCAGCTCGGGGCCCACGACGATCTCGATGCCGTGGTCGGCGGCTGCCGCGAGCGCGCTGCCCGCGTTGCAGGACAGGCCCACCGTCAACGCCCCGTACGCCCGCGCCCGCGTAACGGCGCCGACCGCGTAGGGCGTACGGCCCGACGCCGATACGCCGACCACCGTGTCCTCGGCGGTCAGGCCCAGCGCGTCGAGGTCCGTCCGGGCCAGCTCCGCCGAGTCCTCGGCGCCCTCGATGGACGTGACCACGGCCTCCTGGCCGCCCGCGATCAGGCCCACCACCTGGGAGGGGGCCGTGTTGAAGGTCGGCGGGCACTCGGACGCGTCGAGGACCCCGAGCCGGCCGGCCGTACCCGCTCCCGCGTAGATCAACCGGCCGCCCCTGGCCATGCGCTCGGCGATCGCGTCGATCGCCGCCGCGATGAGGGGCAGCTGCGCCGCCACCGCCGAGGGCACGGTCGCGTCCTCGCCGTTCATCAGCTTGGCGATGTCGAGGGTGGGGAGTTGGTCGATGTCGGCCAGCTCCGGGCGGAACGCCTCGGTGGTCAGCGTCTCCAGTTCGGCCATCACGGCAAGGTGGTTGGGGGAGGGGGCGGAGGGGTTGGGTGAGGACGGCATGCGGTGACTCTTTTCCGTACGGTGCGATCAGCGCCCTGCTGCCAGGGGTTCGGCGCCCTGCTTCAGGGTTCGGGGGCGCGGGGCTGTATCGGGCGCCGCACTACCGCGACGGTCCCCCGCCCCGATGCCTGTGGGCAAGGGCCTCGTACGACGCCGACAACGCCGGTGCCGCCGACTCGTACGTCCGTTGCGCCACCCCGATGAACAGGCAGTCCACCACCAGCAGTTGGCTCGTCCGGGACGACATCGCGGCCGGTCGCAGTTCACTCTCGCGGGCAGTGGAGGTGGTCAGTACGTGGTCGGCGTACTGGGAGACGGGCCCGTCGGGTCGGCCGGTGATCGCGATCGTCGTGGCCCCGTGGTCGAAGGCGACCCGCAGTGGTTCGATGACGTCCCCGGTCGAACCGGAGTGGGTGATCGCGACGGCCACGTCCTTGGCGCGCAGCTGTACCGCGTTGGTGACGGCGAGGTGCGGGTCGCTGTGCGCGTGGGCTATGAGCCCTATGCGGAGGAGTTTCTGGGTGAGGTCCTGGGCGACCAGCCCGGACGCCCCGACGCCGTAGACGTCGATCCGCCGGGCCGCGGCGAGCGCGTGGACCGCCGCGCCGAGCTGGACCATGTCGAGGCCGGCGGCCGTGTCCGCGAGGGTCTGCTGTTCGTCGTGGGCGAGCTTGGCGACGACGTCGGGGAGCGGGTCGTCGACCGCGATGTCGGCCGTGACCGAGGGCGCGCGGCCCGACTGCTGCTGGGCGGCGAGGCCGGCCAGCGCGAGGCGCAGGTCGCGGTAGCCGGGGTAGCCGAGGAGGCGGGCGGTGCGGACGACCGTCGCCTCGCTGGTGCCGGTGAGCTCGGCGAGACCGGTGACCGTGAGCGCCGCGCAGCCCGCCGGGTCGCTCGCGACCGCCTCCGCGACGCGCTGCATGGAACGGGTCATGGAGGGCATGAGCGTCCGCACCTTCGCGGCGAGGGCCGCGGGGGCGGGTGGGATGTGCGCGGGCCGCAGCTCGGCGGATGCGCCGGTCGCGTCGGCTGCGTCTGCCGTGGCCGCCGCGTCCGCTGTGGCAGACACCCGGGAGAAAATTTCCTTCACGTTGTCGCTCACTTGTGAAAGATATTTTCCGTTCGGTCGCGCGGTCAAGGGTGCGCACAATGGATGCATGAGTTCCGGCAGTGATCCCGTGAGCCCCCTCAGTCCTCTTGAGCAGGCGCTGCACGCCGCCCGTGCGCTCGTGCTCGCCGATCTCGTCGCGGGGGAGGTCGCCGAGGCGGACGTGGTCTCGATGGTCGAGGACTCCGTCATGCAGCGGCGTTGGTGGGTCGAGCAGTGGCCGGACGGTGCGACGTTCGTGACCGGGCTGATCGCCCAGGATGTGCAGGACGCCCTCCTGGAGCGGTACGGGCGCTGGCCCCTGTGCCCCGTCTGCGGCGCCGGCGACCCGCACGCCCTCGACGTCGAGCCGGAACTCGGTCCCGCTCCGCAGTGGGTCTGCCACAAGGCGGGCGTCCGGGTCGCGGCGGTGGGGTCCCTGGCGGGCGCGCTCGGGACCGGCGGGACGCCCGGGGGGACGCCGTCCTCGTGACCATCTACATAGACCCGCCCACCTGGCCGGGGCACGGCAGGATGTGGTCACACCTCGTCAGCGATGTCTCGTTCGACGAACTGCATCTGTTCGCACGGCGATCGGGCATTCCCGAGCGCGCCTTCGAGCGTGATCACTACGACATCCCGTCACACCGTTACGAGGAACTCGTGCGGGCGGGGGCCGTGGAGGTGGGGTCGAAGGAGTTGTTGCGGAGGCTGGTGGGGGCGGGGCTGCGGCGGCCGAAGCGGCGGGGTGGGGGCGTCAGTCGGTGAACACGGGTTCCAGTGTGTTCACCCAGTTGGTGAGCGCCACGGGATCGCTGTCGACGACCTCGAAGGCCACGGGCCGCTCGTAGAAGGTGCGGATGATGTCGTACATGCCGGTGTTGTTGGTGAAGCAGGCCGTGTCGCCGACGGGTTTGCTGGACCGGCCGTCGGTCCAGCGGCCCTGGACGCCCTGGACGATGTCGCAGTTGCCGGCCGGCAGGTTCGCCGCGTACTTGAGGTAGGCCGCCCTCAGCTCTTTCTGTGACGGGTACTCCATGATGACGACCGTGGCGGCGTACTCGAAGCCCGTCGCGTCCTGCGCGGACACCGTGCACCGCAGCGCGGCCTTGGTGTCCGGCACGTCGTGGTGGGCACAGCTGTCCCGCTGCCACTGGCTGTCGTTGAGGGAGTCGCGCAGTGCGCGGTCGGCGGCGGTCAGGCCGTCGCTGTCGGGGCCGGTGTCCGAGACCTCCGGGCTTTCCGGGCTCGGAGAGGTGGGGTCGTCGCTCGGTACGGTCCTGCCGCCCGTGTCGTTGATCGGGCTCTGCCCTCCGCTCGTACCCCCGTTGGTCTCCGGCTTGCCGGAGGTCGCCGCCGTCACCACGAAGCCGATCACCGTGAGCAGGCTGCTGACGATCAGGCTGATGACGGCGACGCGTACGCCCCGTCCGTCATGGTCGCCGTTGCCCGGCGGCGGAGCCGGCTGAGGCGGCCCCGGCGGGCCAGGTGTACCCGGCGCCCCGGGGGTTCCCGGCGGTGGTGTGGGCGTAGGTCCGTTCGGGCCGTACTGACTCATCGCGCTCCCCCGATCCCCCGACGCACGCGAGGTCACGGGAGGTCACGCCTCCCGGTACCCGGGCGTCCAGGTGCCCTCGTACGTCTCCGCCTGCGGTCGCGTGCGACGCGTGCGCGCCGCACTGACGGCATTCGCTCCGCTGTGACCGAATTATCGGGACTGTACGAGGACTCCGGACAGGGGAAACGGCAAGAAACCGGAGCGGTTGGGCCCGGCGTACGTCAGGCGCGCAGACGGAGTTCGTACGCGAACTGCCCCCCGTGCTCCCCGACACCCCAGTCGTCGCTCACCTTGACGAATCCGGCCCGTGAAACGACGCCCTGCGAAGCGGTGTTGACCTTGTCGACGACGGCGAACAGCGACCGTACGTCCCCCCGTTCCCGGGACCGCTCCCGCGCCCAGTCGGCCAGCGCACACAACGCCTCGGTCATGTAACCGCGCCCACGCGCCCCCTCGACCAGGTCGTACCCGATCTCGACCCGCCCCTCCTCGTCCGGCGCCGAGTGATAGCCCAGCGCGCCCACGGCCAGCCCGTCCTCCTTGCGCACCAGCGCGAACATCCCCCACTCCGGCCGGTGCACCCCCTCCTCGTACGCCTTGAACAGCATCCCGGCACCGATCCGCGTCCCCTCGATCGGTCCGCCCACGATCCAGTCGAGGCCCCCGGTGCCGCCCGCCGCGAGGTCGGCGGCGGCGGCCGGGTGGAGACCCTGGAGGACGATGCGCCCGGCGGGGATGTGGAGGGGGTTGTGCCAGCGCCACTCGGTGACCGGGGCGCGGCCGGGGAGGTCGCACCGGCCGGTGGCCCACAGGAGGGTGGCCCAGGGGTCGTCACCGGGGCGGACGTCCGGGAAGAGCCGGGCGAGGACGCTCTCGCACAGCTCGGCCGGGGGCTCGTACGGCGGCAGCCCGAGCCCCTCGACGATGTCGTGCGTGTGCACCAGCACCTCGATGATGCCCATCGCCGCGAAGCCCTCGCGGTCGGCCCAGCGGAACGGGTGCGGGTGGAAGGCGCGGACGTCGCGGGGTGTGGCACGGATGGTCGCGGCGAGCAGTGCGCCGGTCGTCTCGATGACGTGGAGAAGGTCGGCGTTGCCGTCGCACTCCTGCGTGTCGATGCGGAACGGCACGTACGCCGTGGTCGCCCGCCCCGCCAACTGTCCCGCGTACGCGATCAGGTCCGACGCGATGTGCTCGGCGGTCCGCCGGCAATTCCATTCCAGCCGCCCCGCCTTGGTGCCCTCCCAGTCCTGGTCCACCACCGTCCGCAGTCGCGCGATGCTGTGCTCGACGGCCTGCAGTACCTGTTCCCCACCCATTGGTCGCATGGCGGCGAGGATAGGTGGGGTCAGCCTTCGTCACGCACTGGTTTTACGGCGGCCGTCCACTTCTCGCCGACGGCTATGCCGTCCTCACCGCCGTCGCCCCCGGCCACGACGCGCGACGCGGCCGTACGCCGGTGGAGCCGCAGCGATACGGCGGTGATGCCGATGGCGCCCGCGCTGAGCGCCCCGCCCGCCCAGGCCGTCGACGTGAACCCGAACCCGGCGTCGATGACGACCCCGCCGAGCCAGGGGCCGCCGGTGTTGCCGAGGTTGAACGCGGCGGTGGTGGTGGCGCCGGCGAGGGTGGGGGCGGCTCCGGCGACGTTGAACATACGGGCGTTGAGGGCGGGGGCCGTGTAGAAGCAGGACACCCCCAGGAGGAAGGAGAGCAGCACGGCGGCGACGGCGTACTGGGAGAGGAGGGCGAGGGCGACGAGGAGCACGGTGGAGGCGGCGATACCGCTGAGCAGCACCCCGAAGAGGTGCGCGTCCGCGAAGCGCCCGCCGATCGCGGTCCCGGTCAGCGCCCCGATCCCGAACAGCGCGAGCACGGTGGGCACCCAGCCGTCGTCCAGCCCGGCCACGTCCGTGAGCAGCGGGGCGAGATAGCTGAACACGCAGAACACCCCTGCGGCGGTGAGCGCGACGACGGCGATGGACAGCCAGAGCTGGGGCTCGCGATAGATCCGGACTTCGTGGGTGAGCCGGGGCCGCTCGTCGGGCAGCGGGATGGCCGGGACGAGCGTCAGGACCCCGAGGAGCGCCACGGCCGACGCCACGGTCACCGCCCAGAACGCCGACCGCCACCCGAAGTGCTCCCCGAGGAACGCCCCCGCCGGCACGCCCAGCACATTCGCGATCGACAACCCACCGATCATGATGGCGAGCGCCCGGGCTCGCGCGTTGACGGGCACCATGGCCACGGCCACCGCTGCCCCCACGGCCCAGAACCCGGCGCACGCGAGCGCGCTCACGACCCGGGAGGCGAAAAGAACGGCGTAGTTGGGAGCGATGGCCCCCGCGACCTGCCCGAGTCCGAAGACGGTGAGGAGCGTGACGAGGGTGGTCCGGCGAGGGAGGCGGAGCGTGGCCACGGCCAGCAGCGGTGCCCCGACGACCATCCCGATCGCGAACGCCGAGATCAACAGCCCCGCCCGCGGAATCGACACCTCCATGTCCTCCGCGATGGGCGGCAACAGCCCCGACAACATGAACTCACTCGTACCGAGCGCGAACACGGAGAGACCGAGGACGTAGACGGAGAGGGGAACGCGGGGCCGGGGGCGGTCAGGATGAGCGGGCATGTAGGGGGCAACCGGCCGGAACGGAGCCGCATTCCCTCCCCTCACCCGGGCGGTTCAGGCCTCCGTGAGCCCGGCCAGCTCCGTCCGCAGATTCTCCCGCGCCCGTTCCTCCCACTCCCGCTCCCCGTACGGCGTCCTGAACAGCCGTGGCAGGGAGAGGAGTTGCCGAAGCACCGCGGCCCGCCCCGCCCGGAAGGCCTCGTCCGGCACGAACCCGTACTCCTCGCGGACGGCGGCGGCGTACGCGGCGTAGGCCTCCGGCGGTGAGGCCAGGACCGCCAGATCGGCGTCGCAGAGCACCTGGCCGTTGGGGTCGTCGTCCGCAGGATCGTGGGTGACGGTGAGCCGCACCAGCCGGGCGACCTCACGCGTCTTCTCCTGGGACACCCCGGCCTCCGGCAGCGCCCGCTCGGCGAGCCGCGCCGACCGCTCCTCGTTCGTCGACCGCTCCGGCAGATACACGGCGTCGTGGAACCAGGCGGCGAGACGTACGACGTCGGGGTCGTCCGCGTACTCCGCCAGCGTGTCGATGTGGTCGAGCACCGCCGTGAGGTGGTCGAGGGTGTGGTAGCGGCGCTGGGGTTCGGACCAGCGCTTGAGCAGATCGGCGGAGTAGCGGAAGGGATTGGGGTGGCAGGCACCTTCGCGGGCGGAGAGCAGGGCGTGGAGCCAGCGGTCCTCGAGGGCTTCGCGGAGGTCTTCCGGGTCGGACATGGGGGCATTCTGCCGTGGCGCGACGGGCAGGGAGGACACAGCGTGCTCCTCCCCCTAGCGTGGACCCCATGACTGCTGCTGACACGCACGACGTACGTGACCCCGAGCTGCCCGGGCGGTTGCTGGCCGCCGAGCGGGATGTGCTGGTGCCGCTGCTGCGGGGGCGGCCGGAGGAGGACTTCGGGGTGGGGACCTGTTGTCCGGGGTGGTCCGTGCGGGATGTGCTCGCGCACTGTTCGGCCGCGTTGTCGCGGGTGGTGGAGGGGCGGTTCGAGGAAGGGGTGTTCAGCCCGGAGGCGAACGACCGGGACATCGCCGAGCGGGGCGAGTGGGCTGTCTCGCAGATCGTGGACGAGCTGGAGCGGGGCATGACCGACGCCGGTCCGGTCATCGCCAAGGCCGGCGGTGCGCTCGACGGCATCGCGCTCGGGGAGTGGGTGCACGCCGGGGACGTACGGGAGGCCTGGGGGCTGCCGGGAGCCTACGGAGGCTCGCGACTCGGGCTGGCGCTGCCGCTGTTGGCCCACCTCACCCGCGTACGCGGGACCCTTCCGCTCCACGCCGACCTCGACGACCTGGACGAGCCCCTGCTGCTGGGCGCGCCGAGCGGTGACGGGCCGCCCGCGCGGTACATCGGGGACGCCGCCACCCTCGTACGGCTCTACTCCGGGCGCCGCCCCTCCGCCGGTACGTCGTACGAACTGGCCGGCGCCACCGAGGCCGAGCTCAACCTCTACGCCTGAGATACACCTGAGCCCGGCCCCACGGCTGCGAGGCGTCAGCCCCAGGTGGCCTTGAACTTCGCCGCGTAGCCCTTCTCCTGGCCCGCCGCGTTGGGGTGGAGGGTCGCGGCCGACTCGGTGACGTTGACGCCGTGGATCCAGGGGTCGGTGCCGCAGGCACCGTGGCCGGTGAACTGCCCCCGCATGTCGAGGAAATAGACGCTCGCGTTGACCGTGGCCTTCATGGTGCCCTCCGCGAGAGCGTCGGCCAGACCGTTCATCGCCGTGCGCTTCGCCGGGCTGAGGTCGATCACGCTGCATTTGCCGCTCGCGTCGAGCGCCTGCGGATAGCCGAAGACGAGTACCAGGGCCTTCGGGGCGCGGGCCTTGATGTCCTTGTACAGCCCGGTGAGTTCATCGACCAGTTGGTTCCTGGCGTAGGACGACATCCACTGCGTGGCGAAGGAGCAGGTGGCCTCGTCCTTCGTCAGGCAGTTCTCCACCACCGTGGCGAACTGGGCGTCGTTGCCGCCGACCGTGACCGTGACGAGGTTGGTCGACGAACTCAGCGCGGACAGCTGGTCGGCCCGTACGTCCGCGATGGTCGCCCCGCTGCACGTGGCGTCCTTCAGCGCGTAGTCGGGGTGAGCCGCCGCCCACAGGTGCGGATAGTTCTTCGTGCTCCGCTTGCAGTCGCCGCTGGACGCGTCGTACGAGCCCGCCCCGACCCCGGACGCGTACGAGTCCCCGAGCGCGACGTACTCCGCGGTCGTCGCCGCCTGCGCGGGGCCGCCCGCCGCGGCCAGTCCCGCGCATGTCATCAAACCGGCGACGAAAGCCGCCTTCAGTTTACGCATGACTTCCTTCTGGACGGTGAAGTCTGGAATTTGAACGGGCAGAGCGTACAGCGGCATTTCTGCCGTGCAATTCCTCTGTGCAAGTGTTGGCGGTGAAAGGGTTGTTCATATGCACGTGAGGACAATTACCGTTGCCCGGAAGGGCAGTATTTCCACTGCCGGGCAACCTTTTGATTCATTCCGCGTCCGTGGCTCTTTTCTTTTCGCCGTGCCGATTCGGCGGCAGGTGCGGAGGGTAGTCGTGCATGTGCCGATCGTGAGGGCCCGGTCGATGGCCCCCAGTGCTAAATTGGACTAGACCTGTCGGTGAAGAAGACGTGGGAGAAAGGGGCCTCATGGCCACGCGCGTGCTCCTGGAGGTGATCGCCCTCGGGGCCGAGGACGCGGTCGCCGCCCAGGCCGGAGGTGCGGATCGGCTGGAGCTGGTCACCGACATGGCGGCGGACGGGCTGACGCCCTCGGTGGGGACGTTCGTCGAGGTGCACGGCGCCGTGGACATCCCGGCGCGGGTCATGCTGCGGCTGGCGGACGGCTTCGCGGCGGGGGACGTCGACGCGCTCGTGCGGGTGGCGTGCGACATGCGGGCGGCCGGGGCGGAGGAGTTCGTGCTCGGGTTCCTGGACGAGGACGGCTCGCCCGACCTGCGCGCCCTGGAGCGGGTGATCGCCGAACTGGACGGCTGCCGCTGGACCTTCCACCGGGCCGTCGACCGCGCCGCCGACCGCGACGCCCTGCGCAAACAACTCGCCGACCTGCCGGGGCTGGACACCTACCTCACGGCGGGCTCGGCGGACGGCGTCGACGACGGGATGCCCGTCCTGCTTGCCGAGGCCGCGCGCCGCGGCGAGCCGGGCTACACCCAACGGCTCATGATCGGCGGCGGCCTCCGACTCGACCACGTGCCCGGCCTCCGCGCCGCCGGCGTCGACGCCTTCCACATCGGCGGCGCCGCCCGGCCCGGCGGCTGGGACGCGCCGGTCGACGCCGACGCCGTACGGCAATGGCGTACGGCGCTGGATGCGCGCGTCGGCCGCGCCGGGCGCACCGCACCGCGCTGAGGGTGCCGAGGGCGCTGAAGGTGCCGGGGACGCATGCGCGATGCGCGATGCGGCGGGGGAATCAGGGCTTCGGGCGGCGGTCCGAGCCCGACCCGGCGGTGACGGTCCCGGCGGGCTTCCGGCGCGCCCACCGGGTCGACTGTCCCCACGCGCTGCGGGACTGCCCCCACGCGCCCTGTGCCGTCGCGAGTGCCCGCCGGCCGCAGCCGCGCAGCTGGGTGCGGGACAGCTTGGCCCGTTGGCCGCCGCCCGAGATCAGGGCGTTGACCGAGGCCATCGGGTCTCCCCCGACCGACCGCGCGGCCAACGCGCCGACCACCAGCGGCAGCAGCGCCACCGCGAGGGCCGAACCGGTGGCGGTGGCCGTCGCGGTGACGTTCCGGAGGGGGCGAGGGCGCGAGGTGTCCGTGGTCATGACAGCAGTCCACCAACGGGCCGGGGAACGGGACATCGGTCGGCATACTCAGTCGCCGGTACCGGGTACTCAGTACGAACTCCTCGGGCCTACCTGCGTACTCCTCGGGCGCCTGGGAACTCCTCGGGCCTACCTGCTCTCACCTTCGAAGCGCCTCAGCCACCAGGCTGTTCTCGCCGGACCGGAACGGGACGCCTTTCCGCGCCGGTGTCTGACGAAGAGCAGCACTGAGCCGACGACGGCTGCGATTCCGGCTGCGATTCCGATGGCGATGACCCAACCCCGGACGCCGTCGTCCTCGGGCAGGGCGCAGGTGAAGTCCCCGTCGTCCGCCACCTGGACGGGGGCCGTGTTGTTGCCGGGCTCGGGGTCCTTGACGCCGTTGGTGGCCGAGACGGTCACGCAGCCGGAACGGGTGTCCTCGCCGGTGACGCGCAACCCGAACTCGTACAGGTGCGACTGGCCGTCCATGCCGCAGGTGTAGCTGCGGCCGTCGTTCTCCGTCCGGCAGATCTCGTCCTGCAACTCCTCTTCGCCCAACGGGTCGATGGGCAGCTGGATCACCTCGGCGCCGGGCGGGACGACGAACACGATCCGGATGCCCACATGGGCGGGGCCGTTGTTGCGGTAGCCGACGCGGATGAGCTGCCTGCCGTCGGCATCGCCGCGCAGCGACGCGCCGACCGCCTCGATGTCGGCCGTGGTGCGGACCGGCACCTCCGTGCTCGTCGGTTCCTCGTCCGTGGTGAACGCCGCGCCCTTGCCGTCGACCGGGTCCGGGGTGAGGGAGAGGGGCGTGGCGTTCCCCGGCGTGAGGCGGGAGTCGGGGTTCTGCGCACAGCATCCGATGCTCGAACCCCGGCCGGTGTGGAAGGGCCAGGCCCCGTAGGAGAGGCGTTCCTCCGCCGCGTGGCGGCCCGGCCTCACCCGCAGCCCGGGCGTCACACGCATCGTCTCCCCGGGAGCTATGACGGCGTCGGGCAGCAGGCACTGGACGGAGACCCCGGTTTCGCCGTCGGCGGGGTATCGGCAGTTGCTGTGCCGGGTGGCCGTGGACAGATCCTCGGTGTCGTCGAAGCGCAGGACGACGCCACGGGTGGGGACATCGCCGGTGTTGCGGATCAGGACGGGCACGTTCGTCGTCTCCCCGACCGGCAGTTCGCCGGTGACGGGGCTCGTGTTGACGCTCAGCTCGGGTTTCCCGGCGATCACCGTCACGCTGCCCCGGACGGTGGGCAGGCCCTCGGCGGTGAGCGTGTAGCGCAGGACGCCGGAGTCCCCGGCCCGGGCGCCGTCCGCGGGACGGAACTTCAGCAGCCCGCCTGCTTCGGAGTCCAACCGCGTCGCACAGGTGAAGGACGGCATCCTCGGCTCGCAGCCGTCGAGCATCTGCTCGTCGTCGGGCGCGAGGACCGCGACGCCGTCGATCCCCGAGGCGTCCACGGCCAGTTCGGCATCTCGTGCCGGCCCGTCGTACGCGAACGACAGGGGCAACCACAGGTGGGGCCCCGTTTTCTTCGTCACCTGCAGCGGTACGTAGAAAAACCTCTGCGTGGTGTCGCGAGGCCCGCTCTCCGCCGCCGTGGCCTCCTGCCCCACCCCGGTGAGCGCCGCCGCCAGGGCCAGCACGGCGGCCGACACACACCGGACGACCACCGCGCGCGGACGCTCTGCCATGCCGATCATCGCCGCAGTATGCCGCACTGCTCCTTGGCGGGAACCCGGAAGCAGACGGCCGAGACGCGTTGTGAACCGTGAACCGTCCCGGAGGCCGGCAGACCGTCCCCCGGGGCCGGCGGACCGTCCCCCGGGGCCGGCGGACCGTCCCCAGGGTGGCCTCCCGGCGGTCGGCCGGCCGGCGTCAGGCGTACGGGTCGAAGGTGATCCCCGATGGCATGGCCAGCTCCAGGTTGTAGCCGAAACTGCTGTCCTTCAGGCCGAAGTTGGCGCTGCCGAAGTTGTACGCGACGAGGATGTCGCGGATGCCGGACGGGTAGCCGTTCCAGCCGACGAGCGGCGGGTACTGCCAGGTGCCCTCGTGGTTCTCCGGCGGCTCGTCGTTCGAGTTGGCGATGCGGAAGCAGTGCGTGCTGACGCCGTCCTTGTGGTACACGATCTTGGGGTGGGTGCCGTCCCAGCGGACCGAGGACGCGGCGTGCACGGTGAAGTCGCCGTGGTTGGACGTCGACACGTACTGGGCGGTGCCGTTCTGGACCCAGACGACGACGTGTTCCCAGTCGTGCCGGTGGCCGCCGATGCTGCTGTTGGCGAGCGCCTGGTCCTTCTCGAAGTAGAGGTCGTACATGATCGCGCACCAGCCGTTGTTGCACTTGTAGCGCGAGTAGCCGTTGGTGTTGTCCAGGTCGGACTGGTCGTGGCACTGGCCGCTGAGCGAACCGGTCGGGCTGAGGCCGCCGTTGACCGTGCCGGTGGGGCCGATGGCGGGGGTGGGGTAACAGCCGTCGGTGTCGTAGTCGTACGCCGGCTGCCAGGTCTTCTCCAGGGTCTCCGCGTTGGCGGGGAGCGCGGCGGGCGGGGCGGCGTACGCGCTGCCGGAGATGCCGACGACCAGCGCGAGGGCGCCGCCGACGGTGAGCACGGATCTGCCGATGCGGGAGCCGATGCGGGAGCTTGTCTTCACTGCGACCTCCTGGTGGACCGCGGCGCGGGGGTGACGGCCGGGGCCGGGGTGGGGGTGTGCCTGTGCGGTGGGGGATGGCATGCGCAGGTCAGATTCGCCTTACTCGTGGGTAGTTCACAAGGGGCGGGAGATGTCGGTGTGATGACGAATCAAATCTTGTGAAGGCGCTGTGAGATGGGGTTCGTGGGGCGGGAGGCGAGAAGTGGCGTGACATGACGTCACATCACGGATCGATATCCGCCACGTAGTTGTTGTGTGCGAACTCCCTGTGAGGCCCGTCCCGACGATCATTCCGGCCCCGCGCACGTGCATAGTTGTCTCCGCCCCGGCCAAGCGGGGGCATGACAAGTTTCAGCCACAGGGGGACGCGCTCCATGTCATCCATACGCCGCCGCGGCATCACGGCCGCCGCCGCCGTGATCGCCGCGGTCATGGTCACCACCACCGCCTGCAGCAAGACCGACGAGGACGGGTCGAAGGCCTCGGCCTCGACAACCGCCCAGGCCGACGCGGGCGCGAACGTCGACACCGGCGAGAACGAGAGCGGCGGTGACACGACCATCGGCGGCTTCAAGCTCCCGGAGGGCGTGCCCACCGAACTCACCGGTGACGCGCTGCAGAAGTGGAAGAACGGTGGCTGGCAGGACTTCGACAACTGGGCCTCCAAGGCGGAGGACTTCGCCAACCCGTACATCGAGGACTTCTGGACGCCGGAGCGGATCGCCGAGGCCAAGGAGCGGATCCCGGAGCTGCCGGCGGTCGCGGAGGCGGGCAACGCGGCCAAGGGTTCCAGCAAGACCACGCAGGTCTGGCTGCCCGACGGCAAGGTGAAGCGGCAGAAGGCCAGCAAGGTCAAGGCGACCTACCACAAGAACGCCGCGTCGGTCGGCAAGCTCTTCTTCACCACCCCCCAGGGTTCGAGCGTCTGCTCGGCGGCCGTGGTGAAGGACCCGGCCCACCCCGGCAAGTCCAACCTCGTGTGGACCGCCGGGCACTGTGTGCACGCGGGCAAGGGCGGCGGCTGGTACCGCAACATCGCCTTCGTCCCGTCCTTCAACAACACCGGCAAGCTGAACATCGGGCAGGCGTCGCGCAACTACCGCGCCAAGAACGTCTCCCCGTACGGCATCTTCTGGGCCGACTGGGCCACCACCTCCGGCACCTGGATCAAGGGCGGCAACGCCAGCCAGGGCACCGTGGCCGCCGCGTACGACTACGCCGTGCTCCACGTGAAGCCGGAGAAGGGCGGCAAGTCCCTGGAGGAGCGCACCGGTTCGGCGCTTCCCGTGTGGTTCAACGCCCCGGCCGCCAACAAGGTCAAGAACATGAAGGTCCGCGGCTACCCGGCCGAGTCCCCGTACGACGGCTCGAAGATGTACCACTGCCAGGGCGCCACCAAGCGCTTCGTCCTCGGCTACAGCTACCCCAGCAGCTACCCGGCCCAGTACATGGTCGGCTGCACCATGAACGGCGGCGCCTCCGGCGGCCCCTGGTTCATGTCCTACAAGGGCCGTACGTACCTGGTCTCGAACAACTCCCTGAGCGACCGCTCGACGTTCATCACGGGACCGCGCCTCGGCAAGAACGCGAAGCAGGTCTACCTGGCGACCAGCAACAAGTTCAAGTAGGCCGAACCGCAACGAGTTCGAGTAGGTCGATCGGCAACGAGTTCGAACAGGCCGACGGCAACGAGTGTGCGTGGGCCGATTGCCTGCGGTGCCCCCGGTGGTCTCGACCACCGGGGGCCGTTTTCTTCGGGGCTTACGTCAGCTGGGGCGGCAGTGGGGCCGCGTGGGTCACGATCAGGCCCGACACCGCTCGCGTGAGGGCCACGTACAGGCGGCGCAGGCCCGTCCGTTCGTCCGGTTCGCCGTCGACGATCGCCTGGGGCTCGTCGAGTACCACGTAGTCGTACTCCAGGCCCTTGGCGAGGGAGGCCGGTACGAGGGTGAGGCGGGTCTCGTGCGTCGTCTCCTCGCCCGGCGCGAGGTGGCCGAGCCCGGCCGCCGTCAGGGCTTCCGCCAGTGCCGGTACGCGGGCGTCGGCGGCGATGAGGCCGACGGAACCCTCGTTGCGGAGCAACTCCTCACAGGCGGCGACCACCTGGGCGTCCTCGGCGGTGTTCCGGACCTCGAAGAAGCCCGGGTTCTCGCGGACCGAGGCGACCGGGGTCAGGCCGGGGGCGATGTGGGGGAGGAGGCGGGAGGCGTACGTGATGACATCGGTCGGGACACGGAAACCGGCCGTCAGCTCCTCGATGTGCGCCTCGGCCTTGCCCAGGTGGGTCAGGGCCTCCTGCCAACTCCGCGTCGCCCAGGGCGTGGTGCCCTGCGCGAGGTCGCCGAGGACGGTCGCCGAGCCGGTGGTGCAGCGGCGGCCGACCGCGCGGTACTGCATGGGGGAGAGGTCCTGCGCCTCGTCGAGGACGACATGCCCGAGGGAGTGCGTGCGCTGTATGAGATCGGTGGCCTCGTCGATCAACACGGCGTCGGCGGCCGACCACTTGGCGCTCTTCACACTCCGCGCCGGCTTCGCCCGGAGGATCGTCTTCTGCTCGTCCTCGGTGAGGACACCGTCCGCGTGTTCGGCCAGGAAGTCGGCGTCGGAGAGCAGCCGCAGCACGAGTTTGGCGGGGTCGACGGGCGGCCAGATCGCCTTGACGGCCGCCTTCACGGCGGTGTTGCGGGCCACCGCGTCCTGCACCCGGTCGTCGGGCGCTTCGCCGGATCGTTCCATCTGGACGAGTACGGCATGCGCGATCCGCTGCGGCAGCGCCTCGCGGGCGGCACCGTAACGGATCTCCCGATCCAGCAACTCCCGCACGATCTCCTCCAGTTCGTACGCCGGTACGCGCCAGCGCCGGGACCCGCGTACGACCACGACGGGCTCGGTGGGGAGGGCGACGTGCGACCGTACGGCCCTGCGGAGCACTTCCGCCATCCGGGCGTCGCCCTTGACGACGGCTGCGGCGGCGTCGTCGACGCCGCGCACCTCGACGTGGGCCACGAGGTCGTCGACGGTCGCCTGCTTCACCTCCAACTCGCCCAGCGCCGGGAGCACTTGCTCGATGTAGTGGAGGAAGGAGCGGTTCGGGCCGATCACGAGGGTGCCGGTGCGGGAGAGGCGCTCGCGGTGGGCGTAGAGGAGGTAGGCGACCCGGTGCAGACCGACGGCGGTCTTACCGGTGCCGGGCCCGCCCTGTACACACAGGCTGCCGGACAGGTCCGACCGGACGATCTCGTCCTGCTCGGGCTGGATGGTGGCGACGATGTCCCGCATCGGACCGACACGCGGACGCTCGATCTCCTGCTGGAGCAACTTGCTGGTGGTCGCGGCCTCGGCGGGGTCGGAGAGGTGTTCGTCCTCGTACGCGGTGAGATCCCCGCCCGTGTAACCGAACCGGCGGCGCAGCCCGATGTCCATGGGGTCCTTCTTGGACGCCCGGTAGAAGGGCTGCGAGACGGGAGCGCGCCAGTCGATGACCATGGGGTCGCCGTCGGCGTCGTGGACGTGCCGGCGCCCGATGTAGAAGCGCTCGCCCGCGGCGCCTTCCGCCTGGTCGGCACCGGGGGCGTGCAGATAGTCGAGCCGGCCGAAGAACAACGGGGTGTCGCTGAGGTCGGCGAGCGCCTTGATCCGCTCGGCGACCTGGTGCGCGAGGGCTTCGGCGTTCACCCAGTTCGCCGTGACGTCCCTGATGTCGAGCGCCTCCACGTCCTCCCGCATGGCCCGGAGCGCGGAACGGGAGGCGGCGAGGTGGGCGCGCTCGCGGGAGAGGGGGTCGGCGGGGGCGGTCGCGCCGTCGGCGGGGTCGGGAGCGGCGGGCACGGGAATGCCGGCGGGAGCGGGAAGGTCGGCGGGTGCCGGATCGGCTGCGTGCGCGGGGGCGTCGGCGGGCGCGGGGTCGTCGGTGGGCGCGGACAAGGGGGTGCCTCCGGGGTGGCGTGGGGGACCCAGGGCCTCTTGGGGCCCAGGGGATCTACGGGAACCGCTGAGCGGCGATGGCCGACCGGTTTCCGTCCGGCCGACGGCGCTCCACGTACGGGAGGCGGGCAAGAGCGGAGAGTTTAGGTGAACGGAGGGCGGGAGGGCCAACGGATTTCCCGGGGGCGTGGGTCGACCGCCTCGTGGAAGGCGGCCCCACGGTCGTCGTGTCGGCCTCCGGTTCTACCGCCCTCCCGGCCCGGTTCTACCGTTCGTGTACCCCTAGGGGGCACGTACACCGTGGGTACTAGGGGGCGGCCAGACCTGAGAGTGAGCCGGGGGCTCAGCGGGTTCACTCCGTAGACCGACGTAATCCAAAGGCGCGAGTTCCACCATGGAGTCATGAGTGCAGCGACCTTCATCCCAGCCTCGGCCTCCGGCCGACCCGGCCCGCCGCCCGGCGCGACCGGCCTCGACGACCACCGTCACCACCGCGTCGCCGACGCCCTGCGCGCCATCAAGGTCTTCGCGGGCGCCGCGTTCGGCGTGATCGTCCTCGGCGAGTACGCAGAGGAAGCGGGCATACGCCGCCGGTGACCCGGGGTTCGCTTATGCGATCCTCCCTGTCCTGGCACCGGCACGAACCCCGTACGCACCCGGAACCATGCCCAGCCCCCGGCACATGCCCCGCACACGTCATACACAGGCCCCACACGCACTGAAGCCCTCCCGGAACCCCTGACTCATCCCGCCTCGCCCCCGTCGCTGCCGCAAAGGAGGGTGTGGCAGCATGATCGCTCGTTGTTCGACTGAGGACCGTTCAAGTCGACCGAGTTCACGGGGAGATACTCATGCGTTCCATGCCGCTTCCGTTCCGCAAGGCGGTGAGCACGCTGACCGCCGCGACCGCGCTCGCCCTCGGCGCCACCCTCGTGGCCGCGCCCAGCGCACTGGCCGTCGGTTCGAAGGCCTGCACGAAGAACATCAAGGACAAGACCTACATGGTCAACAACTGGGCCGGCGCCGACCTGCGCACGGGCCCCAGCAACGGCAAGAAGTACAAGACGAAGAAGCACCTGGACGTCGGCACCGACGTCCGGGTGTACTGCGTCAACGACAAGGGCCTCACCTGGTACTACGGCAAGGCCGGCAAGACCACGGGCTGGGTCGAGAGCAGCGCGTTCTTCTGAGCCCGCCGGGCCGTCCTTTGGTCAGGGGCGGCGGTCACCTCGCCGCCCCGACCCGGGGCTCAGCTTTCCGCCAGCAACTCGTCCGCGTCCATGATCCGGTACGCGTAGCCCTGTTCGGCGAGGAACCGTTGGCGGTGGGCGGCGAAGTCCTGGTCGATGGTGTCGCGGGCCACGACGGAGTAGAAGTGGGCCTGGTGGCCGTCGGCCTTGGGGCGGAGGACTCGGCCGAGGCGTTGGGCCTCCTCCTGGCGGGAGCCGAAGGTGCCGGAGACCTGGATGGCGACGGTGGCCTCCGGGAGGTCGATGGAGAAGTTGGCGACCTTCGACACGACCAGGACGTTGATCTCGCCCTCGCGGAAGGCGTCGAAGAGCTTCTCGCGCTGGGCGTTGGACGTCTCGCCCTTGATGACCGGCGCGTCCAGGTGGGCGCCCAGCTCGTCGAGTTGGTCGATGTACTGACCGATGACGAGGATCTGCTGACCGGCGAACCGCCGGACGATGGCCTCGGTCACCTTCCGCTTGGTGGCGGTGGTCGAACAGAAGCGGTACTTCTCCTCCTGTTCGGCCGTGGCGTAGGCGAGCCGCTCGGAGTCCGTCAGGTTCACCCGGACCTCGACGCAGTCGGCGGGCGCGATATAGCCCTGCGCCTCGATCTCCTTCCAGGGCGCGTCGAATCGCTTGGGACCGATGAGTGAGAACACGTCCGACTCACGGCCGTCCTCACGGACCAGCGTCGCCGTGAGCCCGAGACGGCGGCGGGCCTGCAGATCCGCCGTGAACTTGAACACCGGCGCGGGCAGCAGATGCACCTCGTCGTAGACGATGAGCCCCCAGTCACGGGAGTCGAACAGCTCCAGGTGCGGGTAGACGCCCTTCCGCTTGGTCGTCAGCACCTGGTACGTGGCGATCGTGACCGGGCGGATCTCCTTCTTCGTACCGCTGTACTCGCCGATCTCGTCCTCGGTCAGCGAGGTCCGCTTCACCAGCTCGTGCTTCCACTGCCGGGCGGAGACGGTGTTGGTGACGAGGATGAGGGTCGTCGACTTGGCCTGGGCCATGGACCCGGCTCCGACCAGGGTCTTGCCCGCACCACAGGGGAGGACGACAACCCCGCTCCCGCCGTGCCAGAAGTTCTCCACGGCCTGCTTCTGGTACGGCCGCAGCGCCCAGCCGTCCTCGTCCAGCTCGATCGGGTGCGCCTCACCGTCGACGTACCCGGCGAGGTCCTCGGCCGGCCAGCCCAGCTTCAGCAGGGTCTGCTTGATCTGCCCGCGCTCGGAGGGGTGCACGACGACGGTGTCCGGGTCGATCCGGGCGCCGACGAGCGGGGCGATCCGCTTCGACCGCAGGATCTCCTCCAGCACCGGCCGGTCGGTGGTGGTCAGGACGAGCCCGTGCGCGGGGTGCTTGCTGAGGGTCAGCCGCCCGTACCGGTCCATCGTCTCGGCGATGTCCACCAGCAGCGCATGCGGCACCGGATACCGGCTGTACTGCACCAACGCGTCCACGACCTGCTCGGCGTCATGCCCGGCCGCCCGTGCGTTCCACAGCCCCAGCGGTGTCACCCGATAGGTGTGAATGTGCTCGGGCGCCCGCTCCAGCTCCGCGAACGGCGCGATGGCCCGACGACACTCGTCCGCCTGCTCGTGATCGACCTCGAGAAGCAGGGTCTTGTCGGACTGGACGATGAGTGGACCATTCACACGCGACACCCTTTCGCATCGGCCCCCGTGGGCGCTTCGACCAAACGTCCAGTGTGCCTGATCGTTCCGCTTTCTCGCGGTGCCCGGTCGTTCGGACCTCGTTCGCACCACCACCAGTCTTATTGGATGTCTATTCATTCCGATGAGTGGTCGGAATTCAGATTTGCGGCAATGGTTCCCAAGAATGGCGAACCGTGCAGCCAACCACGCCAGCCGAACCGGCCTCGAAGTCCGCCTCTCCGCAGGGCACCACGCTCGGGTACGCCCTGTTCGCCACCCGCTGGCTCCAGGCGCCGCTGTACTTCGGTCTGGTCGCCGCGCAGGGCGTGTATGTCTACAAGTTCTTCAACGAGCTGTGGACGTTAATCGTGAAGTGCGTGAGCGGGAGTGCCACCGAGACATACGTGATGCTCGCGGTGCTCAAGCTGGTCGATGTCGTCATGATCGCCAATTTGCTGATCATGACGATCGTCGGCGGCTATGAGACCTTCGTCTCCAGGATCGGCCTCCAGGGCCACCGTGACCAGCCCGAATGGCTCTCGCACGTCAACTCCAACGTGCTGAAGGTCAAGCTCGCCACCGCCATCGTCGGCATCTCCTCCGTCCATCTGCTCCAGATGTTCGTGGACGTCCACCACACCTCCCACCACGCGCTGCTCTGGGGCACGGTGATCCACATGGCCTTCATCGCCTCGGCGGTGCTCCTGGCGTACATGTCGGGGCCGATGCTGCGTGAGGAGAAGCCTCATGGGGCGCAGCACCGGGGCGGGCACGCGGCGCCCAAGGCTCCGGACCGGCCGACGGGGGCCACAGGGGCCCCGGAGGAGCCCGACGGGTGTCGCGCGGTCGGGGCGCTCTCCTCGGCGCCCGTTCTCCTTCCCGCCCGGCTGCCGATCCCGGCCCAGGCCGCCCCGTACGAGACCCGGATCGCGCAGGACGGGACCCGGCTTGCTCAGGGTGGGACCCGGTTCGCGCAGGGTGGGACGAGGCTTGTGCCGTACGAGGCTCTGCGGGCGCCGTACGTCGACGAGACCGGGGTCGAGAGTCGGGTGCGGGCCGCCGGGTTTCCGGTGCGGAAGGTGTTGGAGGAGTTCGACGAGGAGTATCCGCGTTCCTTCGACCGGCAGTTGATGGCGCGGCTCGGGACGCTGGAGTTCGTGGGGGCCGCGCGGAACGTGGTGTTCGTCGGCGCGCCCGGCACCGGTAAGACGCATCTCGCCATCGGACTCGGTGTGCGGGCCTGTCAGGCCGGGCATCGGGTGCTGTTCGCGACCGCCGAGGAGTGGGCTGTGCGGCTGGCGGGGGCGCGGGCCGAGGGCAGGCTGGCCGAGGAGTTGGCCGCGCTGGACGCCTGCCCCCTGCTGATCGTCGACGAGGTCGGCCATCTGCCGTTCGACCCGGACGCCGCCCGGTTGCTGTTCCGGCTCATCGCCCGCCGCTACGAGCGGGCCTCGCTGATCGTCACCAGCGACCGTCCGCTCGGCCGCTGGGACGAGATCTTCGGCGGGGCCGCCCCGGCGATGGTCGACCGTCTCGCGCACCACGCCGACATCGTCCACCTCGAAGGAGACAGCTACCGGCTCCGCCGGGTCACCTCAGCGAGCTGAGGGCGTCACTTCAGCAGGCCGACGTTCTGGACGAGCGGTCCCTCCACGGTGAGGCCCTCGCCGACCAGGGTGCCGAGTTCGGGGACGGGCAGGGCGGGGTTCGCCGCCGCCGGGGAGGCGAGCACACCGAGCAGGGCGGCGGAGGCGAGGAGCGTGACGAGGGCGGAGAGGGCGGAGAGAGAGGAGAGGGGGCGCATGACGTACGTGGAAGCCTTTCGAGCGTGGGGAGTTGATCTCGATCGGACACAGGGTGGCTGCCCCGCGGCCCACGCCGCGATGCGTGCGCCTCTTCGCCATCGCTCGGAGGGAGGAAATGCCGGGGTGGCCTGCATGAACTCCGGCGTACGCCCGAACGGGTGAGGCCCGGGAACCGGCTTGATCAACTCGGTCGGATCGAGGGGGCGAGACGATCCGAACGGATCAGATCGCGTCGTCCGCCAGCTCCGCGACCCCGGTGATCCGGTGGAGGGGGAAGGTGCGGACCTCGTCCGCCGTGTGGTCGTACGCCGTGACGAAGCCGCCCTCGACGCGGACCGGCGCGATGACGCGCTGGCTGGCGGAGCCCTCGGCGTTGACGTAGCCGATCCACAGGGCCTCGCCGGTGAGGACGGCGGCCTGCATGGTGGCGAGGGTCTCGGCGGAACCGGTGCGCGGCAGCGTGCCGGTGGGGGTGGGACCGGCCGTCTTGCGGGGCGCCGTGGAGGCCAGGTCACCGGCGCGGATGGCGCGGATCGCGGCGCCGAGCAGGGTGTCGTCGGGGGGCGGGGGACCGTCCGGGACGGGCTCCGGGGCCGTACGCGGCGGGGTGCGGTGGGCGTGGGCCCGGGTGATCAGCACGTCGCCCTCCGCCGACTCGGCGGCCGGGGCGTAGCCCATGGCGCGCAGCCCGTCGAGCAGCGCCGCCGGGTCCGCCTGGGCGGCCAGCACGGTCGGCGCGAGGCGGCGGAGCCCCAGGCCGTGGGACCGCTTGTCGGCGAGGATCTCGCTGAGCATCGCGTCGTCGTCGCACCGCACGTACGCCGACGCCGCGCCGATCCGCAGATGGCCGTGGCGCCGGGCCACGTCGTCGATCAGATAGGCGAGGGGCTGCGGGACCGGGGTGCGGGAATGGGTGGTCAGGAAGTCATGCAGGTCGGAGGCGGTACGGCCGGCGTCCAGGGCCCGGCGTACCGAACCCGGCGTGAACCGGTACACCGTCGCGCCACCCTTCGACTCCACGTCCGCGAGGACGCCCAGCATGTCGGCCAGCGGTCGCTGCAACGGGCCCGGCGCGACCGCCGTCAGATCCGCCTGGAGCAGGACGTGGTCGAGCGGTTCGGGCAGGAGGGGAGCGAGGAGCCGGGCGGCCCGCGCGGCGGCTGCGGCCTGCTCGGCGACCGGGTCCGGGGGCGCGTACTGAACAGGATGGGCGGGTGCGTGATGGGCGGGGAGTCTGTCGCCGGGGCTCTCCGGCAGGTCGCCGCCGTGACCGCTCGCGTCGACGGTTGCGCCGGCGGCCGTGTCACCGGCCGTGTCACCGGTCGGGGACGTAGTCGGGCCCGTGGTCGGGGCCGTGGTCGGGTCGGCGGGCGCGTCCGTCTTCGGCGCTCCGAGGAGTGCGCGTCCGTGCGTGGACAGTGCCCCGCGGCCGGTGACGCCGAGTCGTTCCGCCTCGGACAGAGTCCATTCGGCGAGACGGGCGCGCAGGTCGTCGGGCTGCCGGCCGCGGCTCGGGCGCTCCCAGCGCAGCCGGGCCAGTACGGAGTCGGGGGTGGGCGACGAGCCCTCCGGGAGCCCGGCGAGCAGGGTCAGCACCCGGTGCCGGACCTCGGGCGCCGCCGAACGGTCGAGGCCCGGGCCCAGCGCCGACAACGTACGGTCCTTGGCGTCCCGCTCGCCGACCACCCCCGCCGTACGGGTCGCCGTCAGCCACGCGGCCGCCAGCCGTGCCCAGCGCTCGGCGGCGGGCAGCTCCAGCCACTCGTCGTACGCGGGCGTCGCCGCGTACCGCTCGTCGGCCTCGCCGTCCGACGCCAACAGCCCGGCGGCGTAGGCCAGTTCGACCCAGAAGGCGGCGACGGGCTCGGGGACGTCGAGGGCGACGGCCGTCCGCTTCAGATCGCGGACGCTGAGCCCGCCCGCGCGCAGCACGTTCGGGCCGCCCTCGTCCCAGTCCTTCAGCAACTCCTCGACGGTCGCGAGCGCGGTGTACGCCTGGCCCGCCGCCGTCGCGTCCACAACCTGTGGACGGTGCGTGGCCGCCACCTCGACGGCCGGCGGCACCGCCTCGACCTCCCGGTGCGCGTGGCCCGCCCGCAGATGCAGGGCGACCTCACGGGGCAGTACGACCGTGCCGGGCGCGGTGGGCAGCAGCAGCCCGCGGTCCATGAGCCAGCGCAGATGCGCCGCCGGGTTCGCCGTGACCTGACCGTACGGCGGCCCCCACACCAGCCGGGTCAGCACGTCCAGGGACTCGGGGGGCGCGTCGGCGAGGAGCGCGGCCATCCGCCGCCGGTCGGTGAACAGCTCGGTGAGGGCCGTGACCGCCGACACCGAGTCGTGCGTGCTCGTCAGCCCCGCCTCCACGACGATCTCCTGCACCCGCCCCGGGGACATCCCCGCGGTCGCCTCCGCGACCGTCGGGCCCAGCCCGGTCGGGGACGGGTGCTGCGGCGAGGGCGCGAGCAGCTCACGGGCCGTCCGTACCAGGCGGAGGCGGTCGTCGGGGCCCCAGACGAGCGCCTGCTCACGGAGGGTCGCCACGGCGCGGGGGAGGGCGGCGGCGACGGCCGGGTCCGGCTCGTCGCCGGCCATCAGGTCGAGGAGTTCGTCGTACGACGCCGGGTCGTGGGCCACGGCCAGGGCCTGGGCGGTCTGTGAGGCGAAGTGGTCCAGCCGTTCCAGGGCGCGTACGACCGAGGCGCGGGTGCCGGCTCGGGTCGCGAGCTGGGTGAGGTCCGTGGGCACGGGGGTGATGAGATCCGGGCGCGCGCGGAGCAGCACGGCGAGCGAACGATCGTCCCGGGCGCGGAGCGCTTCGGCGAGCGAACGGGGGGCTCCGCCGGTTTGGCCGGTGCTGGTGGGCTCGGTGCTCATCCGGTCAACGGTAGCGGAGGGGAGGGGCGGGGCGCCTAGTAGCTCGGGGGTGCGGGCGGTAGGGCGACTGCGGGTTGTGGGTGGCTGATCGCGCCCACGCGGCGGAGCCGCAGATCGGCACAGCCCCGCGCCCCTCATGGGGTCGCAGGCCGCCTGCATCGCTC
>NZ_AEJC01000012.1 GCF_000317595.1 Streptomyces ipomoeae 91-03 | reverse complement strand
CCCGCAAGGAGCCACTGCTATCGGTGGTTCTGATGTGCCTGCCTCGGCGGGTTCATGGCAGTTGCCGTACGGCGACTACTGCATGACCGCCATGGCGAGCGCACGGCGGGCGCGCAGGGAGGCGCGCTCGGCCCGGCGCTGCATGCGGCGGGCGACCGCCAGGCGCATGGCCCGGCGCTCCTGCTCCGCCTGGTGCAGGCGCTCGTGCATATGCGCACGAGCCAGGGCTTCTGGCATGAGATGCATTTCTCGGGTCCTGTTCTGACGCGAGGCGTTCGCGCCGGTGGTGGTGAAGTCTGGAGTCGCGGAGCCTGTCGGCTCGCTCGTGGACGGCTTCATCGGGGCCTGCTTCTGGGGGTCGTGCGTGAGGGGGCGGTCGATCGTTCCGGTGATGTTCATGCCGTGACCGGGTTCTTGCGCGGGCGACCACGGGGCCGCTTGCGGGCCACGACGACACCCTGGACGAACAGCTCGCCACCCCAGACGCCCCAGGGCTCACGCCGCTCCTTGGCGCCGGCGAGGCAGGCCTCCATCAGCGGGCAGGTGCGGCAGAGGGACTTGGCGTACTCGACATCGGCCGGCGACTCGGCGAAGAAGACCTCCGGGTCGTAGGAGCGGCAGGGGACGGGCACACCGAGGTTCTCGATGGCGTCGTCGAGCGCGGTGAGCGCGGTGAGCGGAGTCAAGGTGGAGTCCTCCGGGAGGCGGGGCGGGGGGATCGTTTCGGAAGGCGGTACGGACGGGGCGTGCGCTTCGAGTTGCACGGTTCGTCTTCCTCGTCTGGTCGTTCCGGCCGGTTGGCCGGGTGGCGGCTGGTACCGGGTTCTTTTCTTGTCCCGAGGCCCCTTCGTTCTGCAGTCCCCGGTCGGGGACAAACAGAAGGGCCGCGGATCCCGGATGGGGTTCCGCGGCCCTGAAGGCGCCGACCTGATCATCGATCAGGTTGGATCACTCCAGGGTTCTGGCCCACGGAAGGCCCACACCAGGTGGTGCTGCGTCGTCTGCTTCCGGAATCCGGCACCGGCCGCCGCAAAGGCATAGGCCTGCGCCTGTGCCGCTACTGCTGCTTCCAGTGCCTTGGTCGGTCGCTCATTGCGCTCACGGACGGGGAGGCCCGCGAGAGACAGGGAGGACGCCGGACGACCACCAGTGATGGCGGACAGACCGGTGCCCAGGTTCGAGACGCCGAACATGCACAGGGAGACGGCCGAGCGATCGGTCATTTTGACCGTGCTGATGGAGCTGGTGTTGATGCTGATCACTGGACTCGCCTCCTCTCGGCGTCTAGGGGGACCGGCGCGAACCGATCCGACGGATATGAAGTACATCACGAAACCAGGGCCTTGGAGAAGGCCGCCGTTCCCGTGGCTTAGAACCTATGGGGATTGCTGGGGCATGCGCAAACTATTTTTTCGACGAGTTCGTATCAGTCGTTCTCGTCCTCGCACCCGGGCTCCCGACCTGCGCAGATGTCGAGTACATCGGCGCCGTACCGCTGGAGCTTACGGGCGAGGACACCGGGAATGCGACCCAGTTCAACCGGAGTGCTCGGCCCCGCTTCTGCGATGGCCATCAGGGTGCGGTCGGTGAAGACGCAGAAGTCCGGTTGCCCGCTGAGCCGCGCCTGGACAGCCCGCCACTCGCGCAAGCGCTCGTAGAGGCCCTCGTCCATGTCGGAGGGGCAGTCCTCACAGCGCATCAGCTTCATGTCGCCGGCGTCTCGCAGGGTCCGGCCGCAGACACGGCAGCGAGCCGGGGTGCGGCTGGTGCGACGTGGGGCGGCCTCGGTTCCGCCGCCGGCGAACCCATCGGGCCGACCGTCGACCGAGCCCGGTTCGACGCCCCCGGAGCCGCTCGCGCCGGTCCGACCGGCCGTGGCGATCGATCCGGGGCGCAGGCCGTCGAGGAAGCGGCTGGGGCGGCGATTCGGGCGGCTGCCGGGCGATCGGGACAGCGCCCAGGACACGGAGAGCTGTTCTCGTGCGCGGGTGACGCCCACATAGAGGAGTCGTCTCTCCTCTTCGACCTGTTCGTCCGTCTTGGCGTAGGTGATCGGCATCATGCCCTCGGCGACGCCGACCAGGAAGACGACGTCCCACTCCAGGCCCTTCGCCGAGTGCAGGGAGGCGAGAGTGACGCCCTGGACGGTGGGGGCGTGCTGGGCGTTCGCGCGCTCGTCGAGTTCCGCCACCATGTCGCCGAGCGTGGCGTAGGGCTTGGCCGCGGCGAAGTCCTGCGCCAGGTTGACCAGTGCCGCCAGTGACTCCCAGCGTTCTCTGGCCGCGCCGGAGCCCGCCGGGGGTTCACCGGTCCAGCCCTCGCCGGACAGCACCGCCCGTACCTGTGAGGGGAGGTCGACGGCGTCCTCCAGGAGGGTGTCGTTGCCGCCGAAGCGGGCCGCGGCTCTCAGTGCGGCCCCGGCCTTGCGGACCTCGGGGCGGTCGAAGAACCGCTCGGCGCCGCGCAGCTGGTAGGGCACTCCGGCGTCCGCGAGGGCCTGCTCATAGGTCTCGGACTGGGAGTTCGTGCGGAACAGGATGGCGATCTCGCTCGCCGGGACTCCGGAGGCGATGAAGTCGCGGATACGGCGGGCGGCGCCCTCGGCCTCGGCGGGCTCGTCGCTGTATTCGGTGTAGCGGGGCTCGGGCCCCGGCGGGCGTTGGGAGATGAGTTCGAGGCGGTGGTCGGCGGCGCGGCCACGGGCCTGGGAGAGCAGGCCGTTGGCGAGATGGACGACCTGGGGGGTGGAGCGGTAGTCGCGGACGAGCTTGACGACGGTGGCCCCGGGATAGCGGAGGCGGAAGTCGAGCAGATGGTCGGGAGTTGCGCCAGTGAACGAGTAGATGGTCTGGCTGGCGTCGCCCACGACGCACAGGTTGTCCCGGTCGCCGAGCCACAGTTCCAACAGGCGTTGCTGGAGGGGACTGACGTCCTGGTACTCGTCGACCACGAAGTGCTGGTACTGGGAGCGGACCTGTTCGGCGATGTCGTGCCGGTCCTGGAGGATACCGACCGTGAGCAGGAGGACGTCCTCGAAGTCGATGACGGAGCGCTCACGCTTGAGGTCCTCGTACGTGGCGTAGATCTGGGCGATCTCGGCCGGGTCGCGGGGGGCCTCACGGCCGGCCTTGGCAGCTGCCGCGGCGTAGTCGGAGGGGACGGTCTGGGTGACCTTCGACCACTCGATCTCTGCGGCGGCGTCCCGTAGTTCGTTGCGATCGAGACGGATGTGGCAGGCTGCCGCAGCGTCCGCGACGAGTGGGAACTTCCGGTCGATGATTCTGGGCATGACGCCGCCGACGGCCTTCGGCCAGAAGTACTGAAGTTGGCGCAGCGCGGCCGAGTGGAACGTCCGGGCCTGGACTCCGGCGGCGCCGAGTTGGCGGAGGCGGCCACGCATCTCTCCGGCGGCGCGGTTGGTGAAGGTGACGGCCAGCACGCTGGCGGGCTGGAGCATCCCGGCGCGCACCCCGTAGGCGATGCGGTGGGTGATGGCCCGGGTCTTGCCGGTGCCGGCGCCCGCGAGTACGCACACCGGCCCGTGCAGGGCGGTGGCCACCGCGCGCTGCTCCGGGTCGAGCCCTTCGAGCACCGCGTCGGCCGAGTCGGGGACCCGCGGGAAGAGGGTGGAATGCGTTGCTGCTGTCACACGGCCATGCTGCCAGGTCTCCGGAGTCGGCCGAGTCGGTTGTCCACAGGCGGGCACTCGCAGTCGTATTAATGCGGCAGGCGTCACGGAGTCAGGTGCGGGAATGGTGGAACTCTCGCGTACGTTCCTTCCACTGCGAGCAAGTATTCGAGCCGTTACGCCGTGAAGGAGCGCCAAAGACATGCCGGGCACTGTGACGATGTACAGCACCACGTGGTGCGGCTACTGCCGTCGGCTGAAGAGCCAGATGGACCGTGAGGGCATCGCGTACAACGAGATCAACATCGAGCAGGACCCGGAGTCTGCGGCGTTCGTGGAGAAGGCGAACGGCGGGAACCAGACGGTGCCCACCGTTCTCTTCCCGGACGGCTCGACGCTCACGAACCCCTCGCTGGCGCAGGTCAAGCAGAAGATCGGCGCGTAGCGCGCGGGCCCCGGGCCGGGCAGCGCGGCAGGCGTGTCGTCTGTCGCCGTCGTCCCGGGGCACCGCACCTAGCCGGTGTGCCCTCGCGTCGGCAGGGGCTTGCCGTACCAGAGTTCGATCAGGCGGGCCGCGATCGAGATGCCGTAGGGAGGCAGCACCTCCCCGGACTCGAACGCGGCCCGCAGCTGTTCGCGGGAGAACCAGCGGGCCTCGTGGATCTCGTCGCCGTCCACCTCGATCTCGGTCGAAGTGGCGCGGGCCATGAAGCCCAGCATGAGGCTGGATGGGAAGGGCCAGGGCTGGCTGGCGATGTACTCGACCTGGCCGACGGTGATCCCGACCTCTTCGTGCACCTCGCGCCGGACGGACTGCTCGATGGACTCGCCGGGCTCGACGAAGCCGGCGAGGGTGGAGAAGCGGCCCTCGGGCCAGTGCACCTGGCGGCCGAGGAGGATGCGGTCCTCGTCGTCCGTGACGGCCATGATCACCGCCGGGTCGGTGCGCGGGTAGTGCTCGGCGCCGCAGGCCGGGCAACGGCGGATGTGGCCGGCCGCCGCGATGACCGTGCGTTCGCCGCAGCGGGAGCAGAATCGGTGGGTGCGCTGCCAGTTCTCCAGGCCGACCGCATGGGCCATGAGGCCGGTGTCGCGCGGTGAGAGCAGCATGCCCGCCTCGCGCAGCCCGGCGGGGCGCGCGGACTGGTCCATGCGCCCGGGGAGCGCGTCCTTCTGGAGCGCGAAGTAGCTCACGCCGTCGGCGTCGGTGCCCAGGAAGTAGCGGTGTGCCTCGGTGAGCGGCGCCTCGAAGGAGGGGGTCATGACGAGTTCGGTGGCGCCGTCCGGTGTCTCGTCGATGAGGACCTGGCCGCCGGAGACCACGAAGCAGCGGGTCGTGGGGTGGCTCCATGCCGCCGCGAGCCAGGCCTCGTCGAGCCGGTGGTGGGCGGCCCGGTCGATGCCGCTGGGAGCGGTGAGCGCGATGGGGCGGTCGGCGGTGTGGTCGGTCCAGGTGGTCACGAGTGCTTCCAACTCCCCCGGTGGAACGGTGGTTTGGGCGGACGGTTCGGCGGGGCGTACGGCGGGCGGGTGCGCTGGGGCGTGGCGGGCCTACTTCAGTGTGCCTCGCGGGAGCTTGCGGACAGCTCGCCCCAGAGGTATGCGCTGGTCTCGACGCCCTTGAAAAGCAGGTCCAGCTCGACCTTCTCGTTGGGTGCGTGCCAGCCGTCGGAGGGGACGGAGATGCCCAGGAAGAGCACGGGCGCGGCGAGCACGTCCTGTAGGTCGGCGGCAGGGCCGGAGCCGCCCTCTCTCGTGTAGCGGATCGGCTGCTCGAAGGCGCGGCCCATGGCGCGCACGACGGCCTGCAGGGCGGGGTGGTCCAGCGGGGTCAGGCAGGGGCGGGTGGCGCCGCTGAACGTGATCTCGTGGCCGATCCCGGCGGGGATCCGGTCGGCGGCCCAGGCGCGGACGATCTTCTCGATGTGGTCCGGGTCCTGCCCCGCGACCAGCCGGAAGGACAACTTCACCCTCGCGGAGGACGGGATGATCGTCTTGCTGCCAGGACCCTGGTACCCGCCGCCGATGCCGTTGACCTCGGCGGTCGGACGGGCCCAGACACGCTCCAGGGTGGTGTGTCCGGCTTCTCCATGGGTCGCCGTCGACTTGGCCGTGCGCAGCCATCGCTCCTCGTCGAAGGGCAGTTCGGCGAAGAGTTCGCGCTCGCGGTCGGTGAGTTCGACGATGCCGTCGTAGAAGCCGGGGATCGCCACGCGCGCGTGCTCGTCGTGCAGGGCGGCGACCAGGCGGGCGGCGGCGGTGGCCGGGTTCGGTACGGCGCCGCCGAAGGAACCGGAGTGGATGTCCTGGCCGGGGCCGTAGAGCTGGATCTCGCACTCGGCGAGGCCGCGCATGCCGGTGCACACGGTGGGCGTGTCCTCGGCCCACATACCGGTGTCGGAGACGATCACGGCGTCCGTGGTGAGCCGCTCGGCGTGGTTCTCGACAAGGGTCCGGAAGTGCGGGGAGCCCGACTCCTCCTCGCCCTCGATGAGCATCTTCAGGTGGACGGCGGGGGCTGTGCTGCCGGTGGCGGCGAGGTGGGCGCGGATGCCGAGTGTGTGGAAGAACACTTGGCCCTTGTCGTCGGCCGCCCCCCGCGCGTGGAGGCGGTTTCCGCGGATCACGGGCTCGAACGGCTCGGTGTCCCAGCCGTCCTCGCGGGCCGCGGGCTGTACGTCGTGGTGCCCGTAGACCAGGACCGTGGGGGCGTCCGCGTCCTCGGCGGGCCATTCGGCGAAGACCGCTGGAGCGCCCGGCGTCTCCCAGACCTCGACGGTGGGAAAGCCGGTCTCCTTGAGCTTGGCGGCGAGCCAGTCGGCACTGCGCCGTACGTCGGCCGTGTGCTCGGGCTGGGCCGACACCGAAGGGATGCGCAGCCATGCGACGAGGTCGTCGAGGAAGGCGGCACGGTGGTTCTCGATGTACGTACGGACATCGCTGACGGCACTGTCAACGGGCTGGCTCATGCTCCCGAGCCTATAGGCCCGCACCGACATGCTCGTCCGGTGGTTCGTCGGTGAGCGGCTGCGGACCCACAGGATCGGATTCCAGCCCGTCGGCACCCGGCTCCTCCAGGAGCAGCCGCTCCAGTGCGGAGCGGCCCGGCAGGTCCTCCGGGTGGACGACGTCGCCGGTGCGTACGTACAGGAAGGCGGCCTTCACGGACTCCAGGGGCACGCCCTGCTGCTCGGCCCAGGCGAGCCGGTAGAGCGCGAGCTGGAGGGGGTCGGCGGTGCGGTTGCGGCTGGTCTTCCAGTCGACGATCTCGTACGTCGTCGTTCCGTCGCCGTCGCTGTCCCGGTAGACGGCGTCGATACGACCGCGTACGACGCGTCCGGCGATGCCGAGTTGGAAGGGGGCCTCGACGCGGTACGGGGTGCGGTGTGCGTAGGGCGTGCGCTCGAAGGCGGCCTTGAGGGCTTCGAGGTCCCGCTCGTCGGCGATCTCGGCCTCGCTGCCGGGCAGGTCCTCGGGCTCCAGCATGGGCAGCCGCAGCTCCTCGAAGCGGGCCTCGACCCAGGCGTGGAAGCGGGTGCCGCGGCGCGCCGCGGGCTGCGGCGGGCGTGGCATGGGGCGCGCGAGTTCCTGTGCGAAGCCGTCGGGGTCGGCGGCCAGGCGCACCAGCTGCGAGGCGGTCAGCGACATCGGAAGGGGTACGTCGGTGACCTTCGCGCGGGCGCGCAGGAGCTCTCCGGTGAGGGCGTCCAGGTCGCGGTCCCAGGAGGCGATGGTGCGGGCCTCCTCGGGGGTCAGGTCGGATGCGGCGGGGTGGCGGCGGGCGTGCGGCACGACAGGCGTGCGCCCGTCGTGCCCGGAGCGTGGGCCGGTGGGAGCGTTCTCCTGGTGCCCGGGGTGCGGGCCGACTGGAGTGCCCTCGTCGTGGCCGGGGTGCGGCACGCGCGCGTGAGGGGGCCTTACGGAGTGTGCGGGCCGGTCCTCCGTCCAGGAGTCCCAGTCGGAGGTGTCCTCCTCGGGGATGTCCTGGGAGAGGTCCGCCGAGAAGTCGTCCTCCTCGTGGAAATCGTCGTCCTCGTAGGGGATGTCCTCCGGGAAATCGTCGTCCCCGTAGAGGGCCTCTTCGTCGTCCGGCGGTGGCGGCCACTCCGGGTCGTCGTAGGAGTGGGGGTCGAGGTCATGGGCGGCACCGGGGTGGGTGTCCTCGTGGGAGGCGACCCGCTCCAGGTGGGCCAGTACGGTCTCGGCGGCTGCGCGGCGGCGGGCCAGAGCTGTGTCGTCCAGCGGGAGCGGCCAGGCGTGGTCGGCGGCCGTCTCGCGCAGGGCGGGGTTCTCGGCGCCCTCCTCGGGTTCGTCGGCCCAGGCCTCGATCTCGCCGTACCCGGCGGCGCAGTGGTCGTACAGGGCCTTGAGGAAGTCGGAGGGGCCGCGTGGGCGCTTCTGGGAGGGGCCCCACCAGTGGCCGGAGCCGAGGAGCAGGGAGCGAGGGCGGGTGAACGTGACGTAGCCGAGGCGGAGTTCCTCGGTGTGCTGGTGGTCCTTCATGGCCTCCTGGAACGTCTTCAGGCCCCGGGAGTCCCATGCCTCGACGTCGGGGAGGGTGTCGGCGTCGCCGCGCAGTTCGTGCGGCAGGACCCTGCCCTGGGCCGTCCACTTCTCGCGGCCCTGGGTGCTCGGGAAGGTGCCGGTGACCAGTCCGGGGACGGCGACGACGTCCCACTCAAGGCCTTTGGACTTGTGGGCGGTGAGCACCTTCACGGTGTTCTCGCCGCCGGGCAGGGCGTTGTCGAGGCCCTTTTCGTACTGGGCGGCCGTACGCAGGAAGCCGAGGAAGGCGAGCAGGGTGGCCTCGCCCTCGCTGTTGGCGGCGAAGGCGGCGGCGATGTCCAGGAAGTTCGAGAGCGTCTCGCGGCGGCGGGCGGCCAGGGCGTGCGGAGAGGCGGAGAGTTCGACTTCCAGGCCGGTGACGGCGAGCACCCGGTGGAGGACGTCCATGAGCGGGTCGGCGAGTGAGCGGCGCAGGTCGCGCAGTTCGGTGGCGAGGCGGGCGAACCGTACGCGCGCGTCCGGCGAGAACGGCAGCCCGTCGTCCTCCGCCTCGGCTTCGAGCGGTAGTTCCAGGAACGTGTCGAGCGCGTCGGCGAGGGAGATCACCTCGGACGGGTCGACTCCCTCGACGGCGGCGGCGAGCCGGCGGTCCGGGTCGTCGTCCGCGCCCACGCGCGCGTGGGACACGAGAAGTCTGGCCCGGCGGCCGAGGAGGGCGAGGTCGCGGGGGCCGATGCGCCAGCGCGGACCGGTGAGCAGGCGTACGAGGGAGGCGTTGGCTCCGGGGTCCTGGAGGACCTCGCAGACGGCGACGAGGTCGGCGACCTCGGGGAGGTGGAGCAGTCCGGAGAGGCCGACGACCTCGACGGGGATGTCGCGGGCGACCAGCGCGCCCTGGATCTCGGCGAAGTCGGTGGCCGTGCGACACAGGACCGCGATCTCGCCGGGCTCCTTGCCGGTGCGCACGAGGTGGGCGATCGAGTCGGCGATCCAGTCGAGTTCCTCGGCGTGAGTGGGCAGCAGGGCACAGCGGACCACGCCGTCGCGTTCGGCGCCGGGGGCCGGCCGGAGGGCCTCCACGCCCGCGTGCATGGCGCGCAGGGGCTCCGCGAGGCCGTTGGCGAGGTCCAGGAGACGGCCACCGCTGCGGCGGTTCTCGCTGAGCGCCTGGCGGGTCGCGGGGCTGCCGTCGGCGTGGGCGAAATGCTCGGGGAAGTCGTCGAGGTTGGCCACGGAGGCTCCGCGCCAGCCGTAGATCGCCTGGCAGGGGTCGCCGACCGCGGTGACGGGGTGGCCGGTGCCGCCGCCGAACAGGCCCGCCAGCAGGACGCGTTGGGCCACGGAGGTGTCCTGGTACTCGTCGAGCAGAACCACCCGGAACTCGTCCCGCAGGATGCGGCCCACTTCGGGCAGTTGTGCGAGGCGGGCCGAGAGGGCGATCTGGTCGCCGAAGTCGAGGAGGTCCCGCTCGCGTTTGACCGTGCGGTAGCGGCCCACGAGTTCGGCGAGTTCGCGCCGGGCGGCGGCGGCCTCGGGGACCTTGCGGAGGTCGGCGTTGGTGAGCTTGGCGCTCTCCAGGTCGCGCAGCAGTTCGGCGTCGTACGCGCGCAGTTCCTCGGGGCGTACGAGGTGCTCGGCGAGTTCGGAGTCGAGGGCGAGGAGGTCGCTGACCAGGTCCGGGAAGGACCGGGTGAGCGCCGGGTACGGGCCCGGGGCCTCGCGGAGCACCCGCGCGGCGAGTTGGTAGCGGGTGGCGTCGGCGAGGAGCCGGGAGGTGGGTTCCAGGCCGACGCGCAGGCCGTGGTCGGTGAGGAGGCGGCCCGCGAAGGCGTGGTAGGTGGAGATGACCGGTTCGCCGGGCGGGTTGTCCGGGTCGATGACGTCCGGGTCGGTGATGCCCGCCTTGACGAGGGCCTTGCGTACGCGCTCGGCGAGTTCGCCCGCCGCCTTGTTGGTGAACGTCAGTCCGAGCACTTGTTCGGGGGCGACCTGTCCGGTGCCGACCAGCCACACCACGCGTGCGGCCATCACCGTGGTCTTGCCGGACCCGGCTCCGGCCACGATCACCTGGGGGGCGGGGGGCGCGATGATGCAGGCCGTCTGCTCCGGGGTGAACGGGATGCCGAGGAGCTCCTTGAGCTGCTCGGGATCGCTGATACGGGCGGACACCCCAGAGAGGCTAGCGTCGGCCACTGACAGCGGATGCCGAACTGCTCTCCGGGCGGGGAGAAGCACTGGTCAGCGCCTGTGGTGCGGTGCATCACTCCCGTCACGTACGCGGCCCGTCGGCGTCCCTCGGCTGTTACTCGACCACGTGACGTCCCTCCGGGCGGGCACTGCACGACGCCCGGAATGCACAGTGTGTGCAGTGTTGTCCGGCGGTCGGGGAGAAACGTTCGTCAAGGACCTTTCCGGCGGCGTTGGCGAGGAGTCCGCCGATCCAGTCGCCCTCCAACGGCCCCTGGGCCTGCACCTTGGGGAGCGTCTCGCCGCCGTTCTTCTTGGCGGCGCCCTGCCGCAGTTGGACGAGTTCGGCGCCACCGGGTTCGGGACGCACGCCGCCGAAGGGCTCGTCCACGGCCCCCTCACGGACCGCGAGCTGATAGACGGCGAGTTGTGGGTGGCGGTCCACCTCGGCGGCGCTGGGGGCCTGTTTGCCGGTCTTGAAGTCGACGACGTAGGCACGGCCTTCGGTGTCGGTCTCGACGCGGTCCATGGAGCCGCGGATGCGCACCTCGTAGTCGCCTGCTTCGAGGGTGACGTCGAAGTCGTGCTCGCTGGCCACCGGGGCGCGTCCGGCGCGCAGGCCGTTGGAGTCGACGTGCCACTTCAGGAAGCGTTCGAGCGCCACGCGCGCGTGCTGCTTCTCCTGCTCCGACTTCCAGGGGGCGTCGAAGGCAAGCGCGTTCCACACGGAGTCGAGGCGCTCCATGAGGACGTCGAGGTCGGCGGGGGTGCGCCCGGAGGCGACCTCGTCGGCGAGGACGTGGACCACGTTACCGAAGCCCTGGGCGGCGGTCGCGGGCGCGTCGGCCTTCACCTCGCGGCCCAGGAACCACTGCAGGGCGCAGGTGTTGGCGAGCTGGTCGAGGGCGCTGCCGGACAGTACGACCGGCTGATCGCGGTTCCTGAGCGGGACCTTGCTCTCGGTGGGCTCGAACATGCCCCACCAGCGGTACGGGTGGGCCGACGGCACGAGCGGGCGCCCGTCCTCGTCGTTCAGCGCGGCCAGCCGTGCCAGGCGCAGCGCTGCGGCCTCGCGCAGGGCGTCCGACACGCGCGGGTCCACCGTCGTCGCCCGCAGCTCGGCGACGAGGGCAGCCACGGACAGCGGGCGGCGGGGGCGGCCGGTGACGTCCTTGGGCTCGACGCCGAGTTCGGCGAGGAAGCGGGACGGCTGGTCGCCGTCGTCCGCCGGGGCCTTCACCGCGGTGACGACCAAGCGTTCACGCGCGCGTGTGGCGGCCACGTAGAACAGGCGTCGTTCCTCAGCGAGCAGCGCCCCCGGGGTGAGTGGTTCGGCGAGGCCGTCGCGACCGATGCGGTCGGCCTCCAGGAGCGAGCCTCGGCGGCGCAGATCCGGCCACAGGCCCTCCTGGACGCCTGCCACGACGACGAGGCGCCACTGGAGGCCCTTGGAGCGGTGCGCGGTCATCAGGCGTACGGCGTCGGGGCGGACGGCCCGTCCGGTGAGCGTGTCGGCGGCGATGTCCTCGGCCTCGATCTCCGCCAGGAAGTTGAGCGCGCCGAGGCCACCGGTGCGCTCCTCCGCGCGGGCGGCGGTGGCGAACAGCGCGCACACGGCGTCGAGGTCGCGGTCCGCGTTGCGTCCGGCCGCGCCCCCACGCCGGGCGGCCCTCTCCAGCCGCCGGGGCCATGGTGTGCCGTCCCACAACTCCCACAGCGCCTCCTCGGCCGTACCGCCGCCCGCGAGGCACTCACGCGCCTTCCGCAGCAGCGCGCCGAGGCGTTGGGCGCCCCGCGCGTACGCCGGGTCGTGCGCCACCAGCCGCTCCGGCTCGGCCAGCGCGCGCGCCAGCAGCTCGTCCGAGGGCGGCGGTACGGGGTTGCCGCCGGCCCGCTCCTCCTCGCGCAGGGCGCGGCCCAGGCGCCGTAGATCGGCGGTGTCCATGCCGGCGAGGGGCGAGGCGAGCAGGGTGAGCGCGGTCTCGGTGTCGAGCCAGGGGGGCTGCGGATCGGATGAGTCGGACGAGTCATAGGGCTCGCCGGGCTCCGGTGCCGTTTCGATGCCCTCGGTCGGGTCGGGCTCATTGGGCCCCCCGGGCTCGTCGCCCTCTCCGTACCCGCTCCCTTCAGCCTCCACGGGCGCCTCCGCGGAGCCCTCGGCCGCCTCCAGGCCCCTCGACGCCTTCGCCCCCGACTCGGCCCGCGCCACCGCCCTCAGCGCGGTCAGCAGGGGCTGTACGGCCGGCTCGTGACGCAGGGGCAGGTCGTCGCCGTCGATCTCCAGGGGCACGCCGGCGGCGGTGAGGGCGCGGCGCATGGAGGGGATCGTGCGGGCGCCGGCGCGCACCAGGACGGCCATCTCGCCCCAGGGGACACCGTCCTCCAGGTGGGCCCGGCGCAACACGTCCGCGATGTTGTCCAGCTCGGTGCCCGGGGTCGGGTACGTGTAGACCTCGACGCTGCCGCCGTCCCGTACCGGTTCGAGTTCGCGGTGGGCCCGTACCTTCTCGGCCGGGAGGCGAGTGAGCGGCATGCGCTGGGTGAGCAGGCGGGTGGCCGCGAGCAGGGCGGCTCCGGAACGGCGGGAGGTCCTGAGGACCGCGACCGGCGCCGGGCGGCCGTCCGCGCGCGGGAAGGCGACCGGGAACTCCAGGATGCCGTTCACGTCGGCGCCCCGGAAGGTGTAGATCGACTGGTCGGGGTCGCCGAAGGCGACCAGGGTGCGCCCGCCGCCCGCGAGGGCCCTCAGCAAGCGTACCTGCGCCGGGTCGGTGTCCTGGTACTCGTCGACGTAGACCGCGTCGTACTGCGCGGCCAGTTGCCCGGCGACGGCCGGGCGGCCGGCGAGGAGCACCGCGCGGTGGACCAGTTCCGCGTAGTCGAGCACGCCTTGGAGGTCGAGGACGTCGAGATACTCGGCGAGGAAGATCGAGGCCGCGCGCCAGTCGGGGCGGCCGATGCGGTCGGCGAAGTCCCGCAGGTCCTGGGGGCCCAGGCCCAGTTCGCGGCTGCGGGCGAGGACCGCGCGTACCTCGTCGGCGAACCCGCGCGTGGTGAGGCAGGCGCGCAGTTCGTCGGGCCAGCGCACATGGGCGAGGCCGAGGCGCTCCAGGTCGGGCTGTCCCGCGAGCAGTTCACGGACCGCCACGTCCTGTTCGGGGCCGGACAGCAGCCGCAGCGGTTCGACGAACAGGTCGCTGTCCTGGTGGGCGCGGACCAGGGCGTAGCAGAACGAGTGGAAGGTGGTGGCCTGTGGGGCGCGCGCCGCCCCCATGCGCAGTGCCATGCGGTCCCGCAGTTCCACGGCCGCCTTGCGGCTGAAGGTCAGGACCAGGACGCGCTCGGGGTCCGCGCCGCGGGCGATGCGGGCCGCCACGGACTCGACGAGTGTGGTCGTCTTGCCGGTGCCCGGACCTGCGAGTACGAGCAGAGGGCCGGTCTCGTGGTCAACCACGCCGCGCTGCTCGGCGTCCAGACGAGGGGGGTCCGTTCGGGTCGGCGGGGTACGCACCAGTCGGTAAGCGCCACGGCTCCCCTGTCGCACCTGGGTGTGCGACAGGCGCCTGGTGGAGGAAGAGGAGCTCACGTGGTTCGCCGGTCCTGGTGGGTGTGCGGTGTGTCACTGCCGGCGCGGTACGCCGTGGTTGCGGGGTGGTGGTCGGGCGACGGGTGGGAAGGCCCCTGCTCGTGGCGGGCGGTGGCGGGGTGAGGGGGACGCGTGCAGCCGACGCTACGCCGACGAGCGGTGCGGAAGCGGGGCTTCCCCTTGTTCCCTCCCGACTCGCGCGGCACATGCGTCCCTCGCCCCACGAACGTACGGCATGGCACCGACGTGCCCCGCTTCCCCCGTACGGCCCAGGGGTCGCACTTCGGCCCGGCGGAGGCCGGAAGCTGTCAGGTGTGACCCTCCACGCGTGCGTCGCCGTCCCATCGCGCTCGTTTCATGTCGATGCGCGGCACATGGCCTTCAGCGGCGCGGCTCGCCGCGCGCAAGGGTGTGCCCTCCGCGCGGTAGTGGTCCAGGGCCCTCAGTTCGTGGCCGGGGAGCAGGGTGCCGTCCGCGCGGACGACCCGCCACCACGGCACGGCTCCTCCATAGAGGGCCATCACGCGGCCCACCTGGCGCGGACCGCCCTCCTCCAGCCACTCGGCGACGTCCCCGTACGTCATGACCCGGCCGGGTGGGATCAGCTCGGCGACCTCCAGGACCCGCTCCGCGTACTCCGGCAGGGCGTCCACCGGAAGGCTCTCCTCGCTCATTCGGCCCATCCTGCCCCATCCCACCGACAATGGGACGTGGTGACCGACGCGTGCGTCCCTCGCCCCGGCGGCGGTCTTCGGGCAGACTGTGCGCCCCCGCATTGCACCCTGATGCCCCTGTGTGCCCACCGGGCATGCCACCATCGTGCGGGCGGTGACTGGTGATACGAGACCAAGAAGAGACGATGAAACAGCAGAGCGTGCACCCCGACGACGCGGCGGGCACCTCTGACGTCTCGTCGCGCCCGGACACCACCGACGGGGACGACAAGGGCACCGAAACGGCCTCTCAGGAGAGCCCCGGTAAGAATCTCGGTAAGAAATCGGGAGCAGCCGCGTCCTTGGGCCAAATGCCCTCCCCTAAGACGTACGACAACACAAAGCCGCAGGTCGGGCAGGAGGAGGACGACGCGGACGACGTCCATGCCGACGAGGTCGAGGGTGACGAACCGCTGCTCCCCGCGCGCGTGCACCGTCCTTCCGATCTCATGCGGCTCGCGGTCGGCATCCTCGGGATCATCCTCCTGCTGGCGATCGCCGCGTTCGCACACGGCACCACCTCCGGCCTCGAACAGGACATCAACAAGGGCACGGGACAGGCGCCCGACCTGCTGATCAAACTGGCGGGCCTCGGGTCGAGCATCGCGATCCTGCTGGTGCCGGTCGCCTTCGCGATCGAGCGGCTGATCAAGCGGGACGGACTGCGCATCGCCGACGGTGTGCTCGCGGCGGTCCTGGCGCACGGGGTGACGCTGGCGACCGACCTGTGGGTGGCCAGGACCGCCCCGGACTCGATCCAGGAGGCGCTCACCCAGCCCTCCCCCGGCGACATCCACGCCCTCACGGACCCCGTGCACGGCTACCTCGCGCCGGTCATCGCATACATGACAGCCGTCGGCATGTCCCGCAGACCCCGCTGGCGCGCGGTCCTGTGGATCGTGCTGCTGCTGGACGCCTTCTCCATGCTGGTCGCCGGCTACACGACACCGTTCTCGATCGTCCTGACGGTGCTGATCGGCTGGACCGTCGCCTACGGGACGCTGTACGCGGTCGGCTCGCCGAATGTTCGTCCCACCGGCCGGACGCTGATGGCGGGCCTCAGGAGGGTCGGCTTCAAGCCGGTCAGCGCGGCCCGTGAAGAGGCCCCGGAAACGGCGGAGGGCGGCGACCGGGGCCGCCGGTACTTCGTGACCCTGGAGGACGGCCAGCCCCTCGACGTCACCGTCGTCGACCGGGAGCAGCAGGCACAGGGCTTCTTCTACCGCGTCTGGCGGCGGCTGACGCTGCGCGGCATCACCACGCGCCGCAGTCTCCAGTCGCTGCGCCAGGCTCTGGAGCAGGAGGCCCTCCTCGCGTACGCGGCCATCGCGGCCGGCGCCAACGCTCCCAAGCTGATCGCGACCTCCGAACTCGGGCCGGACGCCGTGATGCTCGTCTACGAGCACACCGGCGGACGCACCCTGGACTCCCTGGCGGACGAGGAGGTCACCGACGATCTGCTGCGTGACACCTGGCTCCAGGTGAAGGCCCTGCAGTCGCGGCGCATCGCGCACCGCAGGCTGGTGGGCGACGCGATCCTGGTGGATCGTTCCGGCATGGTGATCCTCACCGATCTGCGCGTCGGCGAGATCGCGGCCGGCGATCTGGTCCTGCGCATGGACGTCTCCCAGCTGCTGACGACGCTCGGTCTGCGCGTGGGCGCCGAGCGAGCGGTGACCTCGGCGGTGAGCGTGCTCGGGCCCGACGCGGTCGCCGACTGCCTGCCGATGCTCCAGCCCATCGCGCTGTCGCGCTCCACACGCGCGACCTTGCGCAGGCTGGCCCGGGAGCGGGCGGAGCGCCAGCGCGAGGCGGTCCTGGAGGCGTCCCAGCTGGCCAAACAGGCCCGCGCGGAGGAGCACAGGGAAGCCACCGAGCCCGGCAAGACCGACAAGAAGGCCGTACGCGCCGAGCAGCGGGCCGAGAAGCGGACGATCGACGAGGCCCTGGAAGAGGCCCGCGAGGAGGACCTGCTCACCCAGATCCGCCACCAGGTGCTGTTGATCAGGCCACAGGCACCGGTCGAACCGGCCCGGCTGGAACGGGTCAAGCCACGCACGTTGATCAGTCTCATCGCCGGGGCCTTCGGCGCGTACTTCCTGCTGAGTCAGCTCACCCACATCGAGTTCGGACCGCTCATCGAGAACGCCGAGTGGGGCTGGGTCGCCGCGGCGGTGTTCTTCTCGGCCCTCAGCTATGTCGCGGCGGCGATGAGCCTGCTGGGCTTCGTGCCGGAACGGGTGCCGTTCCCGAGGACCGTGGCCGCGCAGGTCGCCGGGTCGTTCGTGAAGATCGTCGCGCCGGCCGCGGTGGGCGGCGTGGCGCTCAACACCCGCTTCCTGCAGCGCGCGGGAGTACGACCGGGACTCGCGGTGGCGAGCGTCGGCGCGTCGCAGCTGTTCGGGCTCGGCTGCCACATCCTGATGCTGCTCGCCTTCGGCTATCTGACCGGCACCGAGAAGACGCCGTCCCTGTCGCCGTCCCGCACCGTCATCGCGGGCCTGTTGACGGTCGCGGTACTCGTCCTGGTGATGACCTCGATCCCATTCCTGCGCAAGTTCGTCGTCACGCGTGTGCGGTCGCTCTTCGCGGGTGTCGTACCGCGCATGCTCGACGTGCTGCAGCGACCCCAGAAGCTGGTCACCGGTATCGGCGGCATGCTGCTCCTCACCGGCTGCTTCGTGATGTGCCTGGACGCCTCGATCCGCGCCTTCGCCACCGAGGACGTCTCGATCAGCATCGCCAGCGTCGCCGTCGTCTTCCTCGCGGGCAACGCGCTGGGGTCCGCGGCACCGACCCCGGGCGGTGTGGGCGCCGTCGAGGCCACCCTGACGGTCGGCCTGATCGCCGTCGGCCTCCCGAAGGAGGTAGCGGCCCCCGCGGTCCTGCTGTTCCGTCTGCTGACCCTGTGGCTGCCCGTGCTGCCGGGCTGGCTGGCCTTCAACCAACTGTCACGCAAGGAAGCGCTCTAGTAGGGCTTGGTTATCTTGGATGGGGAATAGCGTGTCGGCCTCGCGGAGGTGAGGGCCATGACCCCGCAGGAGCTGGTGGAGGCCCAGGACCGGCTGGCGGCGTTCGCGGCCGAGGTGTTCGCCCCGCTGGGGCGGGTTGACCAGCGGCGGTGGGGCGAGCGGTATGTGCGGGGGCTGCTCGGCGAGGGGCGGCGCAAGTCGATGGAGCCGATGGCGGCCCGGCTGGGGGTGGACCGGCAGGGGCTGCAGCAGTTCCTGGCCGACTCCCCGTGGTCGCACCAGATGGTGCTGGCCGAGGTGGCCTGGAGGATGGAGCCGGTCATCCGCCCGGATGCCTGGGTGGTCGATGACGTGTCCTTCCCCAAGGACGGGCACGCCTCCCCGGGCGTGGCCGCGCAGTGCTGCGGGGCGTTGGGCAAAACCGCGAACTGCCAGGTCGCGCCGAGCGTGCACCTGGTCACCGATGCCGCCTCCTGCCCGGTGAACCGGCGGCTGTTCCTGCCGGCCGCGTGGGATGCGGCCGCCGCGCCCGCCGAGGAGGCCGGCCGGGCGGAGCACAGGCGGCGCCGGGCCCGGATCCCCGCCGGCGTGGGGCATGCCGAGAAGTGGCAGCTGGCCGTCGACATGGTCGACGAGCTGCGCTGCTGGGGCCTGGAGCCGCCGCTGGTGGTGGCCGACGAGGGCTACGGGCAGGACGGGGCCTTCCGCGAGGCGCTGACCGAGCGCGGCATCGCCTACGTGGTCGGGGCGCGCTCGGACACCGCGGTCCTGCCCGAGACCGCCACGCGCACCGCCCCTGCCTGGTCGGGCACCGGCCGCAAGCCCGTTGTGCGCTACCGGGACCAGCCCGTCGCGGTGCGCGAGCTGGTCCTGGGCATCGGGCGCGGCGCCCTGCACCGGGTGACCTGGCGCCAGGGCTCCAAGGGGCCGCTGCGCTCGCGGTTCGCCGCACTGCGGGTGCGCCCGGCCGGGGTCCGCCTGCGCCGGGCGCACCGGGGCGCGGACCTTCCGGTGTGCTGGCTGCTGGCCGAGTGGCCCGCCGGGGAGGAACAGCCGGTGAAGTACTGGCTGTCCACCCTGCCGGCTGACACCCCGCTGCGGCACCTGGTGCGTGCGGCGAAGATCCGCTGGCGGGTGGAGCACGACTACCGGGAACTGAAGACCGCCCTGGGACTGGGCCACTTCGAAGGCCGCACCTTCAACGGCTTCCTGCGGCACGTCACCCTGGCCTCGGTGGCGCAGGCGTTCTGCACCCTGGAGCGGCTGTGCCCGCCAGCAGCGGCCACGGCCTGACGACCTACCAGGTTGTGGCCGAGCTCCAAGTCCTCCTCGTCTGCTGGGCAGGAACATGCCCCACCTGCCGAAGACCCTGGACCCGATACGACACGCCGGCCCCAACCTAACCAAGCCCTACTAGGGTGCGTTTTGAAAGTGCTGGTCACAGCCACTCGTTGATGGCTGCGACCAGCACGGTCGCCTCGTAGCGAACTGCCAACTTGTCGTATCTCGTGGCGACAGCGCGGTGCCGCTTGAGGCGATTGATTCCGCACTCGACCGCGTGGCGCTCCTTGTAGTCGGCCTTGTCGAACTTAGGTGGCCGGCCGCCGTGGGAGCCGCGGTTCTTGCGGTTGGCGATCTGGTCGCGCTTCTCCGGGATCGTGCAGCGGATACCGCGCTTGCGCAGGTAGGCACGGTTCGCGCGGGAGCCGTACGCCTTGTCGGCACGCACCTTGTCCGGCCGGGTGCGCGGGCGGCCCGACCCGAGCCGGGGCACCCGGATGCGGCCCAAGACCACCTGGAACTGCGGGGAATCACCGCGCTGTCCTGCCGTGATGACCAGCGACATCGGTTTCTGGGCCTGCTCGACCGCCAGGTGGAGCTTGGTTGTCAGCCCGCCCCGGGAGCGTCCGAGCCCGTGGTCGTCGGGCTCGATGAACACACCGCCTGGCGGCTCGATCTGCAGATCCCCTTTTTGCGGGCGCCGGCCGCATGCTGGTGGGCGCGGGCGATGGTCGAGTCCACCGAGACGTCCCAGGTGATCAGTCCCTCGGCGTCGGCCTGGGCCTGCAGCTGTTCGAAGATGCGGTGCCAGGTGCCGTCCCGCTGCCAGCGGCGGAACAGGCCGTAGACCGTCTCCCACGGGCCATAGCGCTCGGGCACGTCCCGCCAGGGAGCACCGGCGCGGGTGCGCCACCGTATGCCGTCTATCAGTTGCCGCTTGGTGTGCACCGGTGGCCGTCCAGGCTTCTTGCCGACCGGGAGCAGGGGCTCCAGCTTCGCCCACTGTGTATTCGTCAGATCATGCCGCCCCACGAAGTGGGATCTTGACACATCAAGATCCACATATGAAACGCACCCTAGGCGGCGGCCGGAGGGGAGCGGGCACGCGCGCGTGGAGAGCAGCGCGAGTGACAGTCGAAGGGGGCGACGCACAGGCGAGCGAGCACGCGCGCGTGAAGCGCGGGACCTCGGGGACCGGAAGGAGTCACGGGACTGGCAAGCGGTCACGCGCGCGTGAGGCGCGACGACGGCGGACGTACGGCACCGGGGCGAGATCGGCAGTCGGCACGCGCGTATGAAGGCGCATCCCGTGTGCCGGTCTCTTCGACGTCTCACCCGCACGGCTCGCGCCCCGAGCGTCCGGCACCGGGCGGCTCCACGATGGAGCCATGCCCACTCCTGTCCCCTGGCGCGCCACCGCCGTGACCGCCACCGCACTCCTGCTGTCGTGCCTGGCGACAGGCTGCGGTGACGGCGGGGCCAAGGACAAGGACGAGGATCTGACGGCCCAGAAGCTCAACTGGAAGAACTGCCCGGCACCGTCGGCGTCCGAGGGCGGCGGCGTCGCGCCCTCGCCGCTGCCGGGCGGCGTCACCTGGCAGTGCGCGACCATGAAGGCCCCACTGGACTGGGACGACCCGGACGGCGACACGATCGACATCGCGCTGATCCGTGCGCCGTCGAGCGGCGCGCGGAACAAACGCATCGGCTCGCTCGTCTTCAACTTCGGCGGACCGGGCCTCTCGGGCGTCAAGACCCTCCCTGCCTTCGGCGAGGACTTCGCCGAACTGCGCACCCGATACGACCTGGTGAGCTTCGACCCACGTGGTGTCGGCCGCAGCGCGGGCATCGAGTGCGAGGACGACGAACAACTCGACAAGAACTTCCAACAGGACGGAACCCCGGACGACGCGGCCGAGCGCACGCAATTCATCGACAGCACGAAGAAGTTCAACGCGGCCTGCGAAGAGAACTCCGGCAGGACTCTCCCGCACGTCCGCACCACCGACGCCGCCCGCGACATGGACCTGATGCGTCAGATCCTCGGCGACGACAAACTCCACTACTTCGGCATCTCCTACGGCACCGAACTCGGCGGCGTCTACGCCCACCTGTTCCCCAAGAGGGTCGGACGGGCGGTGTTCGACGCTGTCGTCGACCCCACGCAGGACGCGGAGCAGGACACGCTCGCACAGGCCAAGGGCTTCCAGCTCGCGCTCGACAACTACGCCCAGGACTGTGTGTCGAAGGAGGAGGACTGCCCGGTCGGCGACACCGTGCAGGACGTCGAGAACCGGATCACAAAGCTACTCAAGGACCTCGACCGCAAACCGATCCCCGGGATCTTCCCTCGCGACCTGACCGAGTCCATCGCCACCGCCGGCATCGCCCAGGCCCTGTACTCCCAGGACCTCTGGCAGTACCTGACCGAAGGGCTCGACCAGGCGTACGACGGAGACGGCAGGCTGCTGATGCTGCTGGCCGACTCGTTGACCGGGCGCAACGAGAACGGCGAGTACAGCAACCTCGCCGCGGCGAACGTCTCCATCGACTGCGCGGACGAGAAACCGCGCTACACCGCCGAGGACGTGGAGGCGAAGATGGCCGGCTTCCGGGCCGCCTCTCCCGTCTTCGGCGAATCACTGGCCTGGTCCCTGCTCACCTGCACCGACTGGGCGGTCGCCGGCGCCGCCGACCATCCCGACGTGAGCGCGCCCGGATCGGCGCCGATCCTGGTGATCGGCAACACCGGCGACCCGGCCACACCGTACGAGGGCGCGCGGAGGATGGCGGAGGCGCTCGGTGCGGGAGTCGGTGTCGAGCTGACGTACAAGGGGCAGGGGCACGGTGCATACGGCAGCGGAAACAGCTGCGTACGGTCGGCCGTGAACGATTACCTGCTGGCGGGGAAGGTGCCGAAGACCGGGACTGTCTGCCCGTAAAAGCGCAGGTCAGAGAGTTATCCACAGGCTGCAGCGCGTTCGTCGCCGTCCGCATACGATGGCAGGACCGCCATTCGGGACATACGGCGGGCAATACCGCGAGGGGGGAAGCGCTCATGGCGCGTTTTGTACGGGGAGCGGCTCTGGCCGCGGCGGCGGTGCTCGTCGCCGGTTGCAGCGGCGGCACGGACGACGGGGCGGAGGACAAAGGCGCGTCGACCTCGGCACTGGCTTCGCAGAAGCTCGACTGGGGGCGCTGCAAGGCGACATCGGACACTCCCGCGCCGGGCGGCGACTGGCAGTGCGCGACGCTGAAGGTCCCGCTGGACTACGCGCGGCCGGACGGGAAGACGATCGGACTCGCGCTGATCCGGAGCAGGGCGACCGGTGACGAGAGCGAACGCCTCGGCTCGCTCCTGTTCAACTTCGGCGGCCCGGGCGGCTCCGGCGTCTCCATGATGCCGTCGTACGCCGACCTCACGAGCGAGCTGCACGAGCGGTACGACCTGGTGAGCTGGGATCCGCGCGGGGTCGCCGCGAGCGAGGGGGTGCGCTGCCGCAGCGACAAGGAGGTCCAGGCGGCCGAGGTGGTGGACGCCACACCGGACGACGCCACCGAGGAGGCGGCCTTCTTCAGGGACGCGGCCGACTTCGGTGCGGGCTGCGAGAAGGCGGCGGGCAAGTTGCTGTCACACGTCTCGACCGCCGAGACGGCCCGCGACATGGACCTCATGCGCCAGGTCCTCGGCGACGACAAGATGCACTACTTCGGCATCTCCTACGGCACCGAACTCGGCGGCGTCTACGCCCATCTGTTCCCGAAGAACGTGGGGCGCCTGGTGCTCGACGCGGTGGTCGACCCGACCGCCGACGCGATCGGCCACGCCAAGAACCAGACCGTTGGCTTCCAACGGGCGCTCGACAACTACCTGAAGTCGACCGGCCAGGAACCCAAGGAGGGCACCGCGAAGATCGCGGCCCTGCTGGAGCGGATCGACGCCAAGCCGCTTCCGACGTCGTCCGGCCGCGAACTCACGGAGACGCTGGCGACCACCGGCATCGTCCTGCCGCTCTACAGCGAGCAGAGCTGGCCCACGCTGACCAGCGCGCTCGACGCGGCCGAGGACGGGGACGGCACCGAGTTGCTCTCACTCGCCGACGGCTACAACGAACGTGACGCCTCGGGCCGCTACGGCACGACGACCCACGCCCACCGGGCCATATCGTGCTTGGACCAGAAGCAGCGGCCGACGCCGGAGGAGACGAAGAAGCTGCTGCCCGAATTCCGGAAACTCTCGCCCGTCTTCGGCGAGTTCCTGGGCTGGGACACCGCGGGCTGGTGCCACGACTGGCCGGTACCGGGCCAGATGAACTCCCCCGAGGTGAGCGCACCGGGCGCGGACCCCGTCCTCGTGGTGGGCAACACCGGGGATCCGGCGACACCGTACGAGGGCGCGCGGAAGATGGCGGAGGAGCTGGGCGAGGGCGTCGGCGTGGTGCTCACTTGGAAGGGCGAGGGCCATGGGGCGTACGGCAGCGGCAGCAGCTGTGTCGACTCGACGATCAACGCGTATCTGCTGGACGGGACGGTGCCGAAGGACGGCAAGGTCTGCGCGTAGTGCGGGCCGGCGGATGGCATGGGCGCCCACAGGTCGGCCGCTGGCTGTCCACCAGGACCACAGCGGAGAGGGGCCCGGCACGTGTGGTGCCGAGCCCCTCTCAGGAAGCCGTGTGCCTAGTAGACCGGCTTGTGCGGCTCGATCTGGTTGACCCAGCCGATCACGCCACCGCCGACGTGGACCGCGTCGGAGAAGCCCGCCGACTTCAGGACCGCGAGGACTTCCGCACTGCGGACACCCGTCTTGCAGTGCAGGACGATCTTCTTGTCCTGCGGAAGGCTCTCCAGGGCGGTGCCCATGAGGAACTCGTTCTTCGGGATCAGCCTGGCGCCCGGGATGGAGACGATCTCGTACTCGTTGATCTCGCGGACGTCGATGATGTCGATGTTCTCGCCGTCGTCGATCCACTCCTTGAGCTGCTTGGGAGTGATCGTCGAGCCGGCGGCCGCCTCCTGGGCCTCCTCGGAGACGACGCCGCAGAAGGCCTCGTAGTCGATGAGCTCGGTGACGGTGGGGTTCTCGCCGCAGACCGCGCAGTTGGGGTCCTTGCGGACCTTGACCTGGCGGTACTGCATCTCCAGGGCGTCGTAGATCATCAGGCGGCCGACCAGCGGCTCACCCGTGCCGGTGAGGACCTTGATGGCCTCGGTGACCTGGATGGAGCCGATGGACGCGCACAGCACGCCCAGGACGCCGCCCTCGGCGCAGGAGGGGACCATGCCCGGCGGCGGGGGCTCCGGGTAGAGGCAGCGGTAGCAGGGGCCGTGCTCGGACCAGAAAACGGAGGCCTGGCCGTCGAAGCGGTAGATGGAGCCCCAGACGTACGGCTTGTTCAGCAGCACGCAGGCGTCGTTGACCAGGTAACGGGTCGCGAAGTTGTCCGTGCCGTCGACGATCAGGTCGTACTGGCTGAAGATGTCCATCACGTTGTCGGCCTCGAGCCGCTCTTCGTGGAGGATCACGTTCACGTACGGGTTGATGCCGAGGACGGAGTCGCGCGCGGACTCGGCCTTGGAGCGGCCGATGTCGGCCTGGCTGTGGATGATCTGGCGCTGCAGGTTCGACTCGTCGACCTCGTCGAACTCCACGATGCCGAGCGTGCCGACGCCCGCCGCGGCCAGGTACATCAGCGCCGGCGAGCCCAGGCCGCCGGCGCCCACACAGAGCACCTTGGCGTTCTTCAGCCGCTTCTGCCCGTCCATCCCGACGTCGGGGATGATCAGGTGGCGGGAGTACCTGCGGACCTCGTCTACGGTGAGCTCGGAAGCGGGCTCGACCAGGGGTGGCAGCGACACGGGGACTCCGTTGGTCGGTCAATCACTACAGTTGTTCTCCCCGTAACACTGCCACGCCCTTTTTCATTCCGAGACACCCGTTCCAACCAGCGAGACGATTTCGTCCCAGTAGCCGGGCATCGACTCCCAGGGGGCGAGTCGGCCGCCGCGGTCGATGCGGTCGATGCGGTCGGTGAAGTAGATCGTGTCGGCGCCCTGCCAGCGGGCGATGCGCAGCGCCTCGTCGAGATGGCCGCGCGGGACGCCGTGGACGAAGTGGCAGAAGCGCTCGGGCGGATGGCCGGCGGTCCACTCGGCCGCCTGGGACCTGCGGTAGTCGCTCCAGGCCCCGGAGAAGGTGACCAACTGGTCGGCGCTCTCGGCATATCCAGGGTGGGGGTGCGTGCCGTGGCCGAGGACGATGTGGCCGCCGCCGAGGAGCGCGCGGAGCGCCGTGACCGTGCGATGGATCCCGGGGAGCGCGCCACGCTCGGTGGGACAGCGGTCCAGGAGACAGCCGTCGACCTGATACCAGTCGAGATAGCGATGTGCGTCGGTGACGATCTCACCGAAGGCGCGGGCGCCATGGGCCACGTCGAGGTGGCCGAGGACCCGTACGCCCGCGTTGCGGAGCCGCCCCGCGGCTTCCAGGCAGTGCGGGTCGGGGCGGGTGCCGGGGCCGTCGCAGACGTTGAGGACGACCCAGTGCAGTGGGGTGCCGGGGCGGGTGAGCCGGCCCCATTCCAGCGGAGCGACAAGGGGGTGCGCATAGCCGGGGATGCCGAAGCCGAGGCTTAAGCCGGTGCTCGGGGTGCCGGAGGTGGCCGGGGTCAGATACGGCATGCCGCCTCCATCCAGATGTCGGCGAGGGATTCCTCCAGGTTGATCCGGGGTCGCCAGCCGAGCCGGTCGCGGGCGGTGCGGACGTCGGCCTGCTGCCAGCTGCCGCAGCCGTCCGGGTAGGGGTAGGCGACGGGGGCGGGGTGGTCCGATTCGGAGCGGGGGTGTCCGATGGTCGGGCGGAGGGGGCCGGGCGGGGCATCGAGTTCGTGCAGGGCGCCGCCGTAGCCGGCCACGCGGGCGAGGACGGCGGCGGCGTCTCGGAGACGCACGGCGCGGCCGGAGCCGATGTTGATCACGCCTTGGGCGGCGGAGAGCGAGGCGGCGTGGACGGCGCGGGCGACATCGCGGACGTCGACGAAGTCGCGTTGGACGCCGAGGCCGCCGAGTTTGAGTTCGCCGTCGCCGGACTGCATGGCGCGGCGCATGGCTTCGGCGAGGCGGCCGAGCGGGGAGCCGGCGGGGGTGCCGGGCCCGGCGGGCGAGAACACGCGGAGCACGACGGCGTCCAGGCCGGAGCCGAGGACGAGTTCGGTGGCGGCGAGTTTGCTCACACCGTACGGGCCGCCGGGGCGGGGCACGGCGTCCTCGGCGGTGGAGGAGCCGGGCTGGCTGGGGCCGTACTCGGCGCCGCAGCCGATCTGCACCAGGCGTGCGCCGCAGCCGCTGCGGCGTAGGGCCTCGCAGACGGTGGCGACGGCGACGGTGTTGTGCCGGGTGAGTTCGCGGGCGCCGCCTCGGGTGGCTCCGGCGCAGTTGATGACGACGCCCGGGTGGACCGCGTCCAGGAAGCGGGTGAGTGCGCCTGGACTGCCGGTGGCGAGGTCGAACCGTACGTCGGCGTCGTCACCGCGGCCGAGCGCGGTGAGTTGGACGGCCGGGTCGGCGAGCAGGCGTTCGGCGACGAAACGGCCGAGATATCCATTGGCTCCGATCAGCAGGACCCTCATCGGGCGGCTCCCGGGGCGGGCTCTCCGGTTCGGGAGGTGATCATCTGGCGTTCTCCTTATGGGGTCGTGCCGTGTGAGATGAGGTGGCCCGCGGTGTCGGCCCCGCGGGAGGGGATGCCCGGGACTAGAGGTCCCGTGCGTCGGTCGGGCTCGGGCTTCGTGCGGCGGTATGTGGCGCCATGGCGGGAACCGAGGTGGGTCAGGTACCTCCGGAGGGCCGGGCGTGGGCCGAGGCCCGGGTGAGCGTGCGGGTGGCGTGGACGAGCAGGACGAGCGCGGCGGTGCCGCACACCAGGGCCGGGACGGCGCCGGGCCCCCGGGTGCCGGTGACGGTCTCGACGGGGACGGACAGGAAGGAGCAGTTGGGCAGACGGCTCGCGAAGACGGTGGCCAGGGCGAGTGCCTCGGTCAGGGCCGCGATGCGCAGGACGACGGCCGGGACACGCGCGAACCCGCGTGCGGTGAGGAGGCGGGCGAGCAGAAGGAGCGCGCCGAGGCTGCCCGCGCCGGGGTGTGCGGCGGGCTCGTCGAGGAGCGCGCCGCAGAGGGCGAGCAGGGCGGCCAGGGCGCAGAGGTAGAGGGCGAACACACCGAGGAGCAAGGGCTTCACGGAGTCGGAGAACTCGGCGAGGCCCCGGCTGGCGGCGAGTTTGCGGCGGGCGCGTACGGAGAGGAGGTGGGTGCACCAGATGGCGGGGGCGCAGGCGAGGGCGAGGGCCAGGACGGGTGCGGCGGCCAGGGGCCAGGGGCCGTGGGGGCCGCCGCCGAGACCGGCGGCGAGCAGGCCGTCGCCGAGGAGGGTGTATCCGATCAGCCAGCAGGTCCAGGCGCCGGTACGGCCGGATTCGCCGGACGGGACGCACAGGGGGCCCTGCCGCAGAGCCGTCCGCAGACCGAGCGCGACGGCGAGGGTGCCCACCACGGCGACGGCGGCCACGAGACGCGGTTGGCCTTCGACGAACCGCACTCCGGCCACGGCCGTCGCGCACAGGGTGCCCGGCAGCAGGGCGAGCGCCGCCCATGCCCTGCCTTGGCCCGCGCCTGGCGCGCTGTCTGTGGCCAGTTCGCGCTCCGGGGGTGTCTCGCCGTCGCGGGGGACGCGCGCGTACATCTCCTCGGCGAGCGAGAACACGTCCCGGTGCCGGAAGCGGGCGGCCGTGCGGTCGGTGACACCGTGTGCTTCCAACCCGGCGGCGATCTCCAGCGGGTCCACGGCCCGCTCGCACAGTTCCCGGTGACGGTGCATCAGCGCCTTCACGGGATCGGCGGCGCCGCGGCGGGGGGCGGTGGCCGGCTTGGGGGTGCTCGCGGTCGTGCCGCCGTCGCCTTTGGGGAGTGCGGCTACGGGGCGGGGAGGGTCCGCAGAGTGAGGTGGGACCGGGTCGAGCGCTACCAGGGGATCCGGCGACCCTTCGGGACCGAGGGACGTCTTGGCTCCCAGGCCTGGCGGCACCTTGGCTTCTGCGACACCCGGCGCCTTCCCCCGGCCCGGCTCGCTCGGTTCACCCACCCCGGCCGCTTCACCCACCCCGGCCGCTCCAGTCGGCCCACCGGGCTCAGCGGATCCAGCCAACTCACTCGGCCCGTCCAGCTTCAGCTCGCCGCTCATCGCGCCCCCTCCCCCGCAGGCACCCGCTCCCCGGCCCTTGCCGAGGGCGCCGCTGCCGGAGACGACACCGAGGGCGCCGCTGCCGGAGATGACGCCGAAGGCACCCCCGCCGAGGACTCCGCCCCCGGAGGCACCCCCGCCCCACGAACCGACGCCGTGGCCCGTACGGGCGCGCCGGCCGCCCAGCGAGGTCGACCGGCGACGACTCCGCCGAGTCCGGCCACGCCGGCGACCCCAGCCACCCCGAGACCCCCCGCGACCAAGCGGGACTCGGTCCAGCGGCCGGGGACGTGGGACTCGGCGGGGGTGCCGAAGGGCAGGGGTTCGCCGGAGTCGTCGAGGACGACCTTCCGTACCGGCGCGTGGGAGACGATCTCCAGGTAGATACCGCGAAATGCCGCGACGTTCTGCTCGACCGTGAAGAGTTCGAGGGCGCGGGCGCGGGCCGCCGCGCCGAGGCGCGCGCGGCGCTCGGGTTCGCGCAGGAGCGCCACGCACGCCTCGGCGAGCGCCCGCGGATTGCGCGGCGGAACGACCAGTCCCGTACCCCCGATGACCTCCACGACCGCACCCACGTCGGTGGACACGGTCGGCCGACCGCAGAACATCGCCTCGATCAGACTGATCGGGAAGCCCTCGACGACGCTCGACAGCACCACCACCGCACCCGCCGCGTACGCCTCCGCCAGGTCCGGGACGGCAGGGTCGCCGATCTCCTCGAAGGAGACGGGGTTCTCGCCGACGGCGTGCACACCGTCCGCCTCGTCGGGGAAGAGCTGCGCGGCCAGCACCCTGCAGTGGCCGAGATAGGCGGCCCCTTCGACGCCCGTAGCCGCTCCGACGATCCTGAGCCGTGCCCTCGGCTCCATCCGGCGGATCTCGGCGAAGGCGTGCAGCAGGGAGATCAGGTCCTTGGCGGGTTCGATCCGGCCGACCCACACCAGGGTGTGCGGATCGGCGTTCTCCGGCGATTCGCCCACCTCCGCGAAGCGGGACGCGTCCATGCCGGGATAGACGGTACGGATCTTGGCGCGGTCGGCGCCGCAGCGCTCCTGCCAGCGCCGGGCGTGGATGTTGCCGGGGGTGAGACAGACGGCCCGCCGATAGACCTCGGAGGTCAACTGCCGTTGGAAGGACGCGAGCAGGGCGCGCACCGGCGCCCGACCGGAGGCCCCGAGGTAGTGCGTGCGCAGCGGCACGCCGTACTCGGTGACCAGCAGGGGCACCCCATGGAAGTGTCCGGCCAGCAGCCCGGGCAGCGCGGCCGAGCCGCCCGCCGCCGCGTGGCACAGGTCGACCGAGCCGAGCCCGTCCTCCTCGTGCCAGTCGAGCGAGAGAGGGCGCAGGACGCGTTCGAGATGGGCGGCGACGGTCAGCAGATCCGATACACGCGCCTCGCGCGCCCCACGCAGCGCGCCCGGCGCACGACAGGCTCGCTCCAGCGCACGCACGGCGACCTCGGAGCGCAGGGCCCCGACGAGTCCACCCTCGTCACGGGCCAGTTCGGCGAGCCCGTACAACGCGTTGCCGAAACGGTCCGCCTCAACACCCGGGCCACTTCCGGAGGCTCCCCCGCCCCCACCCGAGCCACCCGAGCCATCCACGCCCCCCGCTCCGCCCGCCCCCACCGAGCACACCGCCGCGGCCAGCTCGCCGTACACCTCCGCGAAGCGTCGCCGCGCCCGGCGCCCGTACACGACCCCGTCGTTCTCGGCCGTCCACAACGGTGCCGTACGGACCCGGGCGACCTGCGGCGGCAACGGGATCCAGCCCTCGTCCTCCTGCCGCTCACTACGGCTGAGCGCGTAGACGTCGAACTGGTGTCGTTCCAGCCCACGCACGAGTCGGTCGCACCAGAGCCTGGCGTCACCGCTCACATACGGATAACCACCCTCCGTAAGCAGTCCGATGCGCACGCGTGCACCCCCGATCTCCCGTTTGGGGAGCCACCGTTCACCCGGCGGCTCGCAGCGGGACGAACGTATGCGGACAAGGCAGTGGCGCGACGGACGGTTGTCCATCACGCCACCAAAAGGGGTGAACGGTCGTAACTTTCGCCAGCGGGACGCGTTCCATCGCGCTAAGGGATCAATCGATTACACCCCGTCAGCGGCGAAGGGACAAAGGGGTGAGGGGCGAAGGGACGAGCCAACGAGGGAATGCACTCCGCACCCCGTCAAGCGTTGGGAAACGCCCAGGGGTTGGCCTTGCATGTGATCCCGTTACGGCTGAGGAACTTGCTCTGCTGCTGCATGACGGGCGCGAGTTCGCCATCCTTGTCGCAGGTCACATGGCTGTAGCCGAGACGATGGCCGACCTCGTGGTTGATCAGCATCTGCCGGTACGCGTGGATCTGGTCGCCGTACGTCTTGGAGCCCTGGGCCCAGCGGTACGCGTTGATCATCACGCGCTCGGTCGCGGCCGAGTCGCAGGACACGTTGTCCACGGTCGTGTCGAGCCCTGACTTGGCGCACCAGGTCGCGGTGGTGCCGGGGCTGGCCAGGGTGATCACGAAGTCAGGTTTCCCGGAGGAGATCCGTTCGAAGGTACGGCCGCCGTTGTGGGCCCAACTGCGGTCGTCGTTCAGGGTCTTCTGCACGGCCTCGGCGAACAGCTCCGCGTCCAGCCCGAGCCCCTCCTCGACATCGACCCGGTAGCGGTACTTCCGCCCCGTCCCCGGCGCCTTGTCGAAGCCCCTCACCGTCTCGAACTTGCCGTTCCCCTCAAGGTCGGCGGCGAGCTCGTACTTCTTGTCCATCTTCTCGTCGTACGACAACGGGGTCGCGCCCGCGCTGGGCGCGCTGGACGGCGTGGGCCGGTCGTCGCTGCGCGAGGCGCCGCGTACGTCGCGGTCGCCGGCGTCGACGGCCTGCGCCCGCGTGGCGGTGTCGTCCTTTCCGAGGGTGAGCTGTCCGCCCACGATGACGGCCAGCACGGTGGTGACCGCGGCGGCCGCGATCCCGGTGTACGCCCGGCCCTTGCCGCCCTTGGCCTTCTCCTTTGCCTCGAAGTCCTCGGGATCGAAGCCCTCGGCATCGGCGTCCTCGAAAGGGGCGCCGGTCAGCGGCTTCTCCTGAAGCGCCGCCTCGGCCCGCTCGTCGCCGTCGGCACCCCGGCCCACACGGTGCGTCCGACCGGGCACGATGACGTCGTCGACCTCGTCGAAGGCGTCCAGGTAGGCCTGCCGGGGGCCACCGGAGGGGTCGGCCTCCTGACGCGGTCGCGGTATCGGGGCGCGGGGGCCGGGTCGCCCACCGGGTCCGCCCGGGGTGCCGTACGGGGACGCGCCGGGCGCACCGTACGGGGCCCGCGCAGGAGCCCCGCGCACCACACCCGGTGCGCCGCCCGCCGACCGCCCCTCACCGCCCAACTGCCCCCAGCCACCGCCACGTTCACGCTGCTCGGGGTGACCACCACGGCTTTCCGGGAACCCTCGGGCGGGGGTGCCGTCGGGCAACCGGGGAAAGCCATGCGCAGGCGTGCCGCCCCCGGCGAAACGCGGCGCTCCACCAGTCGACGAGCCATCAGCAAAACGCGGCACCCCATGAGCCGGTGTGCCGTCGGAGAGTCGGGGAAAGCCGTGCGCCGGAGTGCCGTCGGCGAAACGCGGCGTTCCTGGCGCCGGTGGTGGCCCCGTGTCACCCCGAGGCGCCGACCCGCCGCCCCTCTGAGCCGCTGCCGCTGCCGCTGCCCCACCCCAGGGCGCCGACCCGCCGCCCCTCGGAGTCGGCGGCCCCGCCGTACCCCAGGGCGCCGGCCCGCCCGTACCCGCCGTAGCCCCGGGACCGCCCGGCGGACGCGGAGCCGCGGAACGGCCGTTGCCCGGCCCGGCGGTTGTCGCCCGGACCACCGGCTTCTCGGCCACCGGTTTCTCGGCCACCGGCTTTTCGCTTGTGTCGCCTTTCGGCGCCCGCCCCTTGCGGCTGTGCCGTCCCACGCCGCGCCTCAGCTCCCCACACCGGGAGAGCCCTTGGCGGGCCCGTCCCCTACGGAATCGTCGTCATCGCCGACGGTAGCCGAGACTTCTTCTCCCAACGAGCCGTCCGTACCCGATGAGTTGGCCGACCCGACCGGCTCCGAGCCCATCGACTCGAAGCGCGCCGCCACCCTCGACTTGCCCGTGTCGACGAGCAGTTCGCGGAACGCCGCGGCGACCGTCTCCGGGTACTCCATCATCGCCACATGCCCGGCCTCCGGCAGCGAGATGAGCCGGGAGTCGCGGAAGGCGCGGGCGGCGCGCTGGGCCATGCGGTAGCCGACGAGCTGGTCGCGGCGGCCGTAGACGAGGAGGGTCGGGGCGAGGACGCGCTCGGCCTGGCGCCAGAGCGAGTGCTGCCCGCCCAGGGTGTACGCGTCCACGAGCCCTCGGGAGGACCTGGTCATCGCGTCCCAGAAGTACGGCAGCCGCAGCCGTCGCTCCATCTCCTCCACGGCGTTGCGGAAGGCTTCCTCCGTGACGCGCGTGGGGTCGCCGTAGCAGAGCGCCATGACGCCCCGTACGCGCTGCTCGGCGGTCCAGTTCCTGCTGAAGCGGGTGAAGAGGCTCGCCACGCCCGGTACGGCCAGCAGCGCGGTCGGTACGGCGGTCCGCTGCACGCGCAGCTCCGGCAGGGCGGGCGAGACCAGGGTGAGCGTCCGGACGAGGTCGGGACGCAGGGCCGCGACGCGGGTGGTGACCGCGCCGCCGAGGGAGTTGCCGAAGAGGTGCACGGGGCCGCGTTCGGAGGCGTCGAGGTAGCGGATGACCGCGCGCGCGTGCCCCGTGACCGAGTAGTTGCCGTCGTCCGGCGGCGGCGAGTCGCCGAAGCCCGGCAGGTCGACGGCCTCGCTTGCCACGACCCCGTCGAGCAGCGGCATCAGCGCCGACCAGTTCTGCGAGGAGCCGCCCAGACCGTGTACGTACAGGGCGGGCGGCAGATCCTTTCCCACCGGCGGTCTCGACCGTACCGACAGGGTGATCCCCGGCAGTCTCACCGACCTCAACCGCTCTCCGGGCGCCACCCGCACGGCACTCGCCCTCGGCGACGCGGTGGCGGTCAGCACGGACGGCAGATCGGTCGAAGACATAGCGGCAATGTTACGAGACGATCACGCAGTGGTTCATGTGTTCGCCGTTGTGTTGGCCATCACAGATCCCACATCTTGACCGTCGCGAATCGCACCAAAAACCGGCCGGACGCGAATCGCGCCAAGCACCTGCCGGACGCGAATCACACCAAGCACCTGCCGGACGCGTGCCGCGCACACCCGCCGGATGCCGACCGCACTCGTCCACACTCGCCGGTTGTCAACCGCGCCCCATGGGGTACCGGACAGGACGCGGCGAGCCACCGCGGTCACTGTCGGGCGGTCACCGTCGGATCGCATAGCGCCACGATCGGCGGTCTCCTAGGCTCGTAGACGCGGGAGAGCGCGCAGCACCAGGGCAAGACCAGGGCAGTACCAGGAAGGGGAAACCACCATGGCCGTTGACCCGTCCGATCCCGACACCTTCGCGACGGACGATGCCGTGGCGCTCGATGACGTCGAGGCCCCCGAGGCCGACGCCGCCGAGCAGCACACGAACGTCACCCCGGACCGGGACGACTCACTGACCGACGCCGACCCGAACACCGCCAACGAGGCCGACCTCGCGGAACAGGCCCGTGTGGTCTCCCTCGACGAGGACGACTACAGGTAACCGGACCTGGACCACTACAGGTAGCGGGTAACTCCTGACCAGCATCAACCATCAAGGGCATGAAAAGCGACAATCGGTGACCAGAAAGGGCTTCCTTCCACCCGCTCTGCCCTTATTTGACGTGATCTACGGCACTTTCCCAGCCGTCCGGTCCGTGAAATTCTGCGCTCGCACCACGCACAGCCGGGTTACCGAAAAGTACGATGGCGGCGCGGCGCTCACCGCATGTGGACGATTTTGGGAGGCGGCGTGACAGCCATCGAGCAGACAGAGGCGGCACGCCCGCGGGGCACACGCCTTCCGCGCCGAGCCCGACGGAACCAGTTGCTGGGCGCCGCCCAGGAAGTCTTCGTGGCCCAGGGCTACCACTCGGCCGCGATGGACGACATCGCCGAGCGCGCCGGCGTCAGCAAGCCGGTCCTCTACCAGCACTTCCCGGGCAAGCTCGACCTCTACCTGGCCCTGCTGGACCAGCACTGCGAGTCCCTCATCCAGGCCGTACGCAGCGCGCTCGCGTCGACGACCGACAACAAGCAGCGCGTGCGGGCCACGATGGACGCGTACTTCGCGTACGTCGAGGACGAGGGCGGCGCCTTCCGGCTGGTCTTCGAGTCGGACCTGACGAACGAGCCCGCCGTGCGCGAGCGTGTCGACAAGGTCACCAACGAGTGCGCCGAGGCCATCCGCGACATCATCGCCGAGGACACCGGTCTGTCGCGCGCCGAGTCGATGCTGCTCGCCTCGGGTCTGGGCGGTCTCGCCCAGGTGGTGGCGCGGTCCTGGCTGCACAGCGACCGCAGCGTCCCGCGCGAGCAGGCCGTCCAGTTGCTGGCCTCCCTGGCCTGGCGCGGCATCGCCGGCTTCCCGCTGCACGGCATCGACCACCACTGAGCGCCGACGACCACCGGGCGCCGGCAACCAGCCCCGAACGGGCGACCGCCGAGCGCCGGCCACTACCAAGCACGGGAGACCGCCGAGCACCGTCCACGGCTGGTCCGTGGCCGACCGGGCGTTTGTTCCCGCCTCCTGTTCGCTCTTGGCGTTCTTGAGCGGAGGGTGGACGTCCCCTCACCGGGCTAATGTGTGCTGGGTACGGCGCGGACGCCCGCGCACTTCACTGACCGTCGGAGGGACATAGCCGTGGAGGTCAAGATCGGCGTGCAGCACGCACCCCGCGAGATCGTTCTGGAGAGCGGTCAGAGTGCCGAGGAGGTCGAGCGTGCCGTGGCCGAGGCGCTGGCCGGCAAGTCGGCGCTGCTGAGCCTCACGGACGAACACGGCCGCAAGGTCCTGATCCCGGCCGACCGTCTGGCGTACGTCGACATCGGCGAGCCGACGGTCCGCAAGGTGGGCTTCAGCGCGCTGTAGGAGAACCCGCGGTTCGGGGGCGGCGCTCTGGCACCAGACGTGGCCGCGCTCAGCGCACAGAGTTCAACAGGCATACGAGT
>NZ_AEJC01000011.1 GCF_000317595.1 Streptomyces ipomoeae 91-03 | reverse complement strand
GTGGCCGGAGGCATGGGGGTGTCGACGCGGGCGAAGAGCAGACGAGGATCCGTCGGCCCCGGCCCCGGCCCCGGCCCCGGCACCGGAGTCGGAGCCACCGGCGGGGCGGGCGACGCGGGCCCTTGCTGGGCGGGCCGGGACCCACCCGGCTCCTGCCGGGCCGTCCCGGGCGTGGGCGTCGCCGGCCCCCTTCGACCGGCCGGAACGTCGGCCGGGACGTCGGTCGTCCCGGCGCGTGCCCGAGCCGCCGCCCCCGGCACGGTCGGGCGTTCCACGGCGAGCAGGTCGTCGAGGACGTGGGCCGGGGCGGCCGTGTGGTGCGTGAGCCTGCGCCGCGCCTGGGCGACCTTGAGCCCCCGCGCCTCGATCAGCACCCGGCATTGCCGTACGACGTCGTCGAGCGCGGGCCGGTCCTGAGCACGGTGGGCCAGCATCGCCGTCAGCAGCGGCACGAGTTCCTCCGGCGCCCCCGAGAGGTCCGGCGCGGTCGCGGGATCGACGACTTGGTGGAACAGGAGATGGATGTTGTCGGCCCGGTAGGGGGCGTGCCCCGAGGCGGCGAACAGCAGCACGGCGCCCAGCGCGTACACGTCGACCGCCGGCGTCAGCGGCCTCTCGCCGTTCGCCTGCTCGGGCGGCATGCAGGAAGGAGTGCCGACGACCGTGTTGGCCGCGGTCAGCGACACGCTGGACTCCGCGAACACCGCGAGACCGAAGTCGATCACCTTGGGCCCGTTGGGGCCGAGGAGTACGTTGGCCGGCTTCAGATCACGGTGCAGCAGCCCCTGCTTGTGCACCGTCGCCAGTGCCTCCGCGAGTGTCGCGCCCAGCGAGGCGGTGAGCAGGGCGTCGAGCGGCCCATGGCCGGCCACGTGCCTGCTGAGGTCCAGGCCCTCGACGTACTCGGTCGCCAGCCACGGCGGGTCCGCCTCCGGGTCGGCGTCCAGGAGGGCGGCGATCCGGGCGCCCCAGACCGTCTTGAGGATCTCCACCTCCTGCGCGAACCTCAGCCGCGTCTCGGAGTCCACGATCGACGGCTTGATCACCTTCACCGCGGCCGGTTCCCCGCCCGGCGACTCCCCCAGATACACCTGACCCATACCGCCCTGCCCGATCCGCCCGAGCAGCTCGTATCCGCCCAGCTCGGCGGGGTCGTCGGGGCTCAGGGGCGCGATGTGCACGTGGGGCCTCGCAATCGGGACGAGCGGCCGGGGCGGGAGTTCACCCTCACGCTAGACCAAGGCGTATCGAGTCCTCGACCGCGGATGCATTGACCCTTCACCACCCGCGCGGTTTCATCGCCTGCATCCTCGTGAGCCCTCTGCGCAGGGCCGGGGGCACGGGGGTGTGGGGGACGGCTGATGCCGTCCCCGGGTGAAGGGGGAGCAGTGATGAGACCTTCCTTACGGATCCTCGTGAGTGCCGTGCTGGTGGGGGCCGTCGCCTGGCCCGCCGGGGCCGCGCAGGCGGCGGCGGGTGATGAGCCGGTGCCGCGGACTGAGCGGATCAGCGTGGCGCCCGACGGCACCGGCGGCAACCGGCACTCGACGACCCCCGTGGTGAGCGCGGACGGGCGGGTCGTGGCGTTCGAGTCGGGGGCGACCAACCTGGTGGCCGGTACGGACGTGGCGAACAGTGTTTTCTATCGGACGGCTCCCGGTGCGCCGCTGCAGCGGGTCGTCGTGCCGGGGGAGACGACGTCCACGCCTCAACTGTCCGAGTCCGGGCGGTACTTGACCTTCACGTCCTTCTCGTCCGCGACCCAGAAGTCCTCCGTGCACGTCATGGATCTGAGCACCGGGAGCGTCGAGCGTCTGGCGCCCGCCATGGACGAGGGCTACCAGGTGTCCAACGGCGTCGCCCCGATCAGCGCGAACGGGCGCTACGTGGCCTTCGTCGCCCGGCCCGCCGTCGACCCCAACGGCGCGTTCGCCTGCCGGGTCATGCTCCTCGACCGGAAGACGCAGCAGGTCCAGCGGGTCAGCCGGCCCTCGGACGGATCGAAGAACTTCCATCAGTGCCGGCAGATCTCGATGAGCGCCAACGGGCGCAAAGTCGCCTACCAGGAGGGCTACCCCGGGCCGTCCGACAACGACCAAGGGGACATCCTCGTCTACGACCGGGTGACCGGGCAGACCGTACAGGCCGACGCCACCCACGACGGTGCCCCGGCCGACCGGTCGGCGATCGGCCCGGTGCTGAGCGCCGACGGGTCCAAGGTCGGCTTCAACTCCGTGGCCACCAACCTGATCCCCGGCACCGACCCCAATGGGAACAGCAGTACGTCCTGGAACGCGTTCGTCTACGACCTGCGCACCGGCACGCTCCAGCGGTACGACGGCCACGACCCCACCGACCTCACCCTGATCTCGGACCTCTCCGCGAACGGGTCGAAGCTGCTCCTGAACACCGCCGACGCGAACCGCAGCACCCGGGGGCTGATCCTGCGCGATCCGTGCACCGGGGAGGAGCAGTTGCTGTCGCCCGGTCAGGACGGCAAGCCCCTCACCGTGGGGGCGGCGGCCCTGAGCCTCGACGAGTCGACCGTCGTCTTCGACTCCTACTACCCCGGCCTGGTCCCCGAGGACACGAACCTGATCGGGGACGTCTTCGTCCGCACCCTGCGCTGAGCCGCCACACCGTTGAGACATACGTCTTCGGGTGCGCCGCGCGGTTCCCCGGAACCGCGCGGTCCGCACGCCTGACGGTCTTCTTTGCTTCCGCAGGCGTGGCCCGGCAACCTCGGCGCGCACTCTCGACGACATAAAAGCGTCACATCCATTGACGTCCCTCCTGCCCCACCCTTACCTTCTGGCCGAAGTTACGCACAGCGTTCGCAATATCGAACGCTGTCGTTTCGAGCCGCTCCCGGAAGGGACTTGTCGTGTTCCCCACCCCCGCTCGCGTTCGCACCCCTCGGTGGTCGACGCCCCGCCACTGGCTGACGCTGGGGGCAGCGCTGCTGGCCCTCTTCGCGTCGCTCCTCGCCGTTCAGCCCTCGCAGCCCGCCGCCGCTGCCGAAGGCAAGCCGTACACCAACCCGGTCAAGTCCCAGAAGGGGGCCGACCCGTGGCTGGAGTACTACAACGGCAACTACTACCTGGTGACGACCTCGTTCACCGGTGAGCTGACCATGCGCAAGTCGCCCACGCTGGCCGGGCTGAGCACCGCGCCCAGTGTGCAGGTGTGGTCGGACACGACCAGCAGCCGCAACTGGAACATGTGGGCGCCGGAGATCCACTTCTTCGACGGCAAGTGGTACCTGTACTACTCGGCCGGGCCACGCGGCTCCGCCTGCTGCGACGACCAGCGCACGCATGTGCTGGAGAGCGCGGGCTCCGACCCGATGGGGCCGTACACCTACAAGAACATGCTCTCCGGGTCCAACCTCAGCCCGGGCGGCTGGCTCATCGACGCCAGCGTGCTCAAGTACAACAACAAGCTGTACCTCGTCGGCAGCGGCTCGGCCGGCGGCAGCCCGCAGAGCCTGGTCATCGCGCCGCTCAGCAACCCGTACACCCTCGCCTCCACCACCTTCACCGTCATCTCCAGCCCGACGCTGAGCTGGGAGACGCAGAGCGGGCAGGTCAACGAGGGGCCCGAGCCGCTCTACCGCAACGGCCGTACGTTCCTCATCTACTCGGCGAGTGCCTGCTGGGGTCCGGACTACAAGCTGGGCCAGCTGGAGCTGACCGGGTCCGACCCGCTGCTCGCCTCCTCCTGGACGAAGAAGCAGACCCCCGTCTTCCAGCGGAACGACGCCAACGGCGTGTACGCGCCGGGTCACAACGGGTTCTTCACCTCCCCGGACGGCACCGAGAACTGGATCGTCTACCACGCCAACGACTCGGCGAGCGACGGCTGCGACAACGGCCGTACGACCCGTGCGCAGAAGTTCACCTGGAACGCCGACGGCACCCCGAACTTCGGCACCCCGGTCGCCCTCGGCACGACGCTGGCCGGCCCCTCCGGTGAGACCGCGACGACCCCGAACGCGTACACGATCGTCAACCGCAACAGCGGCAAGTGCCTGGACGTCACCGGCGGCAACACGGCCGACGGCACCAACATCGCCCAGTGGACCTGCAACGGCGGCGCCAACCAGAAGTGGCGCATCGAGGACCGCGCCGACGACACCAGCCGCCTCGTCAACGTCGCCACCGGCAAGGTCGCCGACGTCGCCGACTGCGCCACCGCGGACGGCACCGACATCCGGCAGTGGTCCTGGCTGAACAACAACTGCCAGAAGTTCCGCATGGTCTACCTCGGCGGCGACTACGTGCGGATCGTCAACGCCGCCACCGGCAAGGTCATGGACGTCGCCAACTGCGGCACCGCCGACGGCACCGACGTACGCCAGTGGTCCTGGCTGAGCAACAACTGCCAGCAGTGGCGCCTCGTCCCCACCACCGCCTGATCCCGAAGGGCCGTAGAACCCCATGAGACGTCTCGTCTGTCGCCTGCTGACGGCGGTCCTCGCCGCGCTGGCCCTCATCACCACCGGCACGCCCGCCCACGCGGCGGCCCCCGCCTCGCCGGCCGTCACCTTCACCAACCCGATCGCCGAGAAGCGCGCCGACCCGCACATCTTCAAGCACACCGACGGCTACTACTACTTCACCGCGACCGTCCCCGAGTACGACCGCATCGTCATGCGCCGGGCGACCACCCTGCAGGGCCTCTCGACCGCCCCCGAGACGACCATCTGGACCAAGCACTCCAGCGGCGTCATGGGCGCGCACATCTGGGCGCCGGAGGTCCACTTCATCGACGGCAAGTGGTACGTCTACTTCGCCGCCGGGGCCACCAACGACATCTGGGCCATCCGGATGTATGTCCTGGAGACCAGCGCCGCCAACCCGCTGACCGGGACCTGGACCGAGAAGGGCCAGATCAAGACCACGTGGGAGACGTTCTCGCTGGACGCCACCACCTTCGTGGTCAACGGCACCCGCTACCTGTCCTGGGCGCAGCGCAACCCGGCCGAGAACAACAACACCAGCATCTTCATCGCCAAGATGCTCAACCCCTGGACCATCAGCGGCACCCCGGCCGAGATCTCCCAGCCCACGCTGTCCTGGGAGACCATCGGCTACAAGGTGAACGAGGGCCCGGCCGTCATCCAGAAGAACGGCAAGGTCTTCCTGACCTACTCGGCCAGCGCCACCGACAGCAACTACTGCCTCGGCATGCTGACCGCCTCCGCCACCGCCGACCTGCTCAACCCGGCCTCCTGGACGAAGAGCCAGCAGCCGGTCTTCAAGACCAACGCCTCGACCAGCCAGTACGGCCCCGGCCACAACTCCTTCACCGTCTCCGAGGACGGCAAGTCGGACATCCTCGTCTACCACGACCGCAACTACAAGGACATCAGCGGCGACCCGCTCAACGACCCCAACCGCCGCACCCGCTACCAGAAGGTGTACTGGAACGCCGACGGCACCCCCAACTTCGGCATCCCCGTCGCCGACGGCGTGACCCCGGTCCGCCTCTCCTCGTACAACTACCCGGGCAAGTTCATCCGCCACTGGGAGTACCGGGCCAAGCTGGAGGCCAACGTCACCAACCTCGCCGACTCCCAGTTCCGGATCGTCCCCGGTCTCGCGGGCAACGGCACGGTGTCGCTGGAGTCCGCGAACTTCCCCGGCTACTACCTCCGCCACAAGAACTTCGAGCTGTGGGTGGAGAAGGACGACGGCACGACCCTGTTCGACGGTGACGCCTCCTTCTTCGAGCGGTCCGGTCTCGCCGACTCCGCGGCCGGAGTGTCGTACGAGTCGTACAACTTCCCCGGCCGCTACCTCCGCCACTACAACAACCTGATCTACGCCCAGCCGATCAGCACCGACCTCGACCGGCAGGACGCCACCTTCTACAAGGAGTAACAAGGAGTAACAAGTAGTAGCGAGAAGTAATCAAGGAGTGGCAGCGAGTAGAGAAACATGAATTGATCGGCCGACTGCGCGTCACCTCAGGACATTCGAGGTGGCGCGCAGATGGCTGACCGTCACGAAGTGATAGTCGCCCGCCGCACGCGTTTTCACCTCAGTGGCCCTCAGCGGCCCTCAGGGACCCTCATGGGGTGGTGTGACCTGGACCAGTCCCGACTGGTACGCCATGACGACCAGTTGGGCCCGGTCGCGGGCGCCGAGTTTGGTCATGGCGCGGTGGACGTGGGTCCGTACGGTCAGCGGGCTGACGTACAGCTTCTCGGCGATCTCGTCATTGGAGTGGCCCTCGGCGGCCAGGGCCATCACCTCGCGCTCCCGGGTGGTGAGGGCGGCCAGCTGCTCGGGGACCGCCAGGCGGTTGCCGGGGACGGGGGCGGCGAGGAAGCGGGTGATGAGGGTGCGGGTGGCGGCGGGGGAGAGCAGGGTCTCCCCGGTGGCCACGGTGCGGATGCCGTCGAGGAGGACGTCGGCGGTGACGTCCTTGCCGAGGAAACCGCTGGCGCCGGAGCGCAGCGCCTGGGCGACGTACTCGTCGATCTCGAAGGTGGTGAGGATCAGTACGCGTGTGTCGGCCAGTTCCTCGTCGGCGCAGATGACGGCCGTGGCGGTGAGACCGTCGGTGCCGGGCATACGGATGTCCATGAGCACCACGTCGGGGCGGTGGACGCGGACGAGGTCGACCGCCTCCCTGCCGTCGGTGGCCTCGGCGACCACCTCCATGTCCTCGCAGGAGTCGATGAGGATCCGGAAGGTGGCCCGCAGCAGGGCCTGGTCGTCGGCGAGCAGGACACGAAGGGGCATGGTGCTGTTCTACTTCCGCTGGTCATGGGTCGGTTCCGCGACCGGTTCCGGGATGCTGGGACGGGGGCGCAGCGGGAGGTCGGTGGTGACCTCGAAGCCGCCTTCGGGACGGTGACCGGCGCTCAGACAGCCGCCGACGGACTGGGCGCGCTCGCGCATGCCGATCAGGCCGAAGCCTCGGCCGGCTCCGGCAGCGCCCTCGGGGCGTGGTGTGCCGTCGTCGGTGATCGTGACCGTCAGGTGGGCCTCCTCGTACGCCAGATGAATGCGGGCCGCGTCCACGGCGGCGTGCTTGTTGACGTTGGTGAGGGCCTCCTGCACGATCCGGTACGCGGTCAGGTCCACCCCGGGGTCGAGCGGCGCCGGCGCGCCCTCCGTGGTGACGGTGACCGAGAGACCGGCGGACGCGCACGTGGTGATCAGGTCCGGGAGCTGGTCGAGCCCGGGTGTGGGGGCCAGAGGCGCGGCGGGGTCGTCGGGACGGCGCAGCACACCGACGGTGCCCTTCAGCTCGCGCAGCGCCGACGACGTGGTGGTGGTCAGGTCGGTGAGGATGCGGTGGGCCTGCTCGGGGTCGGTACGGGTGAGGTGTGCGGCGGTGCCCGCCTGGGCGTTGGCGAGGGCCAGGTGGTGGGCGACCACGTCGTGCAGATCGCGGGCGATGCGCATCCGCTCCTCGGCGACCCGGAGACGGGCCTCCTCCTCCCGGGTGCGCTCCGCGTGCTCGGCGCGGGCCTGCACCGACTTCAGATAGGCCCGCCGCACCTGGGTCCCCCGGCCCGCGGCGAGGGGCAGCAGCAGCCAGAAGATCGGGCCGATCGTCCTGAGCACCAGCGAGAGGTGGTCCATGGAGTCGGCGAACACGGCCGCGAGGCTCGTTGCCGCGATGGTGGTGAGGCCGTAGACGCGGATGGTCGTCCGGTCGGTGAAGGTGGCCAGCCAGTAGAGCGCCGCCATGATCGGTGCCAGCAGCAGCGGGGTGAGGAGATAGCCCAGGGCGACCGCGACGATCGTGCAGATCGCGGTCACGACGAGGGCGGTGCGCGGGTGGGTGCGGTGCTTGAGCAGGAACAGACAGGACACACCCATGAGGACGACGGCGACCTTGTCCTGATCCGGTGGCTCGGCGCCGGGCAGGGTGAGCGCGCTGCCGAGGGTCGCGCAGCCCATCAGCGCCACGACCTGCGCCAGATCGACGAGGAAGGGATGGCGGCCCGAGAAGTTCTCGAGGCGATCCGCGTAGCGCCGTTCCAGATTGACGGTCATCGGGACTCCGGTCGGTGAGGCTGGGACCATGGTGGTCGACTTCGGGTGCGCACGCCCCGAGGGCCGTCCGTGTCCTTCGCCACGGACGGCCCCCGGTGGGGGAGGGGCGGTCGGATCAGGTGCGCGCCACCGCCGGCTCGGCGGTTCGGGCCGGGGCCGGATCCGCCTCGGGCCCGCGGCTGAGCGCCTCACCCTCGACATCGACGTGGGGCAGCATCCGGTCCAGCCACTTCGGCAGCCACCAGGCCCTGTCGCCGAGCAGGGTGAGCACGGCGGGCACGATCGCCATCCGTACGACGAACGCGTCGAACAGGACCGCCGAGGCCAGCCCGAACCCGATCATCTTGATCATGGACTCGCTCTCGCCGATGAACCCGGCGAACACCGCGATCATGATCAGGGCGGCGGCCACGACCACCCGGGCGCTGTGCCGGAAGCCGCTGGTGATCGCCTCGTCGGCCCGGCCGCCGTGCACGTACGCCTCCCGCATCCGCGAGACGAGGAACACCTCGTAGTCCATCGCCAGACCGAAGACGATGCCCACCAGGAAGATCGGCATCAGGCTCATGATCGGGCCGGTCTGCTCCACGCCGAAGAGCTCCGCGCCGTGGCCCTGCTGGAAGACCAGGACGACCACGCCGAGCGACGCGAGCACCGACAGCAGGAAGCCGAGGGCCGCCTTGAGCGGGACGAGCAGGGAGCGGAAGACGATCAGCAGGAGGATGACGGCCAGGCCGACCACGACCAGCAGATAGGGGACCAGCGCGGACCGCACCTTGTCGGAGATGTCGATGTTCAGCGCGGTGGTGCCGGTGACCTCGTACGTCGCCCCGGTCTCGGACTCGATGCCGGGACGCTCGTCCCGGATGACGGTCACCAGGTCCTTGGTCTTCTCGTCGGTCGGCGCGGTGGTGGGCACGGCCGAGAAGACAGCGGTGTCGCCGGCCTCGTTGAAGCGCGCGGGAGAGACGGACACGACGCCCTCGGTGGCGCCGATCTCCTTCGCGATCGTCTCGGCGGCGCCCTTCGCGTCGTCCACGCCCTTGGCGTCCACCACGATCGTCAGCGGTCCGTTGAAGCCGGGCCCGAAGCCCTCGGCGAGCGCGTCGTAGGCCCGGCGCTCGGTGGTGGAGGTCGACTTGGCCTCGTCGCCGGGCATGCCCAGCTGGAGGTCGGCCATCGGGATCGCGAGCGCGCCCAGGCCGACGACGCCGAGGAGCAGTACGGGCACGGGGCGGCGCAGCACGAACCGGGACCACCGGGTGCCGCCGTTGTCCTTGGGGCTCTCCTCGATACGGCCGCTCTTTCGGGCCTTGCGCGAGAGCACGGCGTTCGGCCAGCAGCCGAGGACGGCCGGGACCAGGGTCAGCGCGATCAGCACGGCGACGACGACCGCGCCCGCGGCGGCCAGCCCCATCTTCGTCAGCATCGGGATGCCCACCACGGACAGTCCGGCCAGCGCGATGACGACGGTGAGTCCGGCGAACACCACCGCCGATCCGGCCGTGCCCGTGGCGAGGGCGGTCGCCTCCTGAGGTGTACGGCCCTTGGCCCGTTCCTCGCGGTAGCGGGAGACGACGAACAGGGCGTAGTCGATGCCGACCGCGAGACCCAGCATCATCGCGAGGGTGCCGGTCGTCGTGGACAGGCCGAGGGCGTCGGACAGGGCGAGGATCGTGGCCATGCTGAGGCCGACGCCCACGAGCGCGGTCAGCAGCGGCAGCCCGGCCGCGGCCAGTGAGCCGAAGGTGACCAGCAGGACGACGGCGGCGATGGCGACACCGATCACCTCGGCCGCGCCGCCCGCGCCGCCCTGCTCGGCCACCGCGTCGCCGCCGGCCTCGACGGTCAATCCGGAGTCCTCAGCCGTGTGGAGCGCGTCCTTCAGGTGGTCCCTGTCGGCGTCGGTGAGGTCGTTGGCGGTGACCTTGTAGGTGACGGTCGCGTACGCCGTCGAGCCGTCCTCGCTGACGGCCCTCGCCCGGAACGGGTCGACGGCGCTCGCGACCTGCGATCCGCCGGCCAGATCGGCCACGGTGTCCTCGATGGCCTTCCTGTTCTCGGCGGCGGTGACCTTCTCACCGCTCGGCGCGACGAACACGACCCGGGCGGTGGCCCCGTCGGCCGTGACGCCGGGGAAGCGCTCTTCCATCAGGTCGAACGCCTTCTGGGACTCGATGCCCGGCATGGAGAACTCCTCGTCGGAGGCTCCCGGGGCCTTGAGGGCGCCGACACCGACGGCACCCAGCACCGCCATCCACAGCAGGATGACGTACCAGCGTTTGCGGAAGGCCAGCCGGCCCAGCCGATAGAGGAAGGTTGCCATGAGGCGCAGGTCTCCACGTCAGATGTCTCGGATACCCGCCCAGACTCCCGGCCGGGGCCCCCTCCCGTCGTCGTGCGGCTGCCGACAATCCCCGGTACTCAGAACGCGGTACGACACGACCGCCGGGTCAGCCCGGGGTATGACCGGAGCCCGGTCTACATGGCGTGCAGGGTGTCGCGCGAGGCCTTCGTGAACTCCTTCAGCGCCTGCCAGAACGGCGAGTAGCAGGCGTCGAAGCGGGCCGCGGCACCGGCGTCGCCCTCGATCATCGCCTCGATCGCCTTGTGGAACGGACTCGTCGAACGCCGGACCTTGTTGGCGAGCTCGGCGACCTCCTCGGGCCCCTCCAGCGAGACGATCCAGGTGAGGTGCCGCAGCGCCGCGTACTCGTCCCGCTGCTGGTCACGCAACCGCCGCAGCGCCTCGATGTGCTCCGGCGCCGGCCCGCCCTCGGCGGCCCGGCACACGTCGGACACCTTCCAGTGCACATGGCTCAGTCGCTGCGCCTGCTCGATGAACTCCGCGTACGCCGTCCGCCGGGCCTCCCGCAGCCGCTGCACCCGCTGCGCGTCCGCCGTCGTGTCCGCCTGTATCCGCGCCGCCCGCGCCGTCCCCCGGCTGGTCACCCAACTGGCGAGCACGGCGGTACCGGCGGTGAGCGAGGCGATCCAGAAGGCGCTGTCAGCCATGCCGGGAGCCCTCCGAGCGTGCGGTGACCCCGGCGAGATGGGCGTTGAACACCGCGCGGGCGTCCGGGGTGAGCGTACGCAGCGCCACCAGCGCCGTGATGACCACGTCGCACAGCTCCGACCGCACGTCGTCCCAGGTGTGCGTCGTGCCCTTGCGCGGGTTGGACCCGGTCGCGCCGATCACCGCCTGGGCGACCTCGCCGACCTCCTCCTGGAGCTTCAGCATGCGCAGGAGCAGGAGTTCTTGGCCGTCGTGGACGCGGTTGGACTCCAGCCAGGAGTGGAGGAGGGAGATGGAACGCCACAGATCGTCGGGGGAGTTGGCATCGCTCATGGCCGCAGCCTGCCATGCGCGCCCCGCTCATACGGTCAATCTTCGAACGGTCACTCCTCGAACAGCGGTTCCTGCGTCCCCTCCTTCTCCCGCCGCACCCGCCGGTTCCGCGCCCCCACCACCAGCGCCGTCGCCGCGGCCGTACCGGCGAACGCCACCGGCACCATCCAGCCCTGGTCGGCGACATGGCGCAGGGCGTGGTCGAGGGAGAGCCGGCCGGGGCCGGCGATCGCGAGGCCGGCGGCGGCGAGGCCCAGGGTCGCGGCGTACTCGTAGCCGCCGGAGGCGTTGAAGAAGCCGTTGGGCGTGTGCACCGCCGCCGCGCCCGCCATGGCCCCGGCAGCCGCGGCACCGGCCCCGGGTGTCGCGAGGCCCAGGGCGAGCAGGGTGCCGCCACCGGTCTCGGCCAGCCCCGCCGCGGTGGCGCTCGCCCTGCCGGGCGTGTACCCGACGGACTCCATGAACTTCCCGGTCCCCTCGATCCCGCCCCCGCCGAACCAGCCGAACAGCTTCTGTGTCCCGTGCGCGGCCAGCACCCCGCCCGCGCCCAGACGGAGCAGCAGCAGTCCCAGATCGCGTCGGTCGAAAGAGGTCATGGTCACTCCAGAGCGAGAACAGGCGGAGGATCGGACAACGGCGACTCCCCTCCCGCGTATCCACCGTCGCACCGGGCACACCCCTCCGATCCACCCGCGCGGCCGTTCGGGTGGCACGGGACGGGGCCCCTCGACCGTGGGCGCGCCCCCGGTGGCGTACGGGGGCGCGCCTCCGGTGGCGTACGTATACGAACGGTGTGAGGCTGACCGGCATGACGATCGCACCAGCCAAACTCAGTGACCCGACCGTCCGGGCCTTCGTCAACGCGGTGAACGCGCACGACCAGGCCGCCTTCATGGACCTCCTCACCGACGACGCGACGATGTCGGACGACGGCTCCGACCGGAACCTCGACGAGTGGGTGGACCGGGAGATCTTCTCCTCCCACGGCCACATGGAGGTCGACCACGAGTCCGACGGCGGCCGTTCCCTCGTCGCCCGCTACCGCAACGACACCTGGGGCGAGATGCGCACCGCCTGGCACTTCACGGTGGAGGACGGCAAGATCTCCCGTTTTGAGACCGGCCAGGCCTGATCTTCGCTCGGAGGGCTTGCCTTCGCGTGCACTCCAACTTCTAACGTCGGGGTCATGGAGACGAACACGCACACGTACACAAGGCAGCTCGGCAGCAGCGGTATCCAGGTCAGCGCCCTCGGCTTCGGCTGCTGGGCGATCGGCGGCGAGTGGCAGGCGCCCGACGGGCAGCCGCTGGGCTGGGGCAAGGTCGACGACGATGAGTCGGTGCGGGCGATCCACCGCGCCCTCGACCTCGGTGTCACCTTCTTCGACACCGCCGACGCGTACGGCACCGGCCACAGCGAGCGTCTGCTCGGCCGCGCCCTCGGCAAGCGCCGCGCCGACGTCGTCGTGGCCACCAAGTGGGGCAACCTCTTCGACGAGCGCACCCGCACCCTCACCGGCCAGGACGACACCCCGGCCCACGCCCGCCGTGCCCTCACGGCCTCCCTCGGCCGCCTCGGCACCGACCACGTCGACCTCTACCAGCTCCACCTCTCCGACGCCGACCCCGAGCGCGCCGCCGAACTCCGCGACACCTGCGAGGAGTTCGTACGAGAGGGCCTGATCCGGGCGTACGCGTGGAGCACCGACGACCCGGACCGGGCCGCCGTGTTCGCGCAGGGGCCGCACTGCGCGGCCGTGCAGCACCGGCTGAACATCCTGCAGGACGCGCCCGAACTCCTCGCGCTCTGCGAGAAGTCGGACCTCGCGAGCATCAACCGCAGCCCCCTCGCCATGGGTCTGCTCACCGGCAAGCACACCGCCGGACGTCCGCTGGAGGCCGGGGACATCCGGGCCGCCCCGCCCGCCTGGCTGCCGGGCTTCACCGCCGACTCCGGCGCCGACCCGGAGTGGCTCGGCCGGGTCGAGGCGCTGCGCGAGATCCTGACCAGCGAGGGCCGTACGCTCGCGCAGGGCGCCCTCGCCTGGATCTGGGCCCGCAGCCCGCGCACCATCCCCATCCCCGGCTTCCGTACGGTCGCCCAGGCCGAGGAGAACGCGGGCGCCCTCGCGAAGGG
>NZ_AEJC01000010.1 GCF_000317595.1 Streptomyces ipomoeae 91-03 | reverse complement strand
GCGTCGTCCGTGTGCCCGTGTGTACGAGGCTCGCGCCTCTGCTGTCGTCTCCCGTCTCAGTCGTTCGCGACCACGGGGTAGCGGGGCTCGTTCTCGGCCATCTGCCGCAGCGCGTCCTTGCGGTCACGCTTGGAGAGCCGGTCGATGTACAGGTAGCCGTACAGGTGGTCGGTCTCGTGCTGCAGACACCGCGCGAAGTACCCGGTGCCACGCACCTTGATCGGGTTGCCCTTCTCGTCCTGCCCGGTGACCTCGGCGTAGTCGGGGCGGGCGAGCGGCATGTACGCGGTCGGCACCGACAGACAGCCCTCGTTGCTGTCGTCCAGCCGGCGCTTCTCGGCGGGCAGTTCGACCAGCTTGGGGTTGCAGACCACACCGACGTGCCGCTTGCCCTCGTCGTCCGGGCAGTCGTACACGAACACCTTCAGATCCACGCCGATCTGGTTGGCCGCGAGGCCCACGCCCTCGGCGGTCCGCTGGCTGGCGAACATGTCGTCCACCAGCTTCGCCAACTCGTCGTCGAACTCGGTGACGTCCTTGCACTCCTTGTGCAGCACCGGGTTCCCGACGACCGTGATGGGCCGCGAGGTGCCGCGCTCCCGGTACGCCTGCTCGCGCTCCTCGCAGTCCTCGGTGTCGACGACGAAGCCCTCGTCGTCCACGGGGAGCACGCCCGCGTGCTGCTGATCGGTGTCCTGCTGCGCCATGAGCGACGTATGCCTTCCTAGAAAAACAGGGGGTTGTGATGCTGATACAGGGTACGGGGGCCGCGCCCCGTCAGGGGCGCGGGACTGTGCCGATATACGGCTCCGCCGCGATGGGGGAGCGAGCACCCCTCACCAACCCGCAGCCGACGTACGACCCGGCGGACCCCTAACAAACCTCTTCCAGATCCCGCCAGTCACGAGAATCCGGGCTGTCCGCGACCCACCCGTCCAACAACCCCCGAACCAGCGAAGCCGGCGCGGCGATCCCGCACTCCCGCTCGGGCACCCAGAGCTGCCCGTCCGTCCGATGCCCCAATGGCCCGGGATGCCCGGGTTCACTGTGATCATGCGGGTCCAGATGGTCCCCGTCGCCCTCGTCCGAAGGCATCCGCGACTCCGAACACAGCCGGCACAGCAACCGCACCGACGACGACCAGTCCTCCGCCGCGAACCCGGCGTCGGCCGCAAGCCGCTCCAGCGCGTCCCGGTCCGCCTCGGTCGCCGCCTCCAGCAGCACCACCCAGGTCGGCACGGGCGACGGCGCCCACAGCTCGATCTCGTCGAACACCGGGTACGCATGCCCCGCGGCCGTGGTCCGCTCACCATGCGGAACGCCGTCGTGCAGTACGACCTCACCCCAGCGCCGTCCCGACGACGGCAGCGGAATGGACAGCACCTCGATGCGGGCGGGGTCCAGCCGCCGCCCCCACACCACCTCGGCCTCGCCCTCCGGGGACAGCCGTACGGCAGCGCTGCCCAGGTCCATGCCGACGGGCTCGCCGGAGACGCCCGCGCCTCCGGGCACCCGCAGCCCGTACGCCTGCCAGGCCCGGCGGGCCAGCGGCCAGTCCTGCAGGGCGGTCGCGGCGATGCCCACGTTCCACCAGTCGGGCGCCCCGGTCTCACGGTCGAGCAGCGCGACGGCACGCAGACCTGCGGCGCGCGCCTGCTCCCAGTCGTGCCGGAACTTGTGCAACAGCGCGAGATTGAACCAGGACTCGGACAGCCACGGCTCCAGATCCGCGGCACGTGTCAGCAGCGCGCCCGCGTCCTCGTACCGACCATCGCCGATCAGCGTGAACGCACGATCGGTGGCCTGCCGCCAGGAGGCGGAGGGCCGATGCCGTCCCTTGCCGAAGATCCTCACGATTCCCGCCTGCCAGTTACGGTTCCCGCCTGCCAGTTCCGTGGAGTGGGCTGGCTGTCGCCCCCGCTACGCCCTCTCCCTCGCATCCAACCACGGACGGAAGGAGGGCCGCTCATTACCCATGGGTTACCCCGCTACCGGCACGGTCAGACAAGTGGGGGAGGCGCGCGGCCGTATCGGTTTTCCGTAGCTGATCGTCACCCCCATGGCTCAAGAAGTCAGGTGGTCACATCCGCCGCCAGCGCCTTGTTGAGCTGTTCCACGGTCGCCGGCGACTCCCTCTGGAACGCGGCGATGTCCAGCCCGTCGTCGCCCACGACAGTGAGCAGCGTACGTTCGCCGACGGCCACGACGATCACGTGGCCCACCCCACAGCGGACCACGACCTCGCGGAGGGAGCCGACGCCGGACTGGTCGGCCATGCGACGGCCGACGCCGAGGGTGGCGGCGGCGAGCGCGGCGACGGACTCGGGGTGGACCTTGTCGACGTCGGCGACGACGAGGAGCCCGTCCACGGTGGACAGGACGCTCTCGGAGACGCCCAACACCCGGTCACGCAGCGAGGCCAGGATGCCGGTGAGCGATTCGGTCGTTGCGTGTGCGGTCATGGGAAGGTGCTCCTTGGTCCAGAACTCTGCGGTGGGGTGGTGCGTCCGGTGTGAGGGGTGCGGTCCGGACTGTTCAGTCGGACGGGTACTGGTCGGACTCGGGGAGAGCCCGCAGCCCGCGGCGGACGCGCCGCAGCATTTCGAGGGAAGGCTGTTCGGCGAGGATCTCCTCACGCGACAGCAGGGTCATCGGTGGGAAGGGGAGCGGCGCGTCGTCCGCGTCCGGTGCCGCGCCCCGCACGGGCAACGGTGGGCGCTGTACGACCGCGACCTCGGACTCGACGAACGGTGGCCGTGGTGGGGACGTGGAATCGGGTGCGTCGGGGTGCGGTGGTTCGGGGGTTGTGGAACCAGCGGTGTCGGACTGCGGTGGTTCCGGGGACGGGGAGTCGGATCTGTCGGTGGGCTGTCGTTCTGTGGCCGTGGACTCGGGTCCGGCGCACGGCGGCTGTTCCGCGGCCGTGGCACCGGCACCACTGGTCGGTGTCCGTTCCGCGGTCACGGAACCGGCACTGGCGGACGGTGGAGGCGGGGCCGGTGGCACCAACCAATCGTCCGCCGCCGACCGCGCGGCCTGGTCGCGCAGGAAGCGATCAGCGGCCTGCTCCCGCCGAAGCCAACCATCAGCCTGCTCCTGCCGGAGGCGGCGGCCGGTCTGGCTGCGCCGGAGGCGAGCGGTGGCCTCGCTCCGCCGGAGGCGAGCGGTGGGCTTGGGGCGTCGGCGGCGCTTGGGGGCCGGGTCTTCGTCTGGGCTCACTAGCCACCCTTCGCTCAGAAGTCCCCGGCGGGGAATCCCCCACCGGGTATGCGTCTGGGCAGGGGACCGGCCCGTGGCGTCGGCTCGTAGGGCGACGACCGCCCCTGCGGGACCCTGGGCGCGGTACTGGGCCGGCCTTCGGGTGTGGTCCCGGCCTCCCACTGGAGGACCTGAAGCGCCTCCAGCCGGATGAGGTCCAGCATCACGGCGTAGAGTCCACGCCCCCGTGCGAAGGCGATGTCACGCGGGGTGCGGCGCCCGTTGGCGCTCGCGACGAGTTCCCGGTGACGTGGTGTGAGCCGGCTGTCGGACTCGGGGTTCTCGCGGCCGGGGACCAGTGCGGGCCGGACCCGGGCCAGGGTGCCCGCGGGACCCCACAGCCGGGTCAGCAGCGCCATGCGCCGGGTGGTCTCGTCGGCCAGCGGCTTCGGCTCGACCCCGGGCCGGGCGAGGAGCGTGGGCTCGCGTCCGCTCAGCTCCCAGCCGCCGGGCGGGCTGAGCGACATCGCGAAGGCCCCGTCGAAGACGGCGGCCATGCAGGCGACCTCCAGCTCTGCGGCCCCGATCAGTCCGGCGGCGACCAGGTGCAGATCCAGCCGGTCCGCGTCGGGCTCGGCCGCGCACGCCGCCAGCCAGGCGTCGTCGTCGACGCGGCCCGAGGCGAGCAGCGCGGATGTGGCGGTGGGCGCGCCCGGTGTCTCGATCGCGCCGATCAGCCCGTCACGCAGATGAATCGTGCCACCCGGTTGACCGGAGACCCTTACCGTGCCGGTGAAGCCCTCCTGGTGCAGTGCTTGCAGGAGCGCCGGGACATTGCGCGCCGAGGGTGTCTTCACGCCAGTACCTCTCGGGCACGGTCGCCGAGGCCGCGTAACGCGAGCGCCACGTTGGCCCGGTCCCGGTCGAGACCGGCGGCCAGCAGCAACGGATCGCCGGCCGGCCGGTCCACACGGAGCAGCACCTGGTGGCGTCTCCTGCTGGTCATGACCACGCTTTCCAACTCCCCCACGGCTCCCGCCTCGCCGAGCCGCTCGGAGATGAGCGCGACGAGTTCGGAGGCCTCCGTGCCGGTACCGGCCTCGGCGGCGTCTCCCGCCGCTCCGTAGGTGAGTCCGGTGACCGCGTCGATCAGCGCGACGCCGGTGACGCCGGGAGAGTCGAGTAGCCGGTCCAGGGATGCCTGGAGCGCCGTAGCCCGTTCTCCCATTCGCCCTCCACGTTCACGCGCAGCACAGTAGCTTGAACGCCAACTTCCGCAACACACAAGAAAGTTGATGTTTGTGACCGCCGGGTCACACACGTTCGATCGTAGTTGGCCGGACAGTGACCGGTCAGCAGCACTGAGGAATTGGGGCACCAGAATGAACATCGAGACCGCGCTCAAGGAGTCCATGGCGATCGACGGTGCGATCGGCGTCGCGCTCGTCGACTACGAGAGCGGCATGTCGCTCGGCACCCTCGGCGGCAACCAGCACCTCGACCTCGAGCTCGCGGCGGCCGGGAACACCGAGGTGGTGCGCTCCAAGATGCGCACGCTCGCCTCGCTCGACATGGACGACACCATCGAGGACATCCTGATCACGCTGGGCCGGCAGTACCACCTGATCCGCCCGCTGACCAGCAGCAAGGGCTCGCTCTTCCTCTACCTCGCGCTGGACCGCTCCCGCAGCAACCTCGCGCTGGCGCGGCACAGCCTGAGGCGCATCGAGAACGGCCTGGAGGTCTGAGCGCGCCCGCGCCGCAGTGACCCTCCACAACGTGCTGAGCCCG
>NZ_AEJC01000009.1 GCF_000317595.1 Streptomyces ipomoeae 91-03 | reverse complement strand
CCTCGCCGTGTTGCACGTAAGACATTCCCGTACAGATTTTCCCGTACGTTTCTGGTATCCCCGTACGTTTCTGGAGGCACTGAACCATGACCACCTTCGTGGACCGCGTCGAGCTGCATGTCGCCGCGGGTAACGGAGGTCACGGCTGTGCCTCCGTCCACCGTGAGAAGTTCAAGCCGCTGGGCGGTCCCGACGGCGGCAACGGCGGGCGTGGCGGCGACGTCATCCTGACCGTCGACCAGTCGATCACGACCCTCCTCGACTACCACCACTCCCCGCACCGCAAGGCCACCAACGGCAAGCCCGGCGAGGGCGGCAACCGGTCCGGCAAGGACGGACAGGACCTGGTCCTGCCGGTGCCGGACGGCACGGTGGTGCTCGACAAGCAGGGCAACGTCCTCGCCGACCTCGTCGGCCACGGCACCTCCTTCGTCGCCGCCCAGGGCGGCCGGGGCGGCCTCGGCAACGCGGCCCTCGCCTCGGCGCGGCGCAAGGCCCCCGGCTTCGCGCTGCTCGGGGAGCCCGGGGACCTGCGGGACGTCGTCCTGGAGCTCAAGACCGTCGCCGACGTGGCGCTGGTGGGCTACCCGAGCGCGGGCAAGTCCTCGCTGATCTCCGTACTGAGTGCGGCGAAGCCCAAGATCGCCGACTATCCGTTCACCACGCTCGTGCCGAACCTCGGTGTGGTGACCGCCGGTTCCACCGTCTACACCATCGCCGACGTCCCGGGGCTCATCCCGGGTGCCAGCCAGGGCAAGGGGCTGGGGCTGGAGTTCCTGCGGCACGTCGAGCGGTGCAGCGTGCTCGTGCATGTGCTGGACACCGCGACACTGGAGTCCGACCGGGACCCCGTCTCCGATCTGGACGTCATCGAGGCGGAGCTGCGGGAGTACGGCGGGCTGGACAACCGGCCGCGGATCGTCGTGCTGAACAAGATCGACGTGCCGGACGGCAAGGATCTCGCCGAGATGGTGCGGCCGGATCTGGAGGCCCGTGGGTACCGGGTCTTCGAGGTGTCGGCGGTCGCCCACTTCGGGCTGAAGGAGCTGTCCTTCGCGCTCGCCGATCTGGTCGCCCAGGCGCGGGCCGCCAAGCCGAAGGAGGAGGCCACCCGGATCGTCATCCGGCCCAAGGCCGTCGACGACGCCGGCTTCACGATCACGCGTGAGGAGATCGGCGGGGAGCCGCTGTTCCGGGTGCGGGGCGAGAAGCCGGAGCGCTGGGTGCGGCAGACCGACTTCAACAACGACGAGGCGGTCGGATATCTCGCCGACCGGCTGAACCGGCTGGGCGTCGAGGAAGAGCTGGTGAAGGCGGGGGCCCGGACGGGGGACGGTGTCGCCATCGGGCCCGAGGACAACGCCGTCGTCTTCGACTGGGAGCCGTCCGTTACCGCCGGGGCGGAGATGCTGGGCCGACGGGGCGAGGACCACCGGTTCGAGGCGCCCCGGCCGGCTGTGCAGCGCCGCCGGGATCGACAGGCGGAGCGGGACGAGATCGAGCAGGAGTACGACGACTTCGAGCCGTTCTAGGACCCGGTGGCTGTTGTCGGCCGGGGGTGGGCTGCCGCGCCCCAAGGGGTGCGGGGAACTGCGCGATCAGCCACACACAACCCGCAGTCGCCCTCCTGCGCATCCCTCCGAGCCATTGGGCACCCCACCCCACCACAGGCACCCCACCCCCCGAACAGCAAGAAAGGG
>NZ_AEJC01000008.1 GCF_000317595.1 Streptomyces ipomoeae 91-03 | reverse complement strand
CCTTCGGTGTACATCAAGAGCACCGACGACTACATGGGCACCGTCGTCACATCCAAGGCGATCACCGAGCGGGCGATCGTGGACAAGGCGGGGCAGACACCATAGGGGTTCGAGGGCGGGGGAGGGGGAGGGCGAGGGGGACGAGCAGGGCCCGGGAGGAGGGTGTGCTGCCCGGGGTCCAGGGGATGTCGCGGATCACCTCGGGGAGGGTGCGGCGCTCGGCGTTGCGCAGGGCCGGGTGGGCGTCGCCACGCAGGGCGGCGAAGAACGACACCCGGTCCGGTATGCCGTCCGCGCGGTCCCTCAGTACGCACTCCATCAGTCGGCGCCCGGCGTCCTCCTGCACGTTGTCGACCAGGACCACCGGCCGCCCGGCCCGGTGCGCGCGCCGCACGACTCCCGCGTACGCGTCGTCCAGGTCCGCCAGCAGCGCCCGTACGAGCTGTCGCTCGGCGTACGTGCGCGGCGCGCCGCCGTCCGCCCGGAAGTGCCCGGCGAGCAGGACGAGTCCGCGCTTGGGGCTGCCGCCCGTCCTCGGGTGGCGGCCGTACCAGACCGCGCCTTTCCGCAGCCGCCGGTGCGCGGACGACATGCCCTCGGTGAACGCCTCCAGGGCCGCCTCGATGATCGGCTCGATCACGACCCGATCGACCACCTCGGGCTCGACCACCTGCGGTTCGGCCACCGGCCCCACGCCGGACATCGACGCCGTCAGCCTCGCCGCCACCTTGCCCGCCCATCGGCCGGTCGTCGGCCACGACCCCGTGTCGCTCAGCGCGAGTATCCGCTCGGCCTCCTCCCGGACCCTCGGCAGGTCCCGGCCGCCCCAACCGCCCGCCGCGACGGCCAACAACCCGCACGCCAGCCTCGGGAACGGGATCCGTCCGACGTTCCCCACCGGCTCCGCCAGTTGCTCCGCCACCGCCAACAGCGCCTGGTACGTCGGCGACCACGCCTCCGCCGGCCGGGCTCGCGGCGGCCGGCGGAACTGCGTCTCCTCGCCATCGATCAGCGCCACGGGTGTACGACCCCGGTACGCCGCCCACAGCTCGCGCAGCACCGCGCTCTTGCCGAGACCCCGGGCGCCCGTGAGCACCACGAAGGGTTCTTCTCCGGCCCTGCGGTGCCCGTACGCCGTGGACAGCGTGGCCGCCGCTGTTGTCGTTGTCATAGCTGTTCTGCGTATCAACAACTGGGCGGCGAGGGGCGGTTGGTTCGGAGTAGGGCGGATGATGTTCGCTCGGTTACGAACGCTGGCCCGCTGGAGCGAGTATCGGTTCGCTTTCCGACCGGGTGGTGAAGTTCATCCCTTGACGGCCGCGACGAACGAGGCCCAGGCGGAGCGGTTGAGGACCAGCACCGGTCCGTCAGGGTTCTTGCTGTCGCGGACGGGGACGACGTTGGGGATAGCGGGGGCGATTTCGATGCAGTTGCCGCCGTTGTCGCCGCTGTAGCTGCTCTTGATCCAGATCGCCGCGCTCAGCTCGTACCTGTGCATGATGCTCGTACCCCTTCATCACATCGCTGATCAGAGCGGCGGACTCACGGGCTGACGGAATGTCCGCCCTGAGCACATCATAGGTCCGGCTATAACGGGCGTAGGCCGTCGGTTCGTTGTTGAAGTGGCTACGGTCCAGTGACTCCGAGTAGATCCATCGTTCGTCGGGCAGTTCGATCAGGGACATGGACTGCCTGGGGCGATTGAGCTCGAATAGGTTCGCCGGAGCTACTTGGATACGGATGTTGGGGCGCTGCCCGACGCTCAGCAAGTGCGCGCACTGGTCGCGCATGACTTCCGGGCTCCCCACTCCGTAACGGAGGCAACTCTCATCCAGGATCACGACGTACAGCGGGCCATCGTCGGACAAGAAACGCGGCTGGCGACTCATTCGGGCCCGGACGCGCTGCTCCACCTCATCGCCCGTCGAGGATCGGGAGAAGAGCGCGCGAGCGTAGTCCGGCGTCTGCAACAGGCCGGGGATGTATTGCTCCTGGTACTCCCGCAGCCCAACAGCCACCGCCTCCATCTCGACCCGGCGCTCGAACCAATCCGGATGCTGGACCGCCGGATACCAGTCGATCTTGGCCCACATCCGGGTCAACACCCCACCCGTCTCCAGCACTTCATCGCACCGCTTCGCGAACTGCTCGCTCGGGACCCTCGTTCCCGCCTCGATCTTCGCCACCTGCGAGCGGTCGCACGGGATCTCCCTCGCCAGCGCCTCCTGCGTCAGCAGCGCCGCTTCGCGGTAGTGGCGTAGCACCTCGCCGAAGAGCCCCGCGCTACCGGCCCCGCCGACCCCCTCCGCGTTCCGCCTCGTCACAGACGTCCCCCTCGTTCGTTTCCGTGGCAAAGGCCCAGTGCCACACGTCTCGCGTTGAATGCGACCGTTCCCCTCGGCAACGCTGGTTACACCCAGAGTTACAACAGGGCTGTGGAGTGCACGTGGAACCAGAAGGACAGCTCGTCTACGACCCCCATACGCGGCGGATCGGCGAGTACCGGGACCGGGTCGGGCCTTACGCGATGCTGCGTCCGGTGGGTGGTGGCCGGGAGTGGGAGGCGGATCCGGCGGCCCTCAGACCGGCGACACAGTCGGAGCGGATCGGGGCAGAGCTCAAGGCGGCCAACCGCCGTGCGAAGAGGAGGATGTGACGTTGCGTCAACCTGAGGCTCTGAACCGTCCACCCGTTCCGGTACCGGGTTGTGAGACGTGCGCGGAGTTGGCCGTACGGCGTGAAGAGGCACTCGCCCGTTACGACCGCAGCGCGGAGACCGACGCCAACGTCCTGCTCCGCCACCATCAGCGGCGCGACCACGCCGGAGCCGTCGGATCGGACGGGGGTGCCCGTCCCTCCCGTGCGCGCCGTGTCTTCCGTTACGTGCCGTACGTGATCGCGCAGGATCAGACGGCGTTGCCGGAGTACGAGGCGCGCTGTGTGTCCGGGGACGAGGTCGAGTGCGGGGCCGTATCCGGTGTGCACCACGACCCGGCGGGTGTGGAGGAGTGGCAGCGCAAACACACGCAGGAGACGCGCCACCTCCGCTACCGTCGCACCTTCGGGGACTACGCGGTGCTCGAACCGCTGGAGGGGTTGTGAACAGGTGGCGGTCGACGGCACAGGAGCGTGTTCTGGTGCGTAGGAGTGAGTCTCTGGGTAGCAGCAGGCGCACTCACGAGGAAGGGAACGGAAGTTCTCACCTCGAATGTGTGACCTTCTCCGGTGGTGGTCGTTGGGTGTGGTGACGGATTTGTGCGGCACCGGGGTGGGGGTGGCGGGGTGGGCGGGCTGCGGGAGGTGGCGGCGCCGTTCGTGGTGCCCGGCCCCACGGGGGTCGCGGTCCGTACCCGGCTCAAGAATCTGACCGCCCAGGACGAGAAGGTGCTGCGCCTGGTCGGTGACCACCTTGGCTCGCTGGCCTCCCGTGATCTGAAGGCGCGGTGTACGGCCGGGCTGGACCACGGCAGTGAGCAGTGGGCGCAGCGCAAGCGTGTCCTCACGCAGGAGTCCTCCTCGCGCTGGGCGGGCAGCATCACGAAGGCCACCCATGATCAGTGGGCCCTGGCGCGGCGCGGTCAGCTCGCCCACATCCACAGCCTCGAAGCCGGGGTCAGGACGATCACGCACCGACTCTCCCTGCCCATGGGCAAGAAAGGCGGCAAACGCGCTCCGGGTGGCTACCACAGCAGGCAGGAGTGGTTCGCCAAGTCCCGCCGCATGCATCTGCTCGAAGACCGGCTTCAGGTGGCGCGGGCCGACCGGGATGCCGGGGTCGTACACGTGGTGCGCGGCGGGAAACAGCTGCTGACCACCCGCCACCACCTGGATGCCGCCCGGCTCACCGAGGAGCAGTGGCGCCGGCGGTGGCAGGCCGGGCGCCGCTTCCTGCAGGCGGACGGGGAGTCCGGCAAGCGGTTCGGCAACGAGACCATCCGCGTCACTCCCGGCGGCGAGGTGTCGCTCAAGCTGCCCGCGCCGCTGGCGCATCTGGCGAACGCCCCGCACGGCCGGTACGTCCTCACCGCCCGCGTCGGGTTCGCGCACCGGGGCGAGCAGTGGGCCGACCGCGTCACCGCCAACCGGGCCGTCGCGTACCGCATCCACGAAGACGCGGGCCGGGGCCGCTGGTACCTGACCGCATCCTGGACCATCCCCCCGGCCCCGGCCGTGCCGCTGGCGGCGGCCCGCGCAGGTGGTCTGGTCGGGGTGGACACCAACGCCGACCACCTGGCCGCCTGGCGCCTCGATGCCCACGGCAATCCCGTCGGCGCACCACGCCGCTTCGACTACGACCTCACCGGCAATGCCGCCCACCGCGACGCCCAGATCCGCCACGCCCTCATCCGCCTGCTCCACTGGGCCAAGCGCCACGGCCTGGCGATCGCGGTCGAGGACCTCGACTTCGCCGCGGAGAAGACCCGCGAGAAGCACGGCCGCAAGAAGCGCTTCCGCAACCTCATCTCCGGCCTGCCCGTCGGCAGGCTGCGGGCCCGCCTGGCGAGCATGGCGGCCGAACTCGGCATCCCGGTCATCGCCGTCGACCCCGCCTACACCTCCCGGTGGGGCGCCCAGCACTGGCAGAAACCACTGACAAGCAAGAATAGGAAGACCACACGCCATCATGCGGCAGCGGTGGCGATCGGAAGACGCGCCCTGGGGCACCCGGTCCGGCGACGGACGGCACCGCCCCCTGCTCACCGGAGTGATGAGCAGGGGCATCGGACCGTCCAGGCCCGACCGGCGGCCCCGGGGCGTGAGGGAACCCGCCCCCGCATCCCCGGACCACGGACACGATCCATGCGCGCCGGACGCGGAGCGAAAGCGGGCGACCAGTGTGCCCAGCACCGTTCGGGGCACGCGGCTGAGCACGGGTCCTGGCAACAGGACTCACTCCCGCTCAGTCTCCAGGAATGGTGAGTCCTCGGCGTTCTCGGCGTACCGCTGTCGCGCTGGCCGGGGTCGGCGCGGTCTTCGGGGCGTTCGTGCTGGTGCTCGTGGCGGACGACCGGCATGCGGACTCGACCTCGACCGTGTTCTCGGGGGCGGTCGGCGGGCTCTATCTCGGGGCCGGACTGGCGGCGCGGTGGCGGCGGCCGGACAACGCGGTGGGGTTGCTGATGCTGCTCGTGGGGATCGGGTGGTTCGCCGAGGATCTGCAGATATCGACCGATCCGGCCGTGCACACCGTGGGACTGTTCCTGCGGTCCGCCTCCAGCGGCTTCCTCATCCCGTTGCTGCTGGTGTTCCCGGACGGGCGGCTGCGCTCCCGGCACGACGGGGAGGACGGGGAGGAGGGGGAGGGCGGGGAGACGGGGCCGCCTGTGGTCGCCGTGGTCGACCGGCGGGCGCATCCGGTGGCGGCGCCTGTGGTTGACCGGCGGGCGCATCCCGTCACGGCGGCCGTGGTCGACCGGACCCTGGTGGCGGCGGGCTGCGCGGTGGCCTTCGTCCTCGTACCGGTCAGCGTGTTCTTCCACGCGTCCGTGACGCCCAACCTGCTGCTTCTGCACCCCGTGCGGGATCTGCACGAGGTGGTCGAGGCGGTGCAGTTCGTGATGAGCGGGGCGGTCGTGGCCGTCCTCGTCTGGCGCTGGGCGACCGCCACGCCACCGGCCCGCCGGGCGCTCGCCCCGCTGCTCGTCGTCGGCGTCGTGGGCGCCCTCGCCTCCGGGCTCGACGGGGCGTTCGGCTCGGCGAGCGAGTCGTCCCACCCCCCGCTGATCACGGTCGCGCATCTGACGGTCCTGCTGCTGCCGCTGACCTTCCTCGCCGGTGTGTGGCGGGTACGGCTCGGTCGTACGGCCGTCGCGGAACTGCTGCGCCGGATGCCGCTCGCCTCGCGGGCCGAGCTGCGCGAAGCGCTGGCCAAGGCGCTCGGTGACCGCTCGCTCCAGGTGGGGTTCCCCGCGCCCGACGGCACCGGTTACGTCGACGTCGAGGGCCGGCCGCTGTCCGTGCCGCCGGGGCGGCAGGCCACCGACCTGGAGCGCGACGGCCGCCGGGTCGGTGTCCTCGTCCACGATCCCGCGCTGCGCGAGGACCGGTACGTCCTGGAGGCCGTCGTCTCCGCCGCCGCGCTGGAACTCGACAACCAGGCCCTCGTCGCCGAGCTGCGCGAGTCGCGTCGCCGCGTCATCGAGGCCGGGGACGAGCAACGGCGCGAGGTGGAGCGCGCGTTGCACGACGGCGCCCAGCAGAAGTTCATCAACCTGGGGCTTCGACTGCGGCTCGCGCGGCGGAGAGTGGACGCGTGGGAGGCGGGCGGTGCGTCCGGCGGTTCGGTGGGGGGCGTCCCTGGTGGTGGGGCGGGTGCCGTCGAGTTGGCCGGGATGCTCGACGACGCGCTCGCCATGCTGGAACAGGGGCACGCCGAGCTTCGTGTGGCCGCGCGGGGAATCCACCCGGTGGTCCTGAGCGAGGCCGGGCTCGTACCCGCCCTGCGCTCCCTCGCCTCCGACCTGCCCCTGACCGTCGACATCCACGCCGCCGGACTCCCGCCCCTCCCCGAGCCGATCGAACTCACCGCGTACTACGTGGTGAAGGAGGCGATCAGCAATGTGCTCCGGCACGCGGACGCGGAGACGGTTCGGGTGGAGCTGCGGTGCGAGGACGGGGCGCTGCGCCTCAGCGTCACCGATGACGGGGTGGGCGGCGCGGACCCGGCCGGCGGCGGCACGGGGTTGCTGGGACTGCGGCACCGGGTGACGGCGTACGACGGTGAACTCTCCGTACGCGGCGGCCCCGACGGCGGCACGGTCGTGGCCGTGACACTGCCGACGGGTGGGGAACGGAAGCCGCCGGACGAGGACGGACGAGACGGGTCCCTGGATCAGGGCGGGCGAGATGGGCTGTTGGACCGGGGTGGGCGAGACGGGCTGTTGGACCGGGGTGGGCGAGACGGGCTGTTGGACCGGGGTGGGCGAGACGGGCTGTTGGACCGGGGTGGGCGAGATGGGCCGTTGGATCAGGGTGGACGAGAAGAGCCGTTGGACCAAGGTGGACGAGAAGAGAGGGGGGAGCCGGGATGAGTGCCGAGCTGATGTCCGGGGTGCCCGGTCGGGCCCTGCGGATCGTGCTGGCCGATGACGACCCGGTGTATCTGCTGGGGCTGGCGGCCATCCTGGAGGGCGAGGGCCACGAGATCGTCGCGCGGGCCAAGGACGCGCGGGAGTTGCGGGACGCGATCCCGGACACCCTCCCCGACCTCGCCGTCGTCGACATCCGGATGCCTCCCACCCACCGGCTGGACGGTCTGGAGGCGGCGGTCGACATCCGTCGCGCCCATCCACCCGTCGGCATCCTGCTGCTGTCCAAGTACGTCGAGCCGACCCATCTACGACCGCTGCTGGAGGCCGGTGCCGAGCCGCACGCCGGGGGCGTCGGCTACCAGCTCAAGTGGCGGGTCACCGGGCCGGACTTCGTCACCGACGTCGTCCAGCGCGTCGCCGTGGGCCGGTACGCCATCGACGAGGAGATCCAACGCGCCCTCTACAGCAGCCCCCGCAAACGCGAACGCCTCGCGGGCCTCACCGAGCAGCACCGCAAGGTCCTCCACCTCATGGCCGAGGGGCTCTCCAACTCCGCCATCGGCGCCAAGCTCTCCGTCAACCGCAAGACCGTCGAGCACTACGTCAACATCATCTTCGCCCAGCTCGGTCTGCCGCCGGACGACAAGAAGGAGTACGACCGCCGGGTGCGGGCGGTGCTGATGTACCTGGACTCGGAGGGGTGACTTCTGGGCGAGCTGGTCAGCCGGGTTCCAGCAGTCGGGCCAGTTCGGCTGCCGACAGGCGCTCCTTCGCCAGATAGCCCACCGCCGGGGAGCGGGCGATCCGTTCCCCGAACTGTTCCGCCTCGCGGGCCGAGCAGAGGACGACCGCCGTGGCCGGGGCCAGCCGGTGCAGCGCCCGGCAGACGGCGAAGCCGTCCCTGAACCCCTCCTCGTACGGCAGCCCGATGTCCAGCAGCACGGCATCCGGCCGCTCCGCGGCCACGGCGGCGAGCGCGGCGGTCCCCGAACCCGCCTCGGTGGCCGTGAAGTCGCCGTCGACCTCCAGCAACGCGCGTGCGACGGCCCGGAAACCGGGGTCGTCGTCGACGATCAGCACGGTGCGGGGCATGCCCATGGGCTCATGGTCACCGTGACGGCGGCCCGCGGCCATGGTGTGCGCACGGGGATTTCCGGGCGCGCGGACCCATGTCGGCACGGGGGTTTCCCGGCGCGTGCGACCCGTGCCGACACCATGGGCACGCCCCCGGCGCGCGCCCAGACTGGCCTGACCGGTCGGAACTGGAAGAGCCCGGGGGACGGACATGAAACGCATACGGGGGACAGGGCGAGGGCGTACGGCTCTCGCGGCAGGGCGAGGGCGTACGGCTGTCGCGGCAGGGGGCGGGCGGGGCGCCGTCTCGCTCCTGGTCATCGTGATCGTCATCGGACTGATGACGACGGGGTGCTCTCTCATCGGCAGGGTCGCGGTACGGGCCGTGGCCCGGGGCGTGCCCTCCGCGGCCCCCTTCTTCAGGCAGGCGCTCGCGCTCGGCACGGACATCGCCATCGACCGCGCGCTGTCGGGGCGCGGTGGGGAGAAGGACGGCGGCGAGGCCGGACTGTACGGGGGGACGACGAATCCCCTGCAGTGCGACAAGGGCAAGCTCGTCGAGTTCCTGCGGAAGCCGGAGAACCGCCGCAAGGCGGAGCAGTGGGCCGAGGTCAAGGGCCTCGGCGGCGTCGACGAGATCGCCGGCTACGTGGAGAAGCTGACGCCCGTGCTGCTGCGCGGCGACACCCTCGTCAAGAACCACGACTACAAGAAGGGCAAGGCGAAACCCTTCGACGCCCTGCTGGAGGCGGGTATCGCCATCCTCGTCGACGCGCTCGGGGAGCCCGCCGTGCAGTGCAGCTGCGGCAACCCGCTGAGCGCCTTCGACCACGACATCGACGAGGCCGACGTCAAGTTCGACGGCCGCAACAAGAAGTGGTCGTCGTACGACAAGAAGAAGGTGGCCAAGGTCAAGCCGGTGGCGGAGGAGGACGAGGTCGAGGAGTACAAGCTCGTCAACGTCGAGAAACCGACCACAGGGCTGGCCCGGGAGACCGGCACGGACGGCAGCGAGGACGAGGTGCTGCCGGAGGCGCCGACCGACGATGTGCTGGTGGGGTCGTCCACCCCGACCGACGTTCCCACGTCCGACCCGTCGGACACGCTCACCGGGGAACCGACGCCGACGGGGACCCTCCCCGAGGAGGTGCCCGACGTCCAGGGACAACTCGCCGAGGACGCACGGTCGTTCCTGGAGAGCCAGGGCTTCCGGGTGACGATCCTCGACGAGGTCACGGGCACGGCCGCCCCGCCCGGCACGATCGTCCGCCAGACGCCGGAGGCGTACTCGCCGACTCCCGAGGACGGCGCGGTGACGCTGATCATGGAGGCGGTCGTAGCCCCACCGACCGACCCGACCGTGACCGACAGGCCGACGGACGACAGCGGGGGCGTGGACGGCGGCATGGACGGGGGGCTCGACGGGGGGCTCGACGGGGGTCTCGACGGAGGCGGGGACGGTGGAGGGGACGCCGGCGGCGTCGGCGAGGACGCCGGTGGCGCGGATGCCGGTGGCACGGACGCCGGGACGTTCGGCTCCGGCGGTATGTGACCCCGGGGGCGGGACGGGACGGGGCGACCGGGCCCGGATCGGTGGAGGGGAACCATCCGGGCCATGGCGCGGGGGACGG
>NZ_AEJC01000007.1 GCF_000317595.1 Streptomyces ipomoeae 91-03 | reverse complement strand
TGGCGGCTCAGCGCGGTCAGCGTGTAGGTGTGGGCGCCGACCAGCGCGGCGGGCACGGCACCCCGCAGCAGGGCCGCGCCGGTTCCGCCCGTACGGCTGCCACTCCCCCGTCCGGCGGCCAGGGCACCGGCGAGGACGTCCAGGGCGCGCGCCGAGGCCATCGCGGCCGGGCCCGCCGGGGTGGACTTGAGCTTCAGGTCGTATGCCCAGACGGCCCCGACCAGTGGAAGCGCTCCCAGCAGGCTCCGGCGGCCTCCGGAGGCGGCGGCGAGTCCGAGGCCCCCGGCGGTCAGGGCACCGGCGACGGCGAGCGCGGTACGGCGCGGGACCCGGCCGGAGGGAACGGGACGCTCGGGGCGCTCGACGGCGTCGACGGTGGCGTCGGCGTAGTCGTTGAGGGCCATGCCGGCCCAGTAGAAGCAGACGGACGATCCCATGACGCCGAGGGTCCGCGCGCTCAGTGGACGCCCGGCAGCGGCGGCACCCGCCAGGACGTCACCCGGGACGCTCAACGCGGCCGGGGCGCGCAGCAGTTGTACGAGGTCGGCGAGGCTCGTCGTCGGCCGACCACTGGAGCGAAGTTCCGCTCTCCGATCTTTCATGACGGCAACTTACCTGCACCACTTGAACATTCACATGGAAAAACCGTGAAGGTCTTGCCGTATCCATGACTTGGACCGGTTATTTTTCCGCCACCCGCCGCATTTTCCATGCGTTCATGCGGCCTGTCGCAGTCTTCGCCAGACCGCCTTGGCCGCGTTGTGCCCCGACATTCCGTGCACTCCCGGGCCCGGCGGGGTGGCCGAGGAACAGATGAAGACGGCCGGGTGCGGGGTGTGGTACGGGAACAGCGACAGCTTGGGGCGCAGCAGCAACTGCAGCCCGGAGGCGGCCCCGCAGGCGATGTCACCGCCGACGTAGTTCGCGTTGTGCGCGGCGAGGTCCGGCGGGCCGGCGGTGGCGCGGGCGAGGACCCGGTCGCGGAACCCCGGGGCGAACCGCTCCAGTTGCCGCTCGACGGCGTCCGTCAGATCCCCCGTCCAGCCGTTCGGGACATGGCCGTACGCCCAGAAGACATGCTTGCCCTCGGGAGCGCGGGTCGGGTCGACGAGGCTGGGCTGAGCGGTGATCAGGAACGGCGTGTCGGGGGCGCGGCCCCGGCGGGCGGCGTCGTCGAGCGCGGCGCCGATCTCCGCCTTGCTCGCCCCCACCTGGACCGTACCGGCGCGGCGCGCCTCCTCGGCCGTCCAGGGCACGGGGCCGTCCAGCGCGTAGTCGATCTTGAAGACGCTCGCGCCGTACCGGTACGACTCGTAGTGGCGCCCGAAGCCCGCGATCCGGGCCAGCGCGGTGGGCGAGGTGTCGAAGACATACGCGCGGGCGGGCGGCAGGTCGTCGAGCCGTTTGACCTCGTAGTCGGTGTGGACGGTGCCGCCGAGGTCCTTGAGATACGCGGTGAGCGCGTCGGAGATGGCCTGGGAGCCGCCGCGCGCCACCGGCCAGCCGGCGGCGTGGGCGGCCAGCGCGAAGACCAGGCCGACGGCGCCTGTCGCGAGGCCGCCGAGCGGGGCGATGACATGCGCGACCAGCCCGGAGAACAGCGCCTTGGCCTTCTCGTCCTTGAAGCGGCGCATCAGCCACGTCGAGGGCGGCAGTCCGGCCAGGCCGAAGCGGGCGAGGGTGACCGGGTCGCGGGGCAGCGCGGACAGCGGCAGCGACATGAAGTCCTGGACCAGGGTGTCCCACCTGGGCAGGAACGGCTCGACCAGCCTGCGGTACGCGCCCGCGTCACGCGGCCCGAACGAGGCGGCCGTCTCCCCCACCGAGCGCGCCAGCACGGCGGCCGTGCCGTCCAGGAACGGGTGTGCCATGGGCAGCTCGGCGTGCAGCCACTCCAGGCCGTAGCGGGCCAGCGGCATCGCCTTGAACGCGGGCGAGTTGACGCCCAGCGGGTGGGCGGCCGAGCACGGGTCGTGGCGGAAGCCGGGCAGGGTCAGCTCCGCCGTGCGGGCGCCGCCGCCCACCGTGTCCTTCGCCTCGAACACCGCCACGGAGAAGCCGCGACGGGCCAGCTCCACGGCGGCCGTCAGCCCGTTCGGCCCCGCCCCCACCACCACCGCGTCGAGCATCGACGGCACGTCCGGACCCCTTCGTCAGCCGCTGGACATTCGGGATCAGGATATGCCCGGCCACTGACAGTGGCCGGGGTCGGGTGGCCGGACCGCGACCGGGCCGGGCGGGACCGCCGTCGGGCTCGGGAGTTCTGCGGACCGACGCGGTGGTTCCGCTTCACCGCTCCCGACGAGACAGTCCGGTGCGGCTTCCCGACGTCCCGATGCGCCGGTGGTGCTGTTCCCGGCGCCGCTGTCAGGCTCCGTCCGACAGCAGCCCGACCACACGACGCGCCGTCGCCGTGTCCCGGGCCGCCGTGAACGGCAGCGCATTGCCGCCGGTTATCCGGAAGGGCTCGCCCGTGCGGGTCAGATGGGCGCCGCCCGCCTCCTCGACCAGGAGCAGGCCGGCCGCGTGGTCCCAGGCGGCCTCCCACGAGAACGCCGTGGCGTCCAACCGGCCCCGGGCGACGGCGAGATACTCCAGCCCCGCCGAACCGCACGCGCGCGGGGCGACGCCCTCCGTCCAGAGGCCGAGCAGCGCCTCCTTCTGCTCCTCCGTGGTGTAGTCCGGGTGGGAGGTGGCCACTTCGAGGTCACGGCCGGGCTCCGGCGAGCCGGCCCGCAGGGGTTCGCCGTCCAGCGTGGCGCCCTGGCCCCGGATGGCCACGGCGAGCCGGTCGAGGGCGGGCGCGTACGTCCAGGAGGCCCGCAGGACACCGCTCTGGGCGAGGGCGACGAGGGTGCAGAAGCCCGGTTCGCCGCGCACGAACGGGCGGGTGCCGTCCACCGGGTCGACGATCCAGACCGGTGCCTCGCCCCGGATCGCGTCGTACGACGCCGGGTTGGCGTGCACCGCCTCCTCGCCGACCACGACCGAGCCGGGCAGCAGCTCGGCGAGCGCCTCGGTCAGATGGAGCTCGGCCTTGCGGTCGGCGTCGGTCACCAGGTCGTGCGGGCCGTTCTTCTGGTCGACCTCGTGCGCGGCGAGCTGCCGGAAGCGCGGCATGATCTCCGCGGCGGCGGCCTTGCGGATCGCTTCCTCCACGTCGCAGGCGTGCCGGGCGAGAAACTCGTCGATGGTTTCGTTGTCCTCGATCATGCCCCCATGAGAGCACGCGCCACTGACAATCCCCACCCCACCGGTGCACTCCGTGTGGAATCACCGTGAACAACGAGGGTGACCGGGCGTCGGGAGACGCCGCGCCCTCGGCTCAGCGCCCCACCGCGTACCCCTGCGTCCCCCGAGGGTTCGCCGCCGCCGACAGCACGCCGGTCTCGGGGTCCCGGGCCACCGCGCACAGGCGGCCCTCGGACCAGGCCGGGCCGACGGTGACGTCATGGCCGCGTCGGCGCAGTTCCTCGACGACCTCGGACGGCATGCGGGACTCCACGGTGAGGCTGCCGGGGCGCATGCCGCGCGGATAGAAGGAGCTGGGGAAGCCGTCGTTGTGCCAGTTCGGGGCGTCGATCGCGCCCTGGAGGTCGAGGCCGCCGCGGACCGGTGGGCGCAGGGCGACGGCCAGGAAGAAGTGCGGCTGCCACTGGTCCTGCTGGTCGCCGCCGGGCGTACCGAACGCCATGACGGGCACTCCGTCGCGCAGCGCGAGCGACGGGGTGAGCGTGGTGCGCGGCCGGCGCCCGGGGGTGAGGGAGTTCGGCAGCCCCTCGTCCAGCCAGGCCATCTGCAACCGGGTGCCGAGCGGAAAGCCCAGCTCGGGCACGACCGGGTTGGACTGCAGCCAGCCGCCGCTGGGCGTGGCCGCGACCATGTTGCCCCAGCGGTCGACGACGTCGAGGTGGCAGGTGTCGCCCCGGGTGCCCCCGTGGGACGCGACCGTGGGCTCACCGGCCCCCAGCGGATTGAACCCGGGCTCTCCGGAGGCCACCACGCGCGCGTGCGCACTCATCCGGGGGACACGCCCGCCGGGACCGCCGGGCCGCAGCTCGTACGACGCCGTGTCACCGACCAGCGCCCGCCGCCCGGCGTTGTACTCGTCCGACAGCAGCTCGGCCAGCGGTACGGGCGCCGCGTCCCCGTACCAGGCCTCCCGGTCGGCCATGGCGAGCTTGCAGCCCTCGACGAGGAGGTGCACGTACTCGGCGGACCCGTACTGGGGCAGTTCGGGCGGCAGCAGGGCGAGTTGCTGGAGGAAGGCCGGTCCCTGGCTCCAGGGGCCGGCCTTGCACACGGTCCAGCCGTGCCAGTCGTAGGTCGCCGGGGGCTCGTAGGAGGCGGACCAGCCGGCCAGGTCGGCCGCCGTGAGCGTGCCGCCGTGGCGCTCGCCGCTGGTGTCCATGGTGGGCCGCGCGGCCTGCCGTACAAGGGCCTCGGCGATGAAGCCGGAGCGCCACACCTCCCGCGCCGCCTCGATCCGGGCCTCCCGGTCCCCCGCCCCCGCGATCTCGGTGAGCAGCCGCCGCCAGGTCGCGGCCAGCGCCGGATTGCGGAACAGCTCCCCGGGGCGGGGCGCCTTGCCGCCCGGCAGATACACCTCCGCCGACGAAATCCACTCCTCCTCGAAGAGGGCACGCACCGACTCGACCGTCGCCGCGACGTTCTCCACGGGTGGGTGCCCGTCCTCCGCGTATCCGATGGCGTACTTCAGGACGTCGGCCAGGTCCTTGGTGCCGTAGTCCCGAAGCAGCAGCATCCAGGCGTCGAACGCGCCCGGCACGGCCGCCGCCAAGGGTCCCGTACCGGGTACGAGATCCAGACCGAGTCCCCTGTAGTGCTCGATCGTCGCCCCGGCGGGCGCCACACCCTGCCCGCACACGACCCGGACCTCCCCGTCCGCCGTCGCGAGGACGATGGGGACCTCTCCGGCGGGCCCGTTGAGATGCGGTTCGACGACATGCAGGACGAAACCGGCGGCCACGGCCGCGTCGTACGCGTTGCCGCCGTCCTCCAGCACGGCCATCGCCGACTGGGAGGCCAGCCAGTGTGTGGAGGACACCATGCCGAAGGTGCCCTGGAGCGTCGGTCGAGTGGTGAACACGGGCGGACTCCTCACTGCGCGACGGGCGTTCGATGATCGTACGCAGCGGACGGGAGGGCCCTCGGAAAGCAGCGGCGGGAAGGGGCCGCCGACAGCGGCCGACCGGCGTCCGCCCTCTCAGGACCGCCGCCCCACCGTCAGCACATGCCCGCTCGCCCCAGCAGCGACGGCTCCGACTCGATCCGCCGCGTCGCCGTCAGCACGGCCTCCCGACGCTCCGGGTCGTCCAGCCACTCCTCGACCCCGCCCATCAGCCAGGCGACGCCCTCAAGGCCGTACTGCCCCTCGCAGACGAGCCCCGCCCCGGTGAACTCGCCCGGAACCTCGGCCGGGTCGGCGAAGTAGGCGGTGGTGAAGTTCGGGTCGTCCGGTGAGTGCGTGTGCCTGCCGTGGGCCGAGACGGCGTTGGTCCGGGCCCGGCGCTCCGGGATGAAGTAGTTCCCCTGCCGGAGAGTGTCGTTGAGCCCCGCGAACCGGTTGATGGTGGCCCCGATCACGAGCCCGCCCGGGCGCACGGCCCGATACGCCTCCCCCAAGGCCCGTATCCGGTCCGCGCGTTCGGGCAGATGGTAGAGCGGCCTGAGGAGGAGCACGACGTCGTACGCGGCGTCCTCGGCGGGCAGTTCGCGGGCGTCCCCCTGCCGGGCGGTGACCCCGGGCAGCCGCCCGGCCCGCTCGACGTGCATCGGTACGGGATCGACGACTTCGACGGCGTACCCGTCCCGCGCCAGCCACTCCGCGTGGATCCCCGTACCTCCGCCGACGTCGAGCACACGCGCGGGAGCGTCGGGAAGGAACCGCCGGAGGATCTCCTGGGTGCGCCAGAACTCCAGCCGTCCGGCGCCCTCTCTGAGGCGGGCGTCCTCCTTCCCCTGCTCGTAGTAGGCGAGGATCTCCTCGCGCACGGAAGGGAGTTCGGCGTCGGTGGCAGATGATAACCGGGTCATACGTCAAGGGTGCTGATCACGCGGAGAGCGGTGCAACCGGTTAACGGTCCGCAGGGTCAGAACTCCGAGGTGTCGAGTTCCAGCCCGAACGGTTCGGGAAGCGGGACGGAGGTTCCGAAGGGCAGGGGGCCCTCCACCTTGGTGTATCCGAGTCGGCCTGGGGCGGCACAGAGAGTGCAGGACCGCTCCTGACGGTCGACGAGCAGGCAGAGCGGGGCGCCGTATTCCGCGTAGCGCTTCCGCTCGACGATCCGGTCCGTGTCGCCGTTGGACTCCGAGGTGACCTCGACGATCAACAGTGTTTGGCCGGGCACCAGAGCTCCCGTCCCCTTGGTGAGTTCCCTCGGCACTACTGCCAGGTCCGGCATATACCAGTTACTCGTTCCCGGCAGGTCCAGATTCCCCGAACCGGCACTACAGCCCAACCTGTCCAACGCTGGAATGAGCTGCCGACGGATCTGATCCGCGACACCCTCGTGATCCCAAGACGGCACGACTTGCTGGATGGCCCCCTCGACGATCTGCACCCGATCGCCTTCGATGTGCTGGATCGCGTACTTCAGTGCTGTTTCAGGGTCAGCCACGGCATAGGTGCGCGGTCGAGTACTCATCGCTTCTCCGTCTTACGTCGCGCCTGCAGCATGACCACGGTCCCCGGCGTACCGCGATCCGTCACAACAACGGCCGCGATTCCCCCAGCCCTTCACTCCAACAGGTGATCGACACCCATGGAGGCGATCCGCGAACCGGAGTCACCACCCGCACACGGAGCGAGGTCGCACTTTCGCCCCACAGGTAGTCGTGTGACACTGACGTACCCACCGCCCGGCGGTACCGCCGCCTCGACCCCGAGAAGTGCGCTGTGCGTGATCTTCCTCTGCCGCTCGCCCTCACCGCGCGTCTGCTGCCGGTCGCCGTACTCGCCGCCGCGGGATGGACGATGTCGTCCGGTCCGTTCGCCGAGAGCCCGGCCAAGGCGGACTCCGCGCAGGACACGGCGTCCGGGCCCGTCTCCACCAACGCGTCCGCGCCTTCGACGTCGGCCGCGTCCAAGACGTACGCGAAGGCACCCTCGCCCTGTGGCGGCATCACGGCGAAGACCATCAAATCCCTTGTTCCGGGCGCCAAGACGGCTGGCAAGGAGATCGCGTCCACGAATGAGTCCGTGCGCCGCACCTGCTCCTGGAACGCCCTCAAGGGCTACGACTACCGCTGGCTCGACATCTCTTACGAGATTCACGAAACGGACGAGAAGGCCGCAAGCACGTACAAGGAGCGCATTTCCGAGAAGAGCGGTGGCGGTGCCGTTCCCGGTGTCGGCGACGAGGCCTACTCCGTGGTGAACCTCACCACGGAGGACAAGCAGCAGACACGCGAGGGAGTCGTGTACGCGCGCGTGTCCAACGCCCTGGTCGTCATCACGTACAACGGCAGTGACTTCGAGTCGAAGAAGGCGCCCAGTACGGACGAGATCAACAAGGGCGCCATCAAGGCCGCGAAGGAGGCGGCGGCCACGCTGGAGGACTCCCAGTAAGGGACCACGAGGGGACCACAGGGGTACGTCTCTCCGGCGCGGCCACCGCCGCCACGGTCACCGTCCGGCGGTCACTCGCTCCTTCACACCTTGGAGAGGGTCACCCGGTCCCGCTCCGTCGACTCCTCCTTCGCCGACACCATCAGCACCACGTACAGCAGCATCGACGCGGCCAGGCCCACCGCCCAGCCGTAGTCGGCGAGCGGCTTGAGGAACGGGATGAGTCCGTCGGCCGGGAACGGGCCGGACGAGACGCCGTCCGCGGACACGGTCGAGTACGAGCCGCCGACCGCGAGGACGCCACCGACCACGAAGGCCACGATCGCCCGCCAGTTCCAGCCGGACGAGTACCAGTAGCGCCCGCCGGGCGTGTACAGGTCCGTCAGGTGCAGGACCGTACGGCGGATGATCCAGTAGTCGGCGATGAGGATGCCCGCGACCGTGCCGAGCAGTCCGCCGACCACGCCGAGCCAGGTGAAGATGTAGAACTCGGGCGTCGAGATCAGCTTCCACGGGAAGATCAGGATGCCCACGACACCGGTGATCAGCGCGCCCGTACGGAAGTTGATGAACTTCGGGGCGAGGTTCGCCAGGTCGTACGCGGGTGAGACCACGTTCGCCGCGATGTTGACGGAGATCGTGGCGACCAGCACGGTGATCAGGGCGAAGAGCAGACCGAAGACGTTGTCGGCCTTGGCGGCCAGCGTGACCGGGTCCCAGATGGCCTCGCCGTAGACGACCTCGGAGCCGGAGGTGACCAGGACGGCCAGGATCGCGAAGAGGGTCATGGTCGTCGGCAGACCGAGGGACTGGCCCCAGGTCTGTGCCTTCTGGCTGGCGCCGAAGCGGGTGAAGTCGGGGATGTTCAGGGAGAGGGTCGCCCAGAAGCCGATCATGCCCATGAGGGACGGGAAGAAGACCGGCCAGAAGTCGGGGCCCCAGCCGAGCTTCGAGGGCTGGTCGAGCAGCGCGCCGAAGCCGTCGGCCTTGACCGCGATCCAGATCAGCAGCACGAGGGCGCCGACGATCACGAAGGGCGCGGCCCAGTTCTCGAAGTGGCGCAGGAAGTCCATGCCGCGGTAGATGATCGCGATCTGCAGCGCCCAGAAGAGGATGAAGCACAGCCACAGCGGCCACGGGTTGCCCGCGATCTTCCCCGCGTTCTCCCATTCACCGCCGGTGAGCTTGGAACCGAGGGCGAAGATGCCGCTGCCGCCGATCCACGTCTGGATACCGAACCAGCCGCAGGCCACGGCGGCGCGGATCAGTGCCGGGATGTTGGCGCCGCGCAGCCCGAAGGAGGCGCGGGCGAGCACCGGGAACGGGATGCCGTACTTGGGTCCGGCGTGCCCGGTGGCCAGCATCGGCAGCAGCACGATGACGTTGGCCAGGGCGATGGTGAAGACGGCCTGCTTCCAGTCCATGCCGAGGGCGACCAGGCCGGAGGCCAGGGTCCAGCTGGGGATGCAGTGCGCCATGGAGATCCACAGCGCCGCGAAGTTGTACGTCGTCCACTTGCGCTCGGAGACGGGTACGGGACGCAGATCCTCGTTGGCGAAGGGGCTGTCGGCGGGGAAGGCCTCGGGGGCCAGCTCGATCCGGCCCGACGAGTCGGCGGACTGGGCTATCGGCGACCCCGTGGGGACTGTTTCGGTCATGGGCAGGCCAATCAGGGAGGTGGGACGGGAACGAAAGGCCGTGCGGAGGCCTTGGGCCCCTCCCCGGGGACGGCCGAGGAGGGAGTCAAGGTGTGGGGGGTCGGAGTGGAGCGGGCCGTTCCGGATTGTTGCAGTCGCTGACCTGGGAAAGGAACCCGGGTCAGGCGTTGACGGCCGGGATGACCGTCGTGCCGTACACGTCGATCACCCGTTCCTGCGCGTCGTGCATGTCGTACACGGCGAACTGGTCGACGCCCAGCTCACGCAGCGCGTTCAGCTTCTCGATGTGCTTCTCGGGGGTGCGATGACGCAGAACCGGTCGACGATCTCGTCCGGCACGAACGCGGGTCGGGGTTGTCGGCACGCCCGTGGGGGAGTAGTCGTACCCCTCGCGGGCCTTGATGTAGTCCGTCAGCTCCTCCGGTACGGCGGCGGAGTGCTCCCCGTACTTCGACACCAGGTCGGCCACGTGGTTGCCGACCATCCCGCCGAACCAGCGGCACTGCTCGCGCGCGTGGGCCAGCGCCTCCGGCGAGTCGTCCTCGGTGATGTACGCGGGCGCCGCCACGCAGATCTTCACCTCGGACGGGTCGCGTCCGGCGGCCACGGCCGCGTCCTTGACCGCCTTGACCATGTACTCGGTCAAATAGAGATCAGCCAGCTGAAGGATGAAGCCGTCGGCCTCCTCCCCCGTCATCTTCAGCGCCTTGGGGCCGTACGCGGCCATCCAGACCGGGAGTTCGGCGTCCTCCTTGATCCAGGGGAACCTGATCACCGTGCCGCCGAGGTCGGCCTCCTGGCCCGAGCCCAGCGCGCGGATGACCTTCATCGCCTGGCTGATCCGGGCCAGGGTGTTCGGGGTGCGGCCGGCGACGCGCATCGCGGAGTCGCCGCGCCCGATGCCGCAGACCGTGCGGTTGCCGAACATGTCGTTGAGCGTGGCGAAGGTGGAGGCGGTGACCTCCCAGGTGCGGGTGCCCGGGTTGGTGACCATGGGGCCGACCGTCAGCTTCGTGGTGTTGGCGAGGATCTGGCTGTAGATCACGAACGGCTCCTGCCACAGCACGGCGGAGTCGAAGGTCCAGCCGTGGGTGAAGCCGTTGTTCTCGGCGCGTTTCATCAGCTCGACGACCCGCGAGGCCGGTGGGTCGGTCTGCAGGACGAGTCCGAAATCCATGGCGTCCATGGCCCCCTTCCTAGTTGAGGTACTGACAGGTGGAGCGGGGCGTGTAGATGCCGTGCCCGGCGTGGCCGGTGTACTCCCGCTCGGTGATGACGAGTTCGCCGCGCGAGAGAACGGTCTCGACCCGGCCGGTGGTGCGCTTGCCCTCGTACGCCGAGTAGTCGACGTTCATGTGGTGCTCTGAAGCGGACATGACCTGCTCGGCGTGCGGGTCGTAGATGACGATGTCGGCGTCCGCGCCCGGCGCGATCGTGCCCTTCTTCGGGTACATGCCGAACATCCGGGCCGGGGTGGCGCAGGCGATCTCGATCCAGCGGCGCCGCGAGATGTGCCCGTCGAGGACCGCCTGGTGGAGCAGGTCCATACGGTTCTCGACGCCCGGCAGCCCGTTGGGGATCTTGGAGAAGTCGCCGCGACCGAGCTCCTTCTGGCCGACGAAGCAGAAGGGGCAGTGGTCGGTGGAGACGACCTGCAGGTCGTTGGTCCTGAGGCCCCGCCACAGCTTGGCCTGGTGCTCCTTGGGCCTGAGCGGGGTGCTGCACACATACTTGGCGCCCTCGAAGTCCGGCTCCGCGAGGTTGTCCGTCGACAGGAACAGATACTGCGGGCAGGTCTCGCCGAAGACGTTGAGCCCCTCGTCGCGCGCCTTGGCCAGCTCGGCGACTGCCTCCATCGCCGAGACGTGCACGACATACAGGGGCGCGCCGGCCACCTGGGCGAGTTTGATGGCCCGATGGGTGGCCTCGGCCTCCAGCAGGGCCTTGCGCACTTCACCGTGGTACCGGGGGTCGGTCTCGCCGCGCGCCAGCGCCTGCTCCACCAGCACGTCGATCGCGATGCCGTTCTCCGCGTGCATCATGATCAGTCCGCCGTTCTCGGCGGAGCGCTGCATGGCGCGCAGGATCTGGCCGTCATCGGAGTAGAAAACCCCTGGATACGCCATAAATTGCTTGAACGACGTAACACCCTCTTCGACCAAAAGGTCCATTTCTTTGAGCGTGTCCTGGTTCACGTCGGACACGATCATGTGGAAGGCGTAGTCGATCGCGCAGTTGCCCTCCGCCTTCGCGTGCCAGGCGTCCAGCCCCTCGCGCAGACTGTGGCCCACGCTCTGCACCGCGAAGTCGACGATCGTGGTCGTACCGCCCCAGGCGGCGGCCCGGGTACCGGTCTCGAAGGTGTCCGACGCGAAGGTGCCGCCGAACGGCAGCTCCATGTGGGTGTGCGCGTCGACGCCACCCGGGATGACGTACTTGCCGGTGGCGTCGATCGTGCGGTCCGCCGTCCAGGCTTCGGCGGCGGGGGTGCCTGCGGCGGCGAGGGCGGCGATACGGCCGTCCTCGATCAGGACGTCGGCGTGCAATTCGTCTGACGCGGTGATGACGAGACCGCCGCGAATCAGGGTACGGCCGCTCATACGGTCACGCTCCGTTCGGTTGTCGGGACAGTGCCGGTCCTCTGTGGCTGGTCGTCACAGCCCCGCGCCCCCAAAAGACTGGGGGCGCGGGCAGGCTTCGCTACGGCGCCGTCAGCGGGGCATACGCGTCCGGGCGGCGGTCCCTGAAGAACTGCCAGCGGTCGCGGACCTCGCGGAGCTTGGCCAGATCCAGGTCGCGGACGACCAACTCCGTCTCCTTGTCGCTCGCCACCTCGCCGACGAACTGGGCCTCCGGGTCCACGAAGTAGGAGGTGCCGTAGAAGTCGTTGTCGCCGAGGTCCTCGACGCCGACCCGGTTGATCGCGCCGATGAAGTACTCGTTGGCGACGGCCGCCGCCGGCTGCTCCAGCTGCCACAGGTAGCGGGAGAGGCCGCGGGAGGTGGCCGAGGGGTTGAACACGATCTCGGCGCCGCCGAGACCCAGGGCGCGCCAGCCCTCCGGGAAGTGCCGGTCGTAGCAGATGTAGACGCCGATCCTGCCGACGGCGGTGTCGAACACCGGCCAACCCGCGTTGCCGGGGCGGAAGTAGAACTTCTCCCAGAAGCCCGGCACCTGCGGGATGTGGTGCTTGCGGTACTTGCCGAGGTACGTGCCGTCCGCGTCGATCACGGCGGCGGTGTTGTAGAGGACGCCCGGCTGCTCCTCCTCGTACATCGGCAGCACGAGGACGAGGCCCAGTTCCCGGGCGAGCGCCTGGAAGCGCTTGACGATCGGTCCGTCCGGGATGGCTTCCGCGTACTCGTAGAAGGCCTTGTCCTGGACCTGGCAGAAGTAGGGCCCGTAGAACAGCTCCTGGAAGCACATGACCCGGGCGCCCTGTGCCGCCGCGTCGCGGGCCGCCTGCTCGTGGACCTTGATCATCGATTCCTTGTCGCCGGTCCAGGCGGTCTGGAAGATGGCTGCGCGGATGACTCTGCTCATCGGGACCTCCGGTCACTCGGTGTACGGAGACAGTAGAAAGTCCGGATGACCGGTTTGAGTGGCACGGTGTCACGTCTGCGGGCGTGGAGCGTTCCACCGTGTCACCCCTTCGTGGGCGCATGTTTCACCGCCGTTTTCCCAGGTCCCGGCATGTTTCAGCCCTGTTGCGCGTCGTGTGCGAGGAGGGCGATGTGGACGGACGCGGCCTGCTCGAAGTCATCGAGGTCGACGCCGAGCCGGGTCTCTATGGCTTCGAGTCGGCGGTACAGCGCCGGCCGGCTGACGTGATGCAGCTGGGCGGTGTGCGACTTGTTGCGGCCGGTCGCGAGATAGGTCCGCAGCACCGGCAGCAGATCCTGCTCGGCGTGCCGGTCGCCGCACAGCAGCCCGTCCAGCTCCCGCTCGGCGAAGGCCTGCACATGCGGGTCGTCACGCAGCAGCCGGATCAGGCCGCGCAGATGGACGTCCCGGAGGCGTACGACCACGGGCAGGTCGAGGCCGGTCGGCGACTGGGCCACGGCGTCGGCCACATGCTGGGCCTCGCGCAGCCCGGCGGGCACGTCCTCCCACACGGCCCTCGGTTCGGCGGCGGCCACGACCGTCTGCCGCGTCCCCGACTCCGACCGCAGCCGGGTCGCGAAGTGCGTGGTCAGCGCGGTCGCGTCCTGGTCCCGGGCGAGGCTGAGCAGTACGGCGGTGGCGCCCTCCGCCAGTTCCGCGACGAGCCCGGACAGGCCCAACCGCCTTAGTACACGGTCGAGTTGGGCAGGATCGCCGTCCCGTACGACGAGCGGCACGAACGTACGGCGGTTGACCGGGAGCCCGGCCGCCCGCGCCATCGGCAGCAGCTGCCGTGCCGGTACGACCCCGGAGACCAGGTCCGTCAGCAGGCTCTGCGCCGACTCCTCCTCCCAGGAGTGCGCCGAGCCGCCGAGCATCCGGTGCAGGACGAGCGCTTCGGCGGCCCGGTCGGCGAGCAGTCGCCCGGTGGCGGTGTCGCCGCGATACCCGCACAGCACGATCTGGCCCCAGCGCTCCCCGCGCCCGCCCAGTTCGGCCCGTACCCAGCCGCCGCCCTCGTTGCCGCCCGCCTGCCGGGAGATGCGCTCCCAGTCGCGCAGCACGTCGTCGACGGCGGACCGCTGGCCCGCCGTGGCGAGAACACGGTGCGCGAGGTTGGTGACGACGAGCGGACAGCCCGCGTGCTTGGCGATCTCGTCGAGCAGCCGTTGCAGCGGGGCGCCGGCCGTGATCAGTCCGGTCAGGGCGGTCCGTACGGACTCCGACAGGCTGACGGCCGCGAACTTCCGCCGTACGAGCCGGGACTGGACCTCTTCGGTCAGCTCGGCGAACGGGAACGGCCGGTGCAGGACCACCAGGGGCAGCCCGCACCGCTCCGCCGCCCGGCGCATCACGTCGGGCGGCGTCGGGAAGGCCCGGCCGAGGCCGAGAACGACCGCCGAGGCCTCCGCCCGGTGCAGGGACCGGATGTACTCGGCCTGGGCCTCCTCGTCGCCGGCGAGGAGGACCCCGGTGGTGAGGACCATCTCGCCGCCGCTGAGCATGACGCCCACGTCGGGCGCCTCGGCGACATGCACCCAGCGCACGGGCCGGTCGAGCTGCCCGGCACCGGCCACCACCTCGGGCTCTCCGGCGAGCACCCGGTCCAGGCCGAGGACCTGGCGTACCGACAGGGCGGGTTCCAAGGCGGTGGTCATGGTGTTCCTCAGATCTGTTCTTCTGGTGTTACTGAATGCTCCTCAGAGCCCGTTCGAGGGCGTCGGCACCCTCCTCGGCCTCGGCGACGGTCAGGGAGAGCGGGGGCGCGATGCGCAAGGCGCTGGTGTTGTGGCCACCGCCCTTGCCGAGCAGCAGGCCTTCCCGGCGGGCGGCTTCGAGGACCGCGGACGCGGCGTCCGGGTCGGCCTCGTCGGTGCCCGGCTTGACCAGCTCGATGCCGATCATGAGGCCCCGGCCGCGCACTTCCTTCACCTCGGGGAAGTGTGCCGTGATCGCCCTCAGCCGCTCGATGAGCAGTCCGCCGACGCGCCGGGCGTTGCCCTGGAGGTCGTGCTCGACCAGGTAGTTCAGGTTGGCGAGGCCGGCGGCCATGGTGATCTGGGTGCCGCCGAAGGTCGAGATCGAGTTGCTGTCGAGGCAGTTCATGATCTCGGGGCGGGCGACGACACCGCCGATGGACATGCCGTTGCCGATGCCCTTGGCGAAGGTGAGGATGTCCGGCGGCCCGCTCTGCCCGTGCGCCTGCCAGCCCCAGAAGTGGTCGCCGGTGCGGCCCCAGCCGGTCTGCACCTCGTCGGTGATCCACAGCACGCCGTGCCGCCGCAGCACCTCGCGGAAGGCGGCGTACAGGCCGTCCGGCGGTGAGGTGAAGCCGCCGACGCCCTGGATGGGCTCGGCGATCAGCGCGGCCGGCGGGCGGACATGGCCGAGCAGGTCCTCCAGGTCGGCGACGCAGGCCTTGATGAAGTCGGCGTCGCTGAGGTCGGCGTACGGGCCGCGGGTGCGGACGCCGCCGTGCACGTACAGCGTCTGGAGCGGGGACAGCGAGGTCGGCGACCAGCCCTTGTTCCCGGTGATGCCGACCGCGCTGAACGAGCGGCCGTGGTAGCTGTTGCGCATCGCCAGGATCTGGTTGCTCTGCCGGTACGTCGTCGCCAGCAGTAGCGCGGTGTCGTTGGCCTCGGTGCCGGAGGTGGTGAAGAAGACGCGGGCGTCCGGGATGCCGGACAACTGGGCGACGCGCTCGGCGAGTTCGACCATCGGCCGGTTGAGGTAGAGCGTGGAGGAGTGGATGATCCGTCCGGCCTGCTCGCTCACCGCCTTGGTGACCTCGGGCAGCGCGTGCGCGGTCATGGTGGTGAGGATGCCGCCGAAGAAGTCGAGGTACTTGTTGCCCTCGGCGTCCCAGACATGGCGGCCCTCGCCGTGGGTGATCTCCAACGGGTTCGCGTAGTAGAGCGCGAGCCAGTCGGGCATGACGGCCTTGTGCCGTCCGAGCAGTTCGTTGGTCACGGCTGTACCAGTCCTTCGTAGGCGTCGGGTCGACGATCACGGTAGAACGCCCACTGCTGTCGTACGTCCTCGATCAGGTCGAAGTCGAGATCCCGTACGACCAGTTCCTCGTCCTTGTCGCTCGCCGTCTCCCCGACGAACTGGCCGCGCGGGTCGACGAAGTACGAGGTGCCGTAGAAGTCGTTGTCCCCGTACTCCTCCACGCCGACCCGGTTGATCGCGGCGACGAAGTACTCGTTGGCGACGGCCGCGGCGGGCTGTTCCAGGCGCCAGAGGTGGGAGGAGAGTCCCCGGTGGGTGGCCGACGGATTGTAGACGAGCTGGGCGCCGTTCAGGCCGAGCTGACGCCAGCCCTCCGGGAAGTGGCGGTCGTAGCAGATGTAGACGCCGACCTTGCCGACGGCCGTGTCGAAGACCGGCCAGCCCAGGTTCCCCGGTTTGAAGTAGTACTTCTCCCAGAACCCCTTCACCTGGGGGATGTGGTGCTTGCGGTACTTGCCCAGGTAGGTGCCGTCGGCGTCGATCACGGCCGCGGTGTTGTAGTAGAAGCCGGACTGCTCGACCTCGAAGACCGGTACGACGATCACCATGCCGGTCTCGCGGGCGAGCTCCCGCATCCGGGTGACGGTCGGCCCGTCCGGCACGGGTTCCGCCCAGCGGTAGTGCTCGGGTTCCTGGACCTGGCAGAAGTACGGCGAGTTGAAGACCTCCTGGAACCCGATCACCTTCGCGCCCTGCCGGGCGGCCTCGCGGGCGTGCTCGATGTGCTTGGCGACCATGGACTCGGTGTCGCCGGTCCAGGTGGCCTGGACGAGGGCGGCGCGGACGACGTTGGCCATGTCAGCTGCTCCTTCGACGGGGACGTCAGAGAGCCTCTACGCCCGTAGACGCAGGCCGTAGAGGCTTGAAAGTAAGCCCCGTCGACGGGCTGGGCAAGACCATCGCCGTTAACCAGCCGAGTCGATCATGTTTCGCACCCCAGTGGGTGACTACCCCGGTGTTTCGGGTGGTGAACCAACGGCGGGACCGGAGTCGTCCCTCAGGCGAGCCCCGCCACGCGCAGCGCGTGCGTCACGTCCCGGTGGCGGTCCTCCGAGACACCTCGGGCCGCCTTCAGGACCAGGGGCGTGAGCCGCTGGGGGTGGACTTCCGCGACGCGCGCCGCCTCCTCCGGCGTACGGACACCCACATACGCGTCGAGCAGCGCGCGCGCCTGTCGCTCACGCCCCTCGGCGACGAGCGCGACCACCGCCTCGCCGATCTCCTCGGTGGGCCGTGCGACCCCCTGCCGCAGCATCTGCTCCCCGTCCGCGGTACGGCCCACCGCGTTCAGGGCGTCCACGACGGTGACCAGCCGGTCCATCGGCAATGAGCCCGCCTCCCACAGGAGGGTCGCCCAGTCGGCGCCCAGCCCCGCCCGGTGCAGATCGGCCGCGAGCAGCGGGAAACGGGCGGCGGGCCAGTACGCCACCTCGACGAGCAGCGCGTGCGCCTCCCCACTGCGCCCCTCCCGGCGCAGCCGCTGCAGCCGCTCGACGGTCCCGGCGACCTCCCGCCGCGCCTCGTCGTCCACCGGCTGCCGGGCGCCCTGCTCCTGCTTCTTCGACGCCGCCGGCTCGGCCTGCGCCGCGACACCGGCGTAACGGGCGCCTCGGGGCGCCCGTCCTTTGGGCGCGGCGACGGGTGCGGGCGCGGTCTCGGGGACGACGGCCGGAGGAGCCTCCTCCGCGTCCGCGACACCGGCGAACCGGGCGCCGCCACGGAGGCGGCGCTTGGAGCGCTGCCTGGCGGGGGCTTCCGGGGCGGGGGCTTCCGGGCTGGGGTTCCGGGACTCGGGGTCGGGGGCGGCCGTGGGAGCGGGGGTGGGCGTGGGGCCGGCGGCTTGCGGCGGTGTGTCGAGGTCGGGGAAGGCTGCCGCCGCCCGAGCGTCGTGCGAGGTGTTGTCGTGGGTACGGCCTTGGTCCGCGCCGCCGCCGTGCGTACGGCTCTCGCCGCCCGCCCCCTGCGGCGACCGCCCGTTGTGGTCCGGCACCCGGAAGACGTCGCCGGCGGCCTGCCCGGAAAAGCCCGACGCGCCCTGCGCGGTGGTGTGCGGGGCGCGTCGGTCGTGGTTCTCCATGCGGGTGCGCAACTCGGCGCAGCGGGCGGTGGCGCGTTCGTGGTCGTCGTGGGCCCAGGCCAGGTCGAGGCGGAGGGAGTCGGCCTCCTCCTGGGTGGTGGCGGCCCGGAGCCGCCGGGTCAGCTCGGCGGTGCGCTCGGCGGCGTAGCGCTGTTCGCGGATCATGACGTCGAGCCGGTCGCCGAGGGCGTCGCGTCCGCCGGGCCGGGAGTCGTACGCGGTGACCGAGGCGCTGTGCAGGGCGCGGGCCCGCTCGGTCTCCTGGGCCGCAGCCGCCGGGCCGTACGCGGCGGCGAGGTCGTGCATGAGGGCTTCGACGACGTCCCAGGGCGGCACCTCCGAGCCGTCGAGGCAGGCCCGCATGCCGTCGGGGTCGCGCTGCCAGAACACGACGCACCAGCCGCCGCCCTGGTCCAGCTTTGTCATCAGCCTGTTCAGGTACCCCGCGAACTCCCGCACCTGCCCCGGGAGTTGGTCCACAGTCATCGCATGCTCCCTGGCCGACTGGAGTTCTCCGGCCCGCTAGAAAACACCAGTTGTGTTACAGCGCGGCTACGTGAAGTTTTCGGAGTGGACGCAGTGTGCTGTGCGCGGCCGAGCGGCGGCTGTGCGTGAGGTGTGGGCGAGGTGTGGGTGAGGTGCCGTCGCGGGGCCGACGAAGGGTGTCGCGTCGTGGGCGAAGTACGACCGCGCCGCCGGTGAAGTGAGCGAAATCCGGCCCAAGGGGTCTTTGCGCCATGCCCGCCCGGGTCGCGCGCTCATCGCGCAAGGACCCCTAAGCGACAGCCGCGGTCGGCACCTCCGCGGGGACCGTCTCGACCGGTGTGCACCGTCCGGCGAGTTCGTCCATGGACAGGCCCAGCGTGCGGGCCAGGGCGGCGATCGTGAAGAAGGCCGGGGTGGGGGCGCGGCCGGTCTCGATCTTGCGGAGCGTCTCCGCGGAGATACCGGCGCCGGCGGCGATCTCCGCCATGCTGCGACCGCCGCGGGCCTCGCGCAGCAACCGGCCCAGCCGCTCGCCGCGTTCGCGCTCTTCGGGGGTCAGGGGGGTGCGCACCATGGCCCCATTCTAATCCCGGCCCCGACCAGGCGACCGGTATATTAATTGGGTTCCGAGCGGTATAGTAATTGGCATGGTGGAACTCAAGACGAACGCGTCCATCGACGCGATGTATGAAGCCGGACAGGTCGTGGGACAAGCGCTCACCGCGGTGCGCAAGGCCGCCGACGTGGGCGTATCGCTCCTGGAACTGGACGAGGTGGCACGCGAGGTACTGCGTGGGGCGGGCGCGTCCTCGCCCTTCCTGGGCTACCGGCCCTCTTTCGCTCCCACGCCCTTCCCCGCGGTCATCTGCGCCTCGGTCAACGACGCGATCGTGCACGGCATCCCGACCTCGTACCGGCTGCGTGACGGCGACCTCGTCTCCATCGACTGCGGCGCGGAACTGGGCGGCTGGGCCGGGGACTCCGCCATCAGCTTCGTCGTGGGTGAGCCCCGTGCGGCCGACCTGCGGCTCGTCGAGACCGCCGAGCGCGCGCTCGCCGCCGGCATCGACGCCGCCGTCGTCGGCAACCGCATCGGCGACATCGCCCACGCCATCGGCTCCGTCTGCCGCGCCGCCGGGTACGGCATCCCCGACGGCTTCGGCGGGCACGGTGTGGGGCGCCATATGCACGAGGACCCGCCGGTACCGAACGAAGGGCGGCCGGGGCGGGGGATGCCTCTGCGGCACGGGATGGTGCTGGCCATCGAGCCCATGCTGATCGGGGGTGGCACGGACGGGTTCCACGCGGCGCCGGACGGGTGGACGTTGCGCACGGACGACGGGTCCCGGGCGGCGCATGCGGAGCACACGGTGGCCATCACCGAAGGCGGGCCCCGGGTTCTGACTGAGCGGTAGTGCGGCCGGGCCGTTCGGGTGCGCCGTGGGGTCGTGGTTGCTCGCGCAGAGTCCCGCGCCCCTTTCAGGGGCGCGGGACTCTGTCGATTTACGGCTCCTCCGGGTGCCCTACTTCGTGGGGTGCACGACCATCGCCGAGCCGCCCCCGCGTCGTACCGTCTCCGCCGCGGCCAGCCACTTGCCGTTGGACAGGCGCTGGACGGCGGTGGCGGCGCCGATCTCGGGGTTCTGGCGGAAGCCGTGGCCGATGGCTTCGAGTTCGGTCTTCAGCGGGCTGGTCCACAGGCCCGGTTCGAGCTCGGTGGTCGTCTGGTTGCGCTGGCTGGCGCGCGGGGCGGCGATCGCGTCGACGAGCGGCATGCCCCGGTCGAGGAATCCGGTCAGGGTCTGCAGCACGGTCGTGATGATGGTCGCCCCGCCCGGTGAACCGAGGGCCACCACCGGCTTGCCGTGCTGGTCGAGGACGATCGTCGGCGACATGGACGAGCGCGGTCGCTTGCCCGGGCCCGGCAGGTTCGGGTCGTGGACGGCCGGGTTGGCCGGGGTGAAGGAGAAGTCCGTCAGCTCGTTGTTGAGCAGGAAGCCGCGGCCCGGCACGGTGATGGCGCTGCCGCCGGTCTGCTCGATGGTGAGGGTGTAGGAGACGACGTTGCCCCACTTGTCGGCGACCGTGAGGTGGGTCGTGCTGTCACCCTCGTACGTCGTCGGGGCGGCCGTACCGCCCGTGGAGCAGGCCGCCGGGTCGCGCGGGTCGCCCGGCGCGACGGGGCTGGTGAGCACCGCGTCGTCCTTGATCAGGCACTCGCGCGAGTCGGTGAACTTCTGCGACAGCAGCCCCTTGGTCGGTACGTCCTCGAAGGCGGGGTCGCCGACCCAGCGACCGCGGTCGGCGAACGCGATCCGGCCGGCCTCGATGTAGCGGTGCAGATACTGGACGTCGCTCGCCTTCGACAGGTCCGTCCGCTCAAGGATGTTGAGCGCCTCGCCGACCGTCGTACCGCCGGAGGACGACGGGGCCATCCCGTAGACGTCGAGACCGCGGTACGACATCTTCGTGGGCGCCTGGCGCTTGGTCCGGTACGTGGCGAGGTCGCGGGCCGTCAGGTCGCCGGGCCGGGCGTTGTATCCCGAACTCGGGTCCACCGGCGGCTTGTTGACCGTGTCGACGATGTCCTCGGCGATGTCGCCCCGGTACAGGGCGTCGGTGCCCTTGCGGCCCAACTCCGCGTAGGTGCGGGCCAGATCGGGGTTCTTCAGGGTCGAGCCGACCACCGGCAGCTTCCCACCCGGCAGATACAGCTCGGCGGTGTCCGGGAAGTTCCTGAACCGGGCCTCGTTGGAGGCGGTCTGGGAGCGGAAGGTGGCGTCGACGACGAACCCTTCGCGCGCGAGCCGTTCGGCGGGCTTCAGCAGCTTGGCGAGCGGCTTGCTGCCCCAGCTCCGCAGTGCCGTCTGCCAGGTGGCGGGCGTGCCGGGCGTACCCACGCTCAGCCCGCTGGTCACGGCCTCCGCGAACGGGATCGCCGTGCCGTTCTCCAGGAAGAGCTTCTCGTCGGCGCTCAGCGGTGCCGTCTCACGGCCGTCGACGGTGTGCACCGTACGGGACTTGGCGTCGTAGTAGACGAAGTAGCCGCCTCCGCCGATGCCCGCCGAGTACGGCTCGGTGACACCGAGCGCGGCGGCCGTGGCGACGGCGGCGTCCACCGCGTTGCCGCCCTTCCTCAGCACCTCGATACCGGCGGCCGAGGCGTCCGGGTCGACACTCGACACGGCGCCGCCGTAGCCGACGGCGACCGGCGCCTTCTCGACGGTGCCGGTCGCGGCGGTGTCCGTCACGGTGGAGGTCGGTGGCGCCGCCGCCCCCATCGACACCACGGCGGACACCGCCGCCAGAACCGCCAGTTTCCGCGCGACAGGGCGACGCAGACGCATCAGTACCTCCAGTCAAGGACCGTCTGCGCAGAGTAACGCGGTTGCCATGGTCCCGTCAGTGCCATCGGTACCGCGGAGGGGGGTGTGTCGGTCGGCGGGCCCGGACACCGAATACGGGCGCCGGGTACGGGCATCGGACACCGACACCCGCTACGGACATCGACCACGGCCGGGGCCCGGACAGCACAATCGGACACGGATTCGGACGGCGGTCGGCGGCGCCCGCTACCATGCGCGGCCATGAATGACGACGTGCGCAATATCGTCCTCGGCGTGATCGCGGCCGGCATCAGCGCCTCGCTGGGCTGGTTCGTCCGGACGTATCTGTGGAGGCGGAAGCTCCGCCGCAAGCAGGAGTTCTTCGGGCTGCCCGCCAACTCCGAGACGCTGCTGGTGGTCAACCGCGATCCGTCGAGCGCGGACATGGCGGTGCACCGCTTCGACGTGTTCGCCCTGCTGGAACTCTCCGCCCTGATCAAGGACTGCGGCGCGCACGCGCAGATCATCACCCAGGACGCCGCCCGGCAGGGCTTCGGCGAACGCACCGAGTTCTGCGTCGGGGGGCCCGGTTCGAATCGCCGTATGGCCGCCCACATCGGGGCCATGCTGCCCGGCATACAGTTCAACGTCGATCCCGAACCCGGCCCCGACCGGGGCTCCTTCCGGATCGGCGGCGAGCACTACCGGCTGGAGCCCGGCGTCACCGAGCATGTGTTCCTGGCCCGGCTCACCACCGGCCAGCCGGACCAGTCGCGGCCCGTCTTCCTCTTCTGCGGCCAGCGCGCGATCACCAACCAGGCCGCGACCCGCTACCTCGCCCGCAACCACGAACGGCTCCGCCGCAAGTACGGCACCGGAAACTTCGTGCTGCTCCTGAAGGTCATCAACTCCCAGGCGTACGGCCCCGACGTCGTGGAGGTCGTCGCCGACGTCACCCGCGCCGCCCAGACCCCACTCCCGGAAACGGCCCCGGCGAGAGCGACACATCGGGCTCCCTAGCCACACGCCCCCCGGCAGGCGCTCGCCACCCGGGCAACCGTTACCGTCACGTAACTTACCGGGGAGTTACCTCTGATAAGGGGGCGCGGTTACCGTCGGGTCACTTTGCACTGACACGAGTGAGGAGTGACCCGTGAGACACCCGCACAGCAAGACGTCGCGTACGGCGAGGGCGCTGCGTACGACCACCGTGGGGGCCGTGTCGGCCACCCTGGTCGCCGGTACGGCGCTGGGCCTCGCCCCTGCCGCGCAGGCGGCCTCCGCCGACGCGCCGACCACGCGGTTCGTGGACATCGAGGGCCATGGCGGCACCGTCCTCAAGGCGAACGTGGTCGCGCCGGCCGACGCCTCCCGTGCGTACCCGCTGCTCGTGCTGCCCACGAGCTGGGGTCTGCCGCAGGTCGAGTACCTGGCGCGGGCGCAGAAGCTGGCGGACGCCGGTTATGTGGTGGTGAGTTACAACGTCCGCGGATTCTGGGAGTCCGGCGGACATATAGAAGTAGCCGGGCCACCGGACATAGCCGACGCGTCCAAGGTGATCGACTGGGCGCTCGCCAACACCCCGGCCGACGCGGGACATGTGGGCATGGCGGGGCTGTCGTACGGCGCGGGGATCAGTCTGCTCACCGCGGCGCACGACAAGCGGGTCAAGGCGGTCGCCGCGCTGAGCGGCTGGGCCGATCTGATCGACTCGATCTACTCGGGGCGCACCCAGCACATCCAGGCGACCGGCCTGCTGGACGGGGCCGGGCGGATCACCGGGCGGCAGAGCCCCGAACTCCAGCAGATCTTCCAGGACTTCTACGCGTCCAACCTGGAGAAGGAACCGGAGCTGATCGCCTGGGGGAAGAAGCGCTCCCCCGCGAGTCATGTGGACCGGATCAACGCCAACGGCACGGCTGTCATGCTCGCCAACGGCTGGGGCGACTCCATCTTCCCGCCCAACCAGTACGCCGACTTCTACGAGAAGCTCAGCGGCCCGAAGCGGCTGGAGCTGCGGCCCGGTGACCATGCCACCACCGAGTTGACGGGGCTGTTCGGGCTGCCCAACGACGTGTGGACGGACACCCGGCGCTGGTTCGACCACTATCTGAAGGGCGTGGCCAACGGGATCGACCGTGAGCAGCCCGTGCGGCTGAAGTCCCGTACCGGGGGCGGCTTCGAGGGCTATCCGGACTGGAAGTCGGTCACGGCGACCCGGAAGAAGATCGCTCTCACGAGCGGTACCACGATCCACACGAACGTCGACTCGGGGGCGAACGGCGGGATCATCTTCCTGTCCGGCGTCCTGGACCAGGTGGCCCAACTCCCGCCCGTGGCCTCGATTCCGCTTCTCCCGCGCCGCTACGCGGCCGTGTGGCAGTCGGAGAAGTACCGGACGACGCAGGCCGTGCGGGGCACCGCCGCGCTGCACACCACGGTCACCGCCACCAAGGAGAGCGGCACCCTCGTCGCGTACCTCTACGACGTGGGCCCGCTCGGCCTCGGCAAGCTGGTCAGCAACGCGCCGTACACCTTCCACGGCAAGACGCCCGGCCAACCGTTCGGCGTGGACCTGGAGTTGTTCTCCACGGCCTACGACGTTCCGGCGGGCCACCGTCTCGCCCTGGTCGTCGACACGGTCGACCCGCTCTACATCGAGCACAACCCGTCCGGCGCGCAGCTGACCTTCTCCTCGCCGCCGAACGACCCGTCGTACGTGTCGATACCGCTGCGCGAGCAGTGATCTCCGGCTGCCGCCGGGCGGGCCTGGCCCCTTGGCTACTGCGCGCCTGGCAGCAGCGTTACCTGTTCGGCCGGGGTGGCGCCCACGGCCTCGCTCACCCCCCAAGTGGGTGAACCGCTCATCGTAGTCGAGGCCCGGCGCCGCTTCGGCGGCGGTCGCGTCGGTCAGTGCTTGAGGATCTTGGAGAGGAAGGCCTCGGCGCGGGCACGGGCGATGGTCGCACTCCCCCAGTGCCTCGAGAGATACCGGCAGTCAGCCCTCGGCGATCTCGGCGTACATCTGTGAAAGTTCCGGTACGCCGCTGACGGCCCAGTCGTGGCCGGCCTCGACCACGTCGATCTCGCGGCCGGAGGCCAGCCGTACCACGGGTTGGCCGTTGGCCCAGATCTCCCAGCGGGCGCCGGGGACCGTGCGGACGGCGACCGTGCCGAGATAGAGCCCGGCGTCGTTGCCGAGCCAGGACTCGGCCTCCTCGTCGCCGCGCCAGCGCGGCAGCAACTGGTCTAGGGCCTCCAACGAGGCGGCGGAGTCGTCCAGTTCGACGCCCGCCTCCTGGGCCTGCGCGCGCAGCAGTTCGCATTCGGAGAGGAGTGCGGCAAGGCCCTCGTGACCGCCGCCGTCGCCGTCGGTGAACACCGCGACCCCGCGAGCGAGGCCATGCCGCTTGCGCCAGTTGCCCAGGAAAGAGATGTTCATGTGGTCAGCGTGTCATTCGCATGGCCATTCGCACCACAGGCGCGCGGGCACCGTCCGTTCGCCCGGAGTTCGCCCGCTGTTACCACTCACCTCGTTCTGACGGCCCTCTGACGCCTCTGTGGTTTCGTGGCGCCTCTGTCGGCTCATCGTTGTATCGATGCCGCGTGCGTCGTCATCGGCGCCGGCGAGATGGTCACCACCAGGGGGAGGGATCGCGCGTGCGTCGACGCGTCTGCGGAACGGCCGCCGTACTGGGTCTGCTGGGTGTCCTGGCGGCACTCGCCCCCGCCGCCTCCGCCCGGGCCGCCACCGGCGGCCGGGCCGCACCGGCATCACTCGAACAGATATTCGACAATAGAGCGGTCAGCGACGACACACGGCCCGCCGAGGCCGACTTCGACGGCTCCGGCGGCTCCCTCTCGGCCCAGGACCTGACCGCCGCCGGCTGGACGCCCGGCCGTTCCCTGACCGTCCAGGGCGCCCGCCTGACCTGGCCGCGCCGCACGGCGGGCGAGCCGGACAACGTCCGCGCCGCCGGTCAGTCCGTACGCGTACGGGGCCGTGGCGACGCCCTCGCCCTCCTCGTCGCCGGCACCGGCGGCACCGACGCGACCGGCACCGGCACGGTCCACTACTCCGGCGGCACGCGCTCCTCGTACCGGCTGACCGCCCCGGACTGGCGCACCGGCCCCCTCGCCGCCAAGGCGGTGGCGCTCCCGCACATCAACACCCCCGGCGGTCAACTCGCCGAGAAGGCACGGCTGTACGTCGTCACCGTGCCGATCGTCCGTGGTCGCGCGGTGACTTCGGTGACCCTGCCGCGCAACCGGGACCTGCATGTGTTCGCCCTGTCGGTACGGCCCGAATCCCGTGGCTGGACAGGGAGTTGGGCGGCGTCGTCGTCGGGCCGCACGGCCGTCGGGCCCTGGACCGACCGGACCCTGCGGCTCGTCGTCCACGCCTCGGCGGGCGGCCCCCGGGTGCGGATCCGGCTCGACAACACGTTCGCGTCGGCGCCGGTACGGGTCGCAAGCGCGACGGTGGCCCTGCAGGCGGAGGGCGCGGCTGCCCGGAGCGCGCCGGTGCCGTTGTCGTTCCGGGGCGCGGCGGGCACCGAGATCCCGGCGGGCGCCCAGGCGTTCAGTGATCCGCTGGGCTTCGAGGTGCCCGCGGACGCCAACCTGCTGGTGAGCTTCCATCTGCCGGGGACGGTGACGGCCGCGCCCGTGCACCGGCTCGCCCAGCAGACCTCGTACGTCAGCGAACCGGGCGACCACGCCGGTGACGGCTCGGCGGCGGCGTACACCTCGACGATCACGACATGGCCGCTGCTCACCGGAGTGGACGTCGGTGGCGGGCCGGGGTCCGTCGTGCTCCTCGGCGACTCGATCACCGACGGGGAGAAGTCGACGGTGGGTGCGAACCGCCGGTGGCCGGATCTGCTGGCCAGGCGGCTCGCGCAGCAGAACGCGGTCCCGCGCTACGGGGTCCTCAACCAGGGGATCTCGGCGAACCGGGTGCTGACCGACCGCTATCCGGGGGACGGTGTCTCCACCGACACCGGCGGTGTGAGCGCCCTGCACCGCCTCGACCGTGACGTCCTCGCCCAGACCTCCGCCCGTACCGCCGTCGTCTTCCAGGGCGTCAACGACGTCCGCTGGGGCGCCACGGCGGCCGAGGTCATCGCCGGGCTGCGGGAGATCGCCGCCCGGGGGCACGAACGCGGCCTGCGCATGCTCGTCGCGACCATCGCGCCCTGCGCGGGCGAGGCCCGCTGCACGCCCGCCGTCGACGCCCAGCGGGTCACGGTGAACGAGTGGATCCGCGGCAACCAGGAGTTCGACGGCGTGCTCGACTTCGACGCGGTGCTCCGGGATCCGGAGCAGCCGACGAGGATGCTTGCCGCTTACGACAGCGGGGACCATCTGCATCCCGGGGACGCGGGGCTCGCCGCGCTGGCCGCGTCGGTGGACCTGCGGGCCCTGGTGCCCTGATCGTCCGGGGGCCGCGCCCCCGGGCCCCGCCGCGGCCCGAACGGCCTCGTCCTGGAACGCCGGACGGGCTGTTCGAGTCGGCGGCTACACCTCCAGGTCCACCACCACCGGCGCGTGGTCGGAGGCGCCCTTGCCCTTGCGCTCCTCGCGGTCCACGTACGCGTCCTTCACGGCCTCCTCGAACGGCTTGTTGCCGTAGACGAGGTCGATGCGCATGCCGCGGTTCTTGGGGAAGCAGAGCTGGCGGTAGTCCCAGTAGGTGTAGGGGTGGTCGTACTTGAGGGGGCGGGGGACCACGTCGAAGAGGCCGGATTCGCGGAGGGAGGCGAGGGCGGCGCGCTCGGCGGGGGTGACGTGGGTGAGGCCCTCGAAGGCGGCGACGTCGTACACGTCGTCGTCCGTCGGAGCCACGTTGTAGTCGCCCATGACGGCGAAGGGGCGGCTGCCGCTCGCGTCACCGGCGACGGCGGCCTTCAGGGCCTCGAACCACTGGAGCTTGTACGCGTAGTGCGGGTGGTCGACCTCGCGGCCGTTCGGCACGTACACCGACCAGACGCGGACCGGGCCGCAGGTCGCGGAGATCGCGCGGGGCTCCACGACGCCGTCGTAGCCGGGGTCGCCGGGCAGGCCCTTGACCACGTCCTCGATGCCGACGCGGGAGATCACCGCCACGCCGTTCCACCGGCCCGTGGCGTGCACCGCGGCCTCGTAGCCCTTCTCCCGCAGCTCGGCGAACGGGAAGCCGTCCTCGGCGATCTTGGCCTCCTGGAGGCAGAGCACGTCCGTGCCGGTGCTCTCCAGCCAGGCGAGCAGCCTCGGGAGGCGGGCGGTGATCGAGTTCACGTTCCAGGTGGCGATACGCATGCTCCACAACTTACCGGGCGGGTACGACAACGCCGTCCCGCCCGGTGGCCACCGGCGCATCCGCCCAGGTCATGAGGGTCCTGACCGCCGCCGGGACCGCTTTCTCACCCTGGCCGGCCGCCGGGTCGCGGCAGTGCTCAGAGGTCCGCCGATGCGCCGGGCGCCAGCCGCAGGTGTTCCGCGCCGCCCAGGGCGCCGATCTGGCGGTCGTAGATCGGGCGGGCGAGGTCGGTGAGGAGGGCGTCGTGGATGTCGTACGCGCGCTGCGGCCCGACCTCGCGGACGTAGTCGATGACCTCGGAGATCTTGCTCCAGGGGGCCATGACGGGGAGCATCAGCGTCTCGACGGCGTGGCCGGGGACGGTGAGGGCGTCGCCGGGGTGGAAGACGCGGCCGTCGTCGACGAGGTAGCCGACGTTGGTGATGCGGGGGATGTCCGGGTGGATGACGGCGTGGAGTTCGCCGTGGACCTGGACGTCGAAACCGGCCGCCGTGAACGTGTCGCCGTGACCGACGGTGTGGACCCGGCCCGGGAAGGCGGCGGAGATCTGCTCGGCGACGGACCGCAGGGTCCAGATCTCGGCGGCCGGGTTGGCCTCCAGGGCCGCCCGCAGCCGTCCCTCGTCGAAGTGGTCGGGGTGCTCGTGGGTGACCAGGACGGCGTCCGCGCCGACCGCGGCGTCCTCCTCGCTGAAGGCGCCGGGGTCGATGACGAGCGTGCGTCCGTCCTTCTCCAGACGGACGCAGGCGTGCGACTTCTTCGTGAGCGTGAGCTTCATGGGTCCATCCTGCCCCGGTCACCGGTCGTGGGCTCACTCACGGGGCGCGCTCCCACAAGGCTCACTCCGCGGGCGTGGTCTCCTCGCGGATGACCTGCTGGGCCACCTTGAACGCGCTGTTCGCGGCCGGGACGCCGCAGTAGACGGCGGCCTGCAGGAGAACCTCCTTGATCTCGTTCGGGGTGAGGCCGTTGCGGAGGGCGGCGCGGGTGTGGAAGGCGAGTTCCTCCAGGTGCCCGCCGGCGACCAGGGCGGTCAGGGTGACGCAGCTGCGGGAGCGGCGGTCGAGACCGGGCCGGTCCCAGATCTCGCCCCAGGCGTAGCGGGTGATGAACTCCTGGAAGTCGCCGGAGAACTCGTCCGCCGACGCCAGCGCCCGGTCCACGTGCGCGTCGCCGAGCACCTCCCGGCGGACCTTCAGTCCGGCGTCGTACGGGTCCGGTCTCCCCGTGGCCTCGGGCTGCGCGGCGGCCGGGGCGATCTCGGCGACGGGTCCGGTCTGCGGCCCGATCTGGGGCCCGGTCTGGGGTCCGCTCTGCGGCGCCACGGTGGCGAGGGCCGGCTTGACGGGGGCCGCCGGGATCGCGATCTGGCCGGTGTCCGCGTCGTAGGCCGGCTGCCAGGCCGTGGAGAAGTGCCGTACGAGGAGGTCGGTGACGGCGGCGGGCTGCTCGACCGGCACCAGGTGCGAGGCGCCGGGGACGACGGCGAGGCGGGCGTCCGGGATGCCCGCGACCAGGGTGCGGGCCTCGGCGGGGCCGGTGACCTGGTCATCCGAGCCGACGAGGACGAGGGTGGGGACGCCGATACGGCCCAGGTCCGCGCGGACGTCGAACGAGGCGAGCGCCTCGCAGGCGGCGATGTAGCAGCCGGGGTCGGTGGTGCGGACCATCTGCACGGCCCACTCGGTGATCGCGGGCTGCGCCGCCGCGAACCCGGCGGTGAACCAGCGGTCCGGGGACGTACGGGCGATGGGGTCGAGGCCGTTCGTCCGTACGATCACCCCGCGCTGACGGAACTCGTCGGCCGTGCCGAAGCGGGGTGAGGCCGCGATCAGTGCGAGCGAGGCGATGCGTTCCGGGTGGCGCAGGGCGAGTTCGGCACCGATGGCACCGCCCAGCGCGCAACCCGCGTAGCCGAAGCGCTGCACCCCGACGGCGTCCAGTGTCGCCAGCAGCCGGGCCGCCAGCTCGGTGACCGAGCCGCCGGGATACGCGGGCGCGCCGCCGTGGCCCGGCAGGTCGAACCGGAAGACCCGCCACTGTTTGGTCAGTTCCGGGACCTGTCGATCCCACATGTGCCACGTCGTTCCGAGCGAGGGGCCGAGGATCAGGACCGGGGCGTCGTCCGGTCCGTCGAAACGGTACTGGAGGGCGGGGGTCGTCGTCTCACTCACCGCTCCACGCTAACGTCCCTCTCCTGGTGCTCATGCCCTGGGCCCCGAATACGCCCAGACGGCTCCCGAACATCAGCGGGCAACTCTCACACCCTCTTCACCGAAGCGCAGGTCAGCCGCCGGGCCATTGTCTTCTCCGGATGCCGGATGACCACTTCGAACAAACTTCCCCGATGTCTCGGGGAGGTGAGTGCTCGCGTTGTGGCGGCGGGCGAGCGGTCATGCCTCCCCCAGGCCGGTCAGGGCGCCCACCGGGTCGAGGTCCGGGGTGCCTCGCGGCCACCAGTCGTCCTGGCCCGGTTCGGACTCGTAGGCGTACCACAGGCCGTCGCGGCCCAGGCGCAGTTGGACATGGCCGAAGGGGTGGGTGAGGTGGTTGCGCCAAGGGCGGAACGCCGGGAGGTCGGCGGCCAGGAGCAGGGGCCGGGCGCGGTCGAAGCGGCCGGCCGGTGGGTCCCAGGGTTCCTCCAGGACGGTGAGCCCTTCGAGTCCGCCCTGGCGCCAGGCGGCGACCGCTCGGGCCAGGTCGGCCGGGGTGCGGCCGGTGGCGGCGGCCAGGGAGGAGTACAGCGCTCGGGTCGTGGCCGTCAGACCCGAGCCGGGGCGGGCGGCGGCCAGCCGTACCGCGTCCTGCCACAGCGTCAGCTCGGCCACTGGGTCCCTTCCGGTGGTGAGCAGCGCGTGCGCGCGGGCCGCCGCGTCCGTGGCCAACTGGTCCAGCGCGAACGGGTCCGGGCCGCCCGGTGCGCCCGGATACACCGGGGGCTGTTCCGGGTGCGGTGGCGGGGGCAGCGGGGCGGGCAACGGCGGGAGCGTGCGCGGGGCGAGGGCGTCTCGCGCACGGACGCCGGGGAGGGCCTGGGGTTCCCCGTCCTGAGCGGCACGGGCCGCACGCGTGGCACTGCGCCGCGACAGCGCGTCGAGCAACTGACGCTCGCCCCGGCCCCGCAGGAGCAACAGCACGAAGGGGTCCTCGTCCAGCAGTCGGGCGGTCTGGTAGCAGAGGGCCGCCGCGTGCTTGCAGGGGTGGCCGAAGTCGGGGCAACTGCAATGGGGGTCGAGCTCACCAGGGCCCGGCAGCAGGCGCACGCCTGGTCCGGCTCGGGTTCCGGTGTCTCCAGTGTCTCCGGCGTCTCGGGGGCCGGTGTCGGCGAGCGCCTGCGGCAGCTGCTTGTCCAGCAGTGCGGCGATGCGGCCGGGGCGTTCGGCCGCCGCGTCCAGGAGGCGGTCCCATTCGGTGTCGTCCAGCGTTCGCACACGGATCTGCACGCGATACGGCCGTGGTCTGCTGCCGTGGACATACGCCAGCACCAGCCCCGGCGTCACGGTGATCGCGTCCACGTGCCCCTTGTCGGCGTACGCCCGCCCGCGCGCCAGCCGCGCCGCGTCCAGTGCCCCTTCCTCCAGCGCCGACACCCACGCATTGCCCCACCAACTCTCCGCGAACGCCTCCCCGCCCGAGGGACGCGGCGGGAACGCCGGGAAGGTACGGCGCAGTTCACCGTCGCGGGAGGGGGCGGCCATGGTGCGGGGGACGCGTGGCGTCGTGGGGGTGTCCGGTGCGGCGGTGCCGGGTGCGTCGTGGGCACGAGGGCGTGCGGAATCGTCTGGGGGGTGGGTGCCGGGTACGTGGTGGCTGCGGGAGTGTGCGGAGCCGTCCGACAGGTAGGTGCCGGGGACGTCGTGGGCATGAGGGCGTGCGGAATAGTCCGGCGGCGGGTCGTCCTTGGCGGCGGAGCCGGCGTGAGCAGCCACGGCCCGCTGGATGTCCGTGCCCTTCGCGGACGGGGCATCGGTGGGTGCGTCATCAGGCGGCAACCGGAAGGCACCGGCGAGCAGTTCGTGCACGTCCCGCGTCGGACGCCCTCCACCACGATCAGCGCCCCGGCCGCCTTCCCGGCCATCGCCTCGCCCCCGGGTCTCCTGCCGTGCCCGGGAGCGGATCGACCCCCGGTCGGCAGTTCGACGCGAGGTGACGGCCCCCTTGGCGCCCACCTCGGCTTCGGTTTCCGCCCGTGCCCGCTCGGCCGCGCGGGCCGCCCGCAACGCTTCCCTGGCGATGTCACCGGGTCGGGCGCCCGCCGGGGACACCGCGTCGGAGCGCTCGGCTCCCGAAGGGGTTCCTTTTCGCTCCCCTTCCGGCTCCTCAAGAGTGGCCGCCTCGGCATTCACGGCCCGCCGCAGCGCCTCCCGCGCCACATCACCGGGACGAGCGCCGCCCGGTGCGGCAGGCGTGCCGTACTCGTCGCCCGCCTCGGACCCTCGCGTCGTCCCCCGCGCCCGCGCCGCCCTCAGCGCCCGACGGGCCACATCGGCGGGACGTGACCCGGCACCGGAATCCACGGACGCCCTCTCCACGACCCCTGAATCCCCCATGGCCGAACCTTCCCCGGCTCCCGGCTCCCCCACGGCGGGGCCTTCCTCGGCCTCCGACTCCCCCACGGCCCAGTCCTCAACGCCCCCGCGTTGCTCCACGCCTCCGTGCCGCCGCTCCTCGTCCCCGCTCACGCCGGCCTCCGCAGTGAGACCAAGGCCTTCAGTTCTCGGTCGGTCAGTTCGGTGAGGGCGGCCTCGCCGGAGCCGAGGATGGCATCGGAGAGGGCTCGCTTGGACTCCAGCATTTCGGCGATGTGGTCTTCGACGGTGCCCTCGGTGATGAGGCGGTGGACCTGGACGGGCTGGGTCTGGCCGATGCGGTAGGCGCGGTCGGTGGCCTGTTCTTCGACGGCGGGGTTCCACCAGCGGTCGTAGTGGATGACGTGGCCGGCGCGGGTGAGGTTCAGGCCGGTGCCGGCGGCCTTCAGGGACAGGACCAGTACCGGTGTCCGCCCGCTCTGGAAGCGGTCCACCATCTGTTCGCGGTCCTTGACCGGTGTACCGCCGTGGAGCAGTTCGACCGGCACCGCCCGCGCGGTGAGGTGGGCGGTGATGAGGCGGGCCATGCCGACGTACTGGGTGAAGACGAGTGCCGAGCCGTCCTCGGACAGCAGCGTGTCCAACAGCTCGTCCAGCAGGGCGAGTTTCCCGGAACGACCGGTCAGCCGGTCCCCCGCGCCGGCCGCGTCCTCCTTCAGATACAGGGCCGGGTGGTCGCAGATCTGCTTCAGGGCGCCGAGCAGCTTCAGGACCAGGCCTCGGCGTGCGATGCCCTCCGCCGTCTCGATGGCGAGCAGCGACTCGCGCACCACCGCCTCGTAGAGCGCGGCCTGTTCACGGGTGAGCGGGACGGGGTGGTCGGTCTCGGTCTTGGGCGGGAGTTCGGGGACGATACCCGGGTCGGACTTCTTGCGGCGGAGCAGGAAGGGGCGGACCAGGCGGGCGAGGCGGGTCACGGCCTCCTCGTCCTCGCCGTTCTCCACGGCTCGGGCGTGGCGGGCGCGGAAGGACTTCAGCGGGCCCAGCAGACCCGGTGTCGTCCAGTCGAGCAGGGCCCAGAGTTCGGAGAGGTTGTTCTCCACCGGCGTGCCGGTCAGGGCCACGCGCGCGGGCGTCGGGATCGTGCGCAGGGCCTTCGCCGTCGCCGAGTAGGGGTTCTTGACGTGCTGGGCCTCGTCGGCGACGACCATGCCCCAGTCCTGCTGGGCCAGTTGAGGTGCCGATGAGCGCATCGTGCCGTACGTGGTGAGGACGAAGCCGCCGACGGGGCTCTGGGAGCCCCGTAGTTCGTCCAGGGTGCGGTCGGGGCCGTGGAAGCGGCGTACGGGCACGCCGGGGGCGAAACGGGTGATCTCCCGCTGCCAGTTGCCCAGCAGCGACGCGGGGCAGACGACGAGCGTGGGCTGGGGGCGCGCCCGGCGCAGATGGAGGGCGATGACCGTGATGGTCTTGCCGAGGCCCATGTCGTCGGCGAGGCAGCCGCCGAGGCCGAGGGAGGTCATGAGGTCCAGCCAGGCCAGACCGCGGAGTTGGTAGTCGCGCAGGGTGGCCGCGAGGCCCGGGGGCGGGTCGACCGGGGTGATGCCCGCCGTCAGGCGGTCCCGCAGCGCCGCCAGCGCGCCCACCGGCACCGCCTCCACCGTCTCGCCGTCGACCTCGGCGGTGCCCGTGAGGGCCACGGACAGGGCGTCGATCGGGTCGAGCAGGCCCAGTTCGCGTTTGCGGGCCTTGCGGACGAGGGCCGGGTCGACGAGGACCCACTGGTCGCGGAGGCGGACGACGGGGCGGTGGGCCTCGGCGAGGGTGTCCATCTCCGCGTCGGTGAGCGGGTCGCCGCCGAGCGCCAACTGCCAGCGGAACCGGAGCAGTTCCTCGCTGTCGAAGAAGCCGGTGCCGTCGGTGGCGGAGCCGGGCGCCGGGCGCACCTCGGCCCGGGCGCTCAGATCGTGGGCCAGGTCCCGGGGCCAGTGCACGGCGACCCCGGCCGCGCCGAGCCGGGTCGCGGCGACGCCCAGCAGGTCGGACAGTTCCTCTTCGGAGAGGGCGAGGACATCGGGCACGTCCTGCTCGGAGAGCCGGTCCAGCGGAGGCCAGACGCGGGCCGCGCGGCGTACGGCGAGGGCCGCGTCCACGCGCGCGCGTGGTCCGAACGCCGCCTCCGCGTCGCCCGCCCACAGCGCCGTCGCGTCGGCGACGAGGGTGGGGTCGGCGAGGCTGTGCACCTGGACCACGGCCGCGCCCGCCCGCCGGGCTCCTTCGCCGTCGTCGAACAGGTCGTACGCCGAGAGGTCGAGCCGCAACGAGATCCGTACGCCCGCGTCCATGCCCGCGGCGACCTCGGCCGCCCAGTCGCGTGCGGCCGGCAGCCGCTGTCCGGCGTTCGCCGCGAACGGCTTGCCGGAGACATACGGCGCCGCCGGGCCGCGCGGGAGCGTGTCGGCGACCGCGTCGAGGAAGGACCGCATCAGCGCCTCCGGCTCGGGCAGCCGGAGTGGGCCCTTGCCGGGCAGCGGTACGGCATGGCCCTCGTACGGAAGTGCCGCGGCGACGGCCCTGAGGTGGGCGACGTCGTCCTGGTCGAGCGGTCCCGCCCGCCAGGCGTCGAAGCCGTCGACGGTCAGCCCCGGCAGCAGCCGCCCCCGGGCGACGAGCCGCAGCGCGTGCAGAGTGGCCGCACCCCAGCAGGCCGTGGCGGGGTGCGCGGCCGGGTCACGCCTGGCCCAGGCCAGCAGGGGCAGGGCCTCGCCGATCGGCAGGGACACGGCGGGAACGGTGCCCCTGCGGACCGCGGAGCCGTGGCGTCGTACGACCGTGAGGTCCGTGTGGTTCCCCGTCTCGCCGGCGGGCCGTTCCCCGTCCTCCGGGTCCCAGAAGGCGACCCGGCCGTGGCGGGGCAGCGGGGCGGGCAGGAAGACGGCGGCCAGCCGCACGGGAACGGCCGTGTCGGCCTCGGGAACAGCCATGTCCCGCATACGTCCGGTCACCTCCCGCCCTTGAGTCGGATGAGCCGTCTCCGGCTCGGATCAGCTGTCTCCGACTCTACGGGCGGGGTCTGACAATCGGCCCTCACCCCGTTCGTGCCCTGGTCAGGGCACCGTCCGTGACACCAGGTACACCATCGGATGGTCCGGGTTGGACCGGTTCACGACGATGTCGTGGGTGGGTGCCGGGTTCTTCCGCTTGCTGACGATGCCGTACCAGGGGCCTTCCCCGGTGAACTTCCAGCCGACGATCCGCCGGTCCCGGGCGTTGACGGCGATCTCGTCCTTCTCCAGGTCGTCCGTGCTGAGGCCGATCTGGTTGAGGAAGCTCTCCAGGCCTTCGTTGCTCGTGTAGAACTGCACGTACAGACGGCTGGTCCTCCAGTTGTTCGTCTCGTAGTACGCGACGTGCTTGGAGTACGGCGGGATCGGCACCTGGTAGAGGCGCTGCTGGACTCGGGAGGGCCAGTGCGCGGTGAGGCCGGTCGCCGCGTACCTCGCCTCCTTGTCCTTGCCGCTGTCACGGCTCTGGTTGGCGGAGATCACCAGATAGCCGGCCGGTACACCGATGAGCAGCACGATGATCGCCAGGGTGAGCGCCCGGCGGCGGATCATGTGGCGGCGGTCCTCGGTGGGCCCCTCGGGCCCCTCCGACGAGGCGCCCGGGTACGGCACCGCGGAGGTCACGCCGAGTCCTGGGTCGTGCGGCGGGCCTCCACGTACCGCGCGTAACGCTCGTACCGCTCGACTCGGCGCCGGTTGGCGCGGCGGAAGCGGCGGGCGACGAGGCGGGCGAGGTCGGCGGCGCCCACCATGCCGGCCTCGGGCCCGAGCTGGGCGCGCGCGATCCGGGCCTCGGGGCGGTAGCCGCGCCCGGTGAGCTGGCGCTTGAACGCGTCCCGCGCGGGGGCGATCAGCAGGTCGTCGGCGGCCGAGACACCGCCGCCGATGACGAAGCAGGACGGGTCGAGCGCGGCGGCCAGATTGGCGATGCCGACGCCGAGCCACTGGCCGATGTCCTGGAGCAGCTCGATGCACATCGCGTCGCCCTCACGGGCGAGTTCCGTGATCATCGGCCCTGTGATGTCGCCGATGTTGCCCTTGACGTGCTCGATGATCCCGTACGCCACCGGGGAGTCCGCGGCGGCCAGTTCACGGGCCTCTCTGACGAGGGCGTTGCCGGAGCTGTACTGCTCCCAGCAGCCGCGGTTGCCGCACGGGCAGCGGTGGCCGCCGGGCACGACCTGCATATGGCCGAACTCGCCCGCGACACCGTACTTGCCGCGCTTGACCTGGCCGTCCTCCAGGATCGCGCCGCCGATGCCGGTACCGAGGGTGATCATGACCAGGTGGTCCTCGTCGCGGCCGGCGCCGAAGCGCCACTCCGCCCAGGCGGCGGCGTTGGCGTCGTTGTCGACGAGGACGGGCACGGCGAGGCGGCCCGCGAGCCGGTCGCGCAGCGGCTCGTTGCGCCAGGAGAGGTGGGGGGCGAACAGGACGCGGTTGCGGTCCGCGTCGACCCAGCCGGCCGCGCCGATGCCGACCGCGTGCACGTCGTGCCGGTCGGAGAGGTCCAGGACCAGCTCGACGATGGTGTCCTCGACCACCTGCGGGCTCTTCGACTTGTCCGGGGTCTCCGTGCGGAGCTTCTCCAGGATGTTGCCGTCGGCGTCCACGACGCCCGCCATCACCTTCGTGCCGCCGATGTCGATGCCGACGGTGGGGACGCGCGGGGCCGTCAGGTGGGAGCGGCGCTCGCGCGTTCCCACGGTCCGCAGGACGGTGGCCCGCGCGGAGCCGCGGTGGGTGAAGTCGCGGTAAGTGCTCATCGGGCCGATTCTGCCTTAGCGCTCCGCTTGGCGCGCCGTGGGGGTTGGGGGTGGCGTGGGTTGAGTTTCGGCTGCGGGTGAGTGGGGGTTGCTCGCTCCCCCACTCTCGGCTTCTCCCCCACTCTCGACTTCGCTCGAGCGGGAGGGACCCCCATGAGCGGGGGGACCCCCATCGCGGCGGAGCCGCATATCGATACAGCCCCGCGCCCCTTTCAGGGGCGCTCCACTTGGCGGCCTCAGAAAGTACTCATGACCTCACCAGCAATTGGAAGTCGAAGGAATAGCGGGATGCCCGGTAGATGTGGGTGCCGTATTCGACTGCTCTTCCCGTGTCGTCGAAGGTGGTGCGTTGCATGGTCAGGAGAGGGGCGTTTTCCGGTTCACTCAGGCGGTCGGCCTCTTCCGGGGTGGCCGTTTTCGCTCCGATGGTTTGGCGGGCGCTGTGGAGGGTGATTCCCGCGCCTCGCATCAGGCGGTAGAGGCCTGTTGCCTCCAGTTGGGCGGAGTCGAGGTCGAGGAGGTCGGTGGGGAGGTAGTTGCAGAGGTAGGCCATGGGGTCGCCGTGGGCCAGACGGAGACGTTCGATGCGGTGGACCTCGGTGCCCTCGGCGATGGCGAGGGCGGCGGCGACCTCGGCGGAGGCGGCGACCGTGGTGTTGAGCAGGACCCGGGTGGCGGGGCGCTGACCGGCGGCCTCCAGGTCGTCGTAGAGGCTGCTGAGCTCCAGGGGGCGTCTGACCTGGCTGTGGACGACCTGCGTGCCCACGCCGCGGCGGCGTACGAGCAGACCCTTGTCGACGAGGGACTGGATGGCCTGGCGGACGGTCGGGCGGGACAGGCCGAGGCGTGCGGCCAGCTCGATCTCGTTGCCCAGCAGGCTGCCCGGCGTCAGTTCGCCCTGCTCGATCGCGGCCTCCAGTTGCTGGGACAGCTGGAAGTAGAGCGGGACCGGGCTGCTGCGGTCGACGCTGAGCTGGAGCGACACGGTCGGATCCACTTCTGGTTTCGGCACGGCCCGAGCGTAGCCCCGGTATCTGGTGACGGGAAGTTGCGTAGTTCGGTTGTCCGGACAAACCATTGACACGGCGACGGGTACGACCCCACTTTGTTTCCCATGCGCATCGGACTCATCGGAGCTGGTCGGATCGGGACGATTCACGCGACCACGCTCAGCCGCCACCGTGATGTCGGCTCCCTGATCATCACGGATGTCGACCCGGCACGGGCCCATGACCTCGCGGATCGTCTCGGCGAGACGGTGGCGCCGGGCGTGGACGAGATCTTCACCTGGGGTGTGGACGCCGTGGTCATCACGGCCGCGACGTCGGCCCACGGCGAACTGATCGGTCGGGCAGCACGCTCGGGTCTCCCTGTGTTCTGCGAGAAACCCATCGCCGTGGATCTGCCGGGCACCTTAAACGCGCTCGCCGAGGTCGACGCGGCCGGAACCGTGCTGCAGATGGGCTTCCAGCGCCGCTTCGACTCCGGTTACGTCACCGCGCGGGAGGCGGTGCGCTCGGGGCGGCTCGGGCGACTGCACACCGTACGGGCTCTGACGGCCGATCAGACGCCGCCGCCCGCGGAGTACCTGCCGCTGTCCGGGGGGATCTACCGGGACTGCCTGATCCACGACTTCGACATCGTGCGCTGGGTGACGGGCCACGAGGTCGTCACGGTGTACGCCACCGGGTCGGACGCCGGGCACCCGATGTTCCGGGAGGCCCACGACGTCGACACCGCGGTCGCCGTGCTCACCCTTGAGGACGGGACCCTGGTGACGGCCACCGGAGCGCGCATGAACGGGGCGGGGTACGACGTGCGCATGGAGCTTGCCGGGGAGCTGGACACCGTCGTGGTCGGGCTCGACGACCGTACGCCGCTGGCGTCCGCCGAGCCGACCGGGCCGCCGCCCGCCGACAAGCCGTGGACCGGCTTCCTGGAACGTTTCGCCGCCGCGTACGAGGCCGAGGTGGCCGCCTTCGTCGAGGTCGTGCGTGGTGAGCGGGCCAACCCCTGCGACGGCCGTGAGGCCCTCCAGGCCCTGCGCATCGCCGAGGCCTGCGAGCTGTCGCGCCAGGAGCAGCGGCCGGTGAACGTCGGGGAGATCGCGGGCGGACGGGACTGAGCCGGCGGACGCGCGTCGTGCGTGCGAGCGCCGGGAAGGCCGATGAGCGCCGCATCAGACGAGGAGTCGTATCGCCGGGGTCTCGGCGTCGGTGGCCAGGGGCTCGTCGCAGTGGGTGCAGCGCAGGTTCCAGGGTCGGCCCGCATTGGTCTGGGTGCTCGTTTTGCCCGACTCCCGGGATTCCTGGCAGTAGTACCCGATGTTCAGCCGCACCCAGGGGTGCAGGGTCGGTGCCGCGGAGTGGCCGCCGTCGCGGGCGTCCTCGAAGGGTGCCCACCAGAAGTCGATCAGGATGCGTGCCGTGAGCCGTTCGTCCGTGGAGGTGCTGGTGAACGCGGCGATACGGGCCGCGATGTTGTGGCGTCCGAGACCCTTGCGGGTGCCGGAGCACAGGGCCTTCTCGGCGCCGCGCTCGAAGAACGTGGTGCGTCCGAACCGCTCGCAGATGAAGCAGTCCAAGCTGAACTCCAGGTTGGAGCGCCAGTACAGCTGATGGCCCTGCTCGGTGCCCGGAGGGCGGGTCAGCTCCGCCGTGATCTCCGCGGTGCGCAGCGTGCTCCCGGGTCTCCTGGGGCTTGGTGGGTCGGTGGTCGGGGCGAGGATACTCACCAGCGCAGCGGCAGGCTCCGTACGCCCCGTATCAGCATCCCCGGCAGCCAGGGGCCCGGTGGGCCGTCCAGGGCGAGGTCGGGGCAGCGGTCCAGGAGGGCGGCTATGGCTGTGCGGGCCTCCAGGCGGGCCAGGGGTGCGCCCAGGCAGTAGTGGATGCCGTGGCCGAAGGCGAGATGGCCGCGGGTGTCGCGGTGGATGTCGAAGCGATCGGGGGTGGGATAACGGGTGTCGTCGCGGTCGGCGGCGGCCAGGCCGATCATCACCGTCTCGCCCGGCGCCACGGCCGTACCGGCTATGTCGAGCGGCTCGGCGGCGTACCGGAACGTCCCGGTCTCCACCGGGCCCTCGTAGCGCAGTGTCTCCTCGACGGCCGCGTCGACAAGGCTCTTGTCGGCTCGCACGGCGGCGAGTTGATCAGGGTGGGCGAGCAGGGCGTGGACGGCGCCGGTGATGAGGTTGACCGTCGTCTCGTGGCCGGCGATCAGCAGGACGAAGGCCATGCCCCGCAGTTCGTCGGGGGACAGCCGGTCGCCGTCCTCGTCGGTCGTCCGTATCAGGGCGCTCAGCAGGTCGTCGGCGGGCGGGGAGCATCGTTTGTCCTCGATCAACTCCCGCAGGTACACGGCGAGTTGGACGAAGGCGTCGTACTCGCTCTCCGCGCTGGTGGGTGCCACGGCCTCCGTGGAGAGCTTGCGGAACGCGGCGCGGTCCAACTCGGGCACCCCGAGCAGCTCGCAGATGACGGTGAGCGGCAGCGGGTACGCGAAGGACTCCACCAGGTCGGCGCGGCCGAGCGGCAGCATCGCGTCCAGCAGCGAGTCGGTGATCTCCCGCACCCGCGGCCGTAGTTGCTCGACCCGGCGGGCGGTGAATTCGCGGGCTATCAGCCTGCGCAGCCGGGTGTGGTCCGGTGGGTCGCTGACCAGCAGATACTTGCCGATCAGCTCCTCGTCGAGGAACGTGACCCCGATCTTCGAGCCGTCCTTGGACAGCCGGGGGTCGGCGAGCGCCGCCCGCGCCTCCTCGTAGCCGACGACCAGCCAGACCTCGTGACGCGCGTCGGGCTCCGGCAGCCGCACCCGGTGCACCGGGCCGAGCGCGCGCAGCTCGGCGTACACGGGGTACGGGTCCTCGGTGAACCGCGGCCCGTACTCCCCCAGATCGATGACGTTCGCATTCCCCATGAGTTCCCCCTCGCCCCTCCAACGCGCGAGGCCACCGCCGAGTGCCTGGCGCCGCGAAAGAGGATTCAGGACCGCTGGGAACGCCTCAGGACCGCCGACGCGCCTCAGCGCCCCTCCTCCTCCAACAACCCCGCGTCGTACGTCAGCAGGGCGATCTGTACGCGGTTGTTGAGGCCGAGCTTGGCGAGGATGCGGGAGACATGGGTCTTGACGGTCGCGACGCTCATGAACAGTTCGGCGGCGATCTCGGCGTTGGAGGCGCCCCGGCCGACCGCGACGGCGACCTCGCGTTCGCGGTCGTTGAGGGCGGTGATGCGGGAACGGGCCTGGCCACGGCGGGTGTCGGGCCCGGTGCCGACGGCATGGGCCATGAGCTGGCGGGTGACCGCGGGCGAGAGCACGGGGTCGCCGGACGCGACCCGCCGTACCGCTTCGACGATCTCGGCGGGTGGGGTGTCCTTGAGGACGAACCCGGCGGCGCCCGCGCGCAGGGCCCGTAACACCTGGTCGTCGGCGTGGAAGGTGGTGAGAACGACGACCTGGGGCGCGTCCGCGCGGGCGCGGAGGCGTTCGGTGGCCGAGAGCCCGTCGACCGTCGGCATCCGGATGTCCATGAGGACGACATCGGGGCGCGTACGGTCGACGAGCGCGTCCACCTCGCTGCCGTCGGCGGCCTCACCCACGATCTCGATGTCGTCGGCGCCGCCCAGCATGAAGGACAGTCCGGCGCGTACGAGGGGGTCGTCGTCGACGACGAGCAGTCGGATCACGGTCATCGGCCCACCGTTCGGATAGTCATCGGCCCGCCGTTCGGATATCGGTCATGGGGCACTACCGTAGTGAGCTTCGTCCTGAGCCGCCCCGTCGTAGCGCGCCAACCCCTTGCTGTCGGTGGGCGGTGCGATCATCGCGGCAGTCGACTCGTGGAGGTTGTGGGTGCGTTACCGACTCCTTGGCCGGACCGGGCTCCGTGTCTCCGAGCTGTTCCTCGGCGCCATGACGTTCGGCGAGCAGGGCGGGGTCGGGGCGCCCCGGGCGGAGTGCGAGCGGATCCTCGACGCGTACGAGGAGGCCGGCGGCAATGTGATCGACACCGCCGTCAACTACCGGGGCGGGGAGAGCGAGCGGATCGTCGGCGACCTGCTCAAGGGGCGGCGCGACCGGTTCGTGCTGTCCACCAAGTACACCGTCTCCCGCGACGGCTCCGACCCCAACGCCGCGGGCAACCACCGCAAAAACCTCACGCTGTCGCTGGAGACCAGCCTGCGGCGCCTGGCGACCGACTACATCGACATCTACTGGGTGCACATCTGGGACCGGAACACCCCGGTCGAGGAGACCATGCGGGCCCTCGACGACGCCGTACGGTCGGGGAAGGTGCTGTACGTGGGCATCTCGGACGCCCCGGCCTGGGTGGTCTCGCGCGCCAACACCCTGGCCGAGTGGCGGGGTTGGTCGCAGCTGTCGGCGCTCCAGGTGCCGTACAGCCTGCTCAACCGGGACATCGAGCGCGAACTGCTGCCGATGGCGGAGGCGTTCGGGATGTCGGTCGCGGCCTGGAGCCCGCTGCACAACGGTGTCCTGTCCGGCAAGTACACCCGCCCGGGCGGGGTGCGGCCGGGCACCGCGACCCGGCTGTCCGCCGAGGCGATCGGGGAGCGCGAGCGGGCCGTGGCCGAGGCCGTGCAGACGGCCGCTGACGAGCTCGACGCCACCCCGGCGCAGGTGGCCATCGCCTGGACCATGGCCCACTCCCCCGCCGTCCATCCCATCCTGGGCGCCCGTCGGGTCGAACAGCTCACGGACAACCTCGGCGCGGCCCGACTCGTCCTGCCCCCCGAGGTGTTGGCCCGCCTGGAGGACGCCACCGACTTCCGCCTCGGCTTCCCGGGCGACTTCATCGGCGACGCGTCGGCGTGGGTGTACGGGACGGCCGGGCAGCGCGTGGTGCCGCGTACGACGTGACCGCCGGGTCGGCGGGGTCGGCCGGGTCAGCCGGGGCCGAGGGGATGACCGGGGCCGAGGGGGCCGCGGGGTTGGTCTCGTCTACCGGGCCGACGGCGTCACTCGCGTACCCGGGACGGCGGCCCATGCCCAGCACCAGGGGCCCGCTCTCAGACCGAGGTGCCGGTGCCCAGTCCCAGGGGCCGCGCTCAGTCCCAGGGGACCGTGCCCAATCCCAGAGCCCGCGCTCAGCCCCAGGGGACCGTGCCCAATCCCACGGCCCGCGCTCAGCCCCAGGGGCTCATGCTCACTCCCAGGGGCCCGCGCTCGCCCGCGCTCAATCCCACGGCAGCCAGGCCCGTACGCCGAAGCCGCCGTCGGTCTCGGGGCCGGCTTCCAGCAGGCCGCCGGCCAGCGTGGCTCGCTCGGTCAGGCCGATGAGGCCCTGGCCGGAGCCGGGGACGGGCGGGGTCTCTCCAGGTGGTGCCGGGTTGCGTACGGAGACGGTGAGGCCCTTGCCCGGGGCTCCGGTGACGGAGACGGTGACCTCGGCGCCGGGGGCGTGTTTGCGGGCGTTGGTCAGGCACTCCTGGGCGATGCGGTAGGCGGTGCGGCCGAGGGAGGCGGGGACGGCGGCGGGGTCGGTGACATGGTTGTCGAGGGTCACCTTCATGCCGGCCTCGCGGGACTCGGCGACCAGGGTGTCCAGCGCGGCGAGCGTCGGCTGGGGCCGCCCCGCCTCGTCGGGCTCGGCCGCGCGCAGCACGCCGATGATCTCCCGTAGGTCCTGCAACGCCTCGTGGGCGCTCTCCCGGATGACACCGGCGGCGCGGGCGATCTCCGCCCGGGGCGCGTCGGGCCGGAACTCCAGTGCGCCCGCGTGCACGCTGAGCAGCGTCAGCCGGTGGGCGAGCACGTCGTGCATCTCGCGGGCGATGGCCTCCCGGGCGAGCCGCTGGGCCTGCTCGGCCCTCAGCGCCGCCTCCGTCTCGGCGCGCCGGGCACGGTCCCGGAAGCTCAGCATGAGCTGTCGCTTGGAGCGCACGAACATGCCCCAGCCGACCACCGCGGCCGTGAGCAGTCCGAAGAAGACCACCGCGCCGGCGTACGACAGGTCGGGGTCGGGGCGCAGCCAGAAGAACAACGGGATCGTCACGACGGAGGAGCCGGCCACCCACGCCACATACCGGAAGGGCCGGTGCACGGCCAGGGTGAAGAGGGCGATCAGACCGGCACCGCCCGCGGTGTTGGACACGAAGCAGACCGGGACCATCGCCAGGGCGAGCCCCACCGGCCAGCGCCGGCGCAGCCAGACCGCGGCGCAGGCGAGCGCGCCGAGCAGTTGGTCGAAAACGGCGAAGGCGTGCGGAATCGTCTCCCTGTTCACCGCGTCGGCGCTCATGAGGCCGATGAACACGGCCAGCAGGAAGCAGGTGAAGTCGACGACCCAGTCGCGCGCGGTGCGCCGGGGCCGCCGCCCGAGCCATCGGAGGCGCCCGGACCGCTCGTCGTCGTGGTCCGGGGCGGGGTCGAGCACGGCCGACGGCAACAGCCAGCGCCGCCCCGGGAAGGTCGGCGGCTCGGGTACCGGCTTGTCACCACTCACGGTCGACAAATCTACGCAGAGTCGGCCGCCCTCACCCCCTCCTCGGCGGCGATCGCGACCAAAGTCGTGACCTCGTCGACTTTCGGTGCTCCGCCCGTGCGCGAACCGGGACTCGGGTCGGGCACTCCTCGCCCCGCGGCCGATGAGCGTGGGGGGTCCGCGGGGCGAGGATCCCGGACATGAAGCAGTTGTTGGAGTTTCTCGGATTCATCGCCCTGTTGCAGGGCTCCGGCGGTCTGGTCTACGAGCTCACCGGCAAGCTCCGGTGGGGATCACCCAGCGGTGGAGCGTTCTGGACGGCTACGAGATCTATGTGAGCATCGCGCTGATCGTCCTGGCCCTCGCGTTGTTCGCGGCGGCCGAGAGCCGGAAGTCGTGACCACCGGCCGCCGTCGGAGGCCCGGCTGTGGGGAGCCGGACCTCCGACGGGCGGACGGACACACGTCCCGGGTGTCCCGCCGACCGCCCGGTGGGGGGAGAAGGACGGGCGGTCGGTGGGACGGGGCGTCGAATCGGTGCCGACCGGATCAGCAGCCGAATCGGTGCCGACCGGATCAGCAGTCGTAGTCGATCAGGTCGAACGAGGCGTAGTGGTCCGCGGTGTAGTAGTCCTCCTCGTAAGCCTCACCGGTGACGATGCGGCGGGCGCCGCGGGTCGAGGAGCCGGGGGTCTTCACCGTGTACTCGTGGTAGTAGCCCGTGGGTTGGCTGGGCAGGACGCGCTCCCGGTTCTGGAAGACGCTCCCGTCCTGGGAGTACGGGTACGGGCCGCCCCGGGCGATCAGGTTGAGCGTGGTGTACGCCTGGGAGGGCAGGTCGCTGTAGCAGATGCTGCCGACCGCTGTCGTGGCGGCACCCGCCGGGCCGGCGGCGACGGTGCCGCCGACGAGGAGGGCGGACAGAAGGGCGGCGGCTGCGCCGATGCGTGTGGTGCGTGAGGGGAATCTCATGCCCCCATGATGACGCGCGTAGACAGTGGCATGTCAATGACAAGTCCGTCGATTTTTCCGGCACGTCCGGTAAGTTTTCCGCGAGTTAACCGGGGTTCACGGAGGTGCCCGCGATCTTCACATCGGGGGCCCGCGGAGCGCCGGTCGCGACCGGTCAGCGAGACCCCTGAGCGGCCGGGCCGCAGGTCAGGCGTTCTCCGGGAGTTCATGGCCGCCGTACCGGCAGGTGCACGGTGTCGACCAGGTCGAGGGCGAGCAGCGACTGGTCCAGGTCCGCGCCGCCGTGGACCTGGACCTCGCCGTCGGTGCGCTCCTTGAGGGACCGGGGCGCGCAACTCATCGGTGTCGACACAGCCCCGCGCCCCTGTGCAGGGCACCCAGCAGCTACTGGGCGTCCAATTCCTGATGGCGCGCCCTCAGGCTCGTCCTGCCCTCCTCCGTCAAGGAGCCGTGGAGGCGCAGGCGGGAGATGCCGCCGTCCGGGTAGATGTCCATGCGGGCGTGGGTGGCCACAACCGGGGCAGGGAGAGTGAAGCGATGGTTGGTGTCGGGCTGGAGGCGGGTGCGGGGGAGGATCTCGCGCCAGTCGCCGTCGTCTCCGTCCTTCACCGAGACCGTGGCCCAACCCGCGGCGTTGCCCTTCAGGTACGCCGTGTCGATCTCCAGTGCCCTGATCTCCGACTGGGCCGCGAGGCGGTAGCGGATCCAGTCGTTGCCCTGGTCGCGGCGGCGGCGGGTCTCCCAGCACTCGTGCATCACGCGGGCGCGGCCGGGCTGGATGGTGTTGATGGCGGGTGAGTAGAAGAGGTTGGAGGCGTCCTCGGCCTGGCCGCCGTTCTCCAGGGCGACCACGTCGAAGGTGCCGAGGACGGCCAGCCACTCGGGGTCCGGGACGACCTCGCCGTGGACGCGCAGGCGGGCGATGCCGCCGTCGGGGTGCTGGTTGAGGCGCAGGTGGGTGAAGCGCTGTTCGACCGAGACGGAGAAACCATTGGCCGCGTGCCCGCCGACCGGCGTGCGCGGGACCAGCGTCGTCCACTTCACGTCGTCGGAGAGGAGCTCCTCCGGGGACGGGGCGCCGGGTACCGAGGTGGCCTCGATCGAGACCGCCTGCGGGTAGTTGCCGCGGAAGTGGGCCGTGTCGACGACGATGCCGCGGATCGCTCCGGGCGCGCCGAGGCGGATCAGCGCCCAGTCGTGGTCGTCGGCCGTCGGCCAGGGATGGTCGGCGGAGGCGCCCCGGCGCCTGCGGGTCTCCCAGCCGTCCATGATCTTGCCCTTGTGCCCGAAGTGTTCGGGGTCGAACTCGGCGCGCTCGGGCAGCAGCAGGTTCTCGCGGTGGGCGAAGAACTCGTCGTTGGCGGCGATGACTCCGGCGCCGAGCCTGCGGTCGGCGAGATCGGCGTACTGGGTGAAGGGGAAGTCGGCGGTGCGGTAGTCCGCGTACGGGTCGCCGCCGCCGTAGGGGTTCGCGTCGCCGGTGAAGCTCGCCAGGGGGAACTGCTGCTGCGCCGTCACGATGATCAGGTCTGCCTTTCGGTGGTCGGCCGCTGCGGGTGCGGGGTCGGATCAAGAGGGCCGGGTGAGGAGTCGTCCCTTCGGTTCGGTGAACTCGCCGTCGGCGACGATGCGTTCGCCGCGCAGCCAGGTGGACCTGACCACTCCGTACAGGGTCCTGCCCGCGTACGCCGTGACGGGGTTGCGGTGCTGGAGGGCCGCCGGGTCGACGGTGAAGGTCTCGTCGGGAGCGAGGACGGCGAAGTCGGCGTCGCGGCCGGGCTCGATGGCGCCCTTCCGGGCCAGACCCACGAGGTCGGCCGTACGCGTGGACATCCAGCGGACGATGTCGTCCAGGCCGTGGCCGCGCTTGCGGGCCTCCGTCCAGACCGCCGCGAGGCTGAGCTGGAGGCCGGAGATGCCGCCCCAGGCGGTGGCGAAGTCGTCGGTCTTCAGGTCGGCCGTCGACGGGGAGTGGTCGGTGACCACGCAGTCGATGGTGCCGTCGGCCAGCGCCTGCCAGAGCAGGTCCTGGTTGGCGGCCTCGCGGATGGGCGGACAGCACTTGAACTCGCTGGCGCCGTCCGGGACTTCCTCGGCGATGAGGGTGAGGTAGTGCGGGCAGGTCTCGACCGTGATGCGGACGCCCTCGGCCTTGGCGGCAGCGATCAGCGGCAACGCGTCGCTCGACGACAGGTGGAGGACGTGCACGCGTGCGTCGAGGCGCTTCGCCTGGGCGATGAGGCCGGCGATCGCCGTGTCCTCGGCGTCGCGCGGGCGGGAGGCGAGGAAGTCGGCGTACCTGGGGCCGCCCTGTTGCGGGGCCGCGTCGAGGTGGTGCGGGTCCTCGGCGTGCACGATGAGCAGTCCGCCGAAGCCGGCGATCTCGGCGAGGGAGCGGGCGAGGCCGTCCTGGTCGAGGTGCGGGAACTCGTCCACGCCGGACGGGGACAGGAACGCCTTGAAGCCGAAGACACCGGCGTCGTGCAGCGGGCGCAGGTCCTTGACGTTGTCGGGCAGGGCGCCGCCCCAGAAGCCGACGTCGATGTGCGCCTTGTCGGCGGCCACCTGCCGCTTGGTACGGAGGTGGTCGACGGTGGTGGTCGGCGGGAGGGAGTTGAGAGGCATGTCGACGAGGGTGGTGATGCCGCCGGCCGCCGCCGCGCGCGTGGCGGTCCAGAAGCCCTCCCAGTGGGTGCGGCCCGGGTCGTTGACGTGCACATGAGTGTCGACCAGGCCGGGGAGCAGGACGTCGTCGCCGAAGTCCTCCAGGCGGGCGGCGGGCGGTACGTCGGCGTCATACGGCAGTATGGCCGTGATCTTCCCGGCGGCGACCGCGACCGATGCCGCACGGATCCCCTCCGGGGTGATGACGCGCGTCGAGCGCAGCACCAGTTCAGCGTCGGACACCCGGACCCCTCTCGCCGTACCGCTTCTCACTTCCGCGCAGCCGTCGCCCTGCGGCCGTTTCCGTATGGCTTGCGCGCGGCGGGATTTACTTCCACGTAACGGAATTCAACGTTCTGTTGAAGGAGTCTTCACTCCAGGTCCAGCCCCGTCAAGGGCCCACCTCTCCACTCTGCCCCCAGCCCACGCACCCTAGATGTTTTCACAACCCGGAATTAAGATTCCACTACGCAGAACGTAATAACACACAAGCGGGCAGTCAACGAACTGCCCGGTAGGCTGCGTCCTTGCCCGCCACGTGAAAGGACCCGCGCCCGTGCCGACGTCCAGCGCCAGCACCACCGACTCCGCCAAGTCGTCCTCGTCCAGCGGTGGCGTCCAGTCCCTGGAGCGCGCCTTCGATCTGCTGGAGCGGATGGCGGACGCCGGCGGTGAGGTCGGGCTCAGCGAGCTGTCCGCGAGCAGCGGACTGCCCCTGCCGACCATCCACCGGCTGATGCGGACCCTGGTCGTCTGCGGCTACGTACGTCAGCAGCCCAACCGGCGGTACGCCCTCGGCCCGCGACTGATCCGCCTCGGCGAGTCGGCGTCCCGGCTGCTCGGCACCTGGGCGCGCCCCTACCTCGCGCGCCTGGTCGAGGAGACCGGCGAGACGGCGAACATGGCGCTCCTCGACGGCGACGAGATCGTGTACGTCGCGCAGGTGCCGTCCAAGCACTCGATGCGGATGTTCACCGAGGTGGGGCGCCGGGTGCTGCCGCACTCCACGGGGGTCGGCAAGGCGCTGCTCGCCGACTTCCCCGATGACGAGGTGCGGGCCCTGCTGGCGCGTACGGGTATGCCGGCCGCCACGGAGAAGACGATCACCACGCCTGATGGGTTTCTCGCCGCGCTCGACGATGTGCGCAGGCTTGGGTACGCGGTTGACGACAACGAGCAGAGATCGGTGTTCGTTGTCTCGCTGTTTCCGTTCCCGACTCTCCCACCGCGGCGGCCATTTCCATCTCCGGGCCGGCGGGGCGGGTCACCGAGGCGGCGACGGAGCGGATTGTGCCGGTGCTGCAGGAGGTGGCCGTGGAGTTGTCGGGCGCCTTGGCCAGCTCGGGCACCGGGGCTTGAGGCGAGGGGTTTTCGCCCCCACCCGTCCCTGTCGCGC
>NZ_AEJC01000006.1 GCF_000317595.1 Streptomyces ipomoeae 91-03 | reverse complement strand
CCACCCCACCGCCTCAGTCCTCGCAACCGCCCCCGGGACCCCCAGGCGTCGGCTGCGGCGCGGGCGGCTCGACGGGCTCCGGGGTGTCCGGTGCCGGAGTTGCGGGCGCCTCGGGGGTCTCGGTGCCTGGTGCATCTGCGCCGGGGGCGTTGGTGTCCGGCGTTTCCGTTCCTGGGGTGTCAGGGGCCTCGATCCCGGGGGTATCGGTGTCCGGCGTCTCCGGTCCAGGGACGCCGGTCTCCGGGTAACCGGTGTCAGGGGCCTCGGTGTCGGGTGTTTCCGTGCCGGGGTTGTCGGTGGGCGGCGTTTCGGTCGCGGGGCTGTCGGTCTCCGGGTAATCGCTGCCAGGGGCCTCGCCGCCCGGCGCTCCCGTCCCCGGCTCATCGGCCCCCGGGTAACCGCCGCCGGGCTCCTCCGCGCCCGGCCCTTCAACCCCGGGTTCTTCTGCCCCCGGCTGTTCCGCACCTGGCTGCTCCGCCCCCGGCGTCTCCGCCTCAGGCGTGTCGGTTCCCGGTGTGTCGGTTCCCGGTGTATCGGTCGCGGGCTTCTCCTCGTGCCCGTCCCACGGATTGTCCCCGTTGCCGTTGCCGGGCTTGTCGCCGTCCCCGGGCTCGTGCCCCTCGTCCTTCCCGCCCGTCCCGTTCGAAGGCCCATCCGAGTCGGAGCCCGGCCCGCTGGTGTCCGGCCCCGTGCTGTCCGGCGGGGTGTCGTTCCGCGGCGGGGTTTCCTCGTGCGGAGGGGTGTCCTCCTGCGGCGACGAGTCGTCCTGGGGCGGCGGCGTGTCACCGTCCGCCGGAACCTCGGCGGGCGACTCGGCGGGCGACTCGGCGGACCCGTCGCCGCCCTCGTCGTCCCTCGCCTGATTCACAACGCTGTCGCCGCCGGCCTCACCGGTGCCGCCGCCGACGTCGGCCGAGACGACGGGCCCGGTGTCCGACCGCCCGGGCCCACCCCGCTGTGGCATGGCCTCGGCATCCGTCGTGGCGTCCCGGTGCTCGGTCACCTTGGCGGCGGGCGCGTCCGGCAGTCCAGGCACCGGCGCCTGAGCGACCGGCGTCCGCTGCGGCGGAACGGTCACCGGATCGAGCGTGCCGAGAATGATGCCGGCCGCGACGGCGGCGGCAGCGACGGCCGTGCCGACCGCGACCGCAGTGCTCGGCTTGACCTTCGCCCCACCGCCGGCCAACTGCCGCACCGCATGCGGCAACTGCCCACCACCGTGCCCACCGGCCGCACCCGACGCACCAGCCGCACCAGCCGCACCGGCGCCCCCGGCGGTACCCGACACGCCGGCCGCCCCCGAAGCGCCAGCCGACGAACCGGTAGCACCAGCGCCCCCGGCGCCCCCCGACACGCCGGCCGCGCTTGAAGCACCTGCCGTACCCGAAGCACCCACCGCACCCGACGCCCCCGAAGCACCCGCGGACGAACCGACAGCACCAGAACCCCCGGCGCCCCCCGACACGCCCGCCGCCCCCGCAGCCAACGACGCCAGCAGCTTCCCCGCGCCGCCCCCGAGTGCGAACACCAACAACGCGGGACCGACGAACGCCGGCAGTCGGTCATTCGTGCGCATCAGGACCGCGAGCCGCGCCCGGCAGTCCTCGCACTCGTCCACATGGCTGAGCAGTTGCTCGGACTGCCGCGGGGTCGCGGTCCCGCGTACGTACGCCGGCATACGACCCCAACGCACCTGGCACGCCGGATCGATCGGCGCCCCCGGCTGCTCCCGCAGAAACGCCTGCCGCATCCCCTCACGCGCCCGGTGCAACAACACCGCCGTCGCGCCCTGCTTCGCGCCGATGCGCTGCCCGACCGTCTCCAGCGGCTGGCCCTCCGCCTCGGCGAGCCACAGCGCCTGCACCCACCGCTCGGGCAACTGCCCCAGCACCCGCACCAACAGGTCGACGGAGGAAACCTGTTCGGCGGGATCGGCAGGGTCGTCCGCCTGGAGGCCCACGCCCGCGCCGGATTCGACGCGTTCGACGATCGTCAGATCCTGCGGCGTCTCACGCGCCGCGCTCCCGACGGTCGCCGCGAGATGCCGCACCGTCGTCATCAGATACGCCGGTACGTTCTCGATCTCGTGCCCCGCCGACAGCCGCCGCCACACCCGGAAGTGCGCCTCGGCGACGAGGTCCTCCGCGGCCCAGGCGTTCCTGGTCAGGGAGCGCGCGTACGCGACCAGGCGCGGATGCTGTTCCTCGTAGATCCGGGTGTACGCCGCGGTGGCGGACGCGGACATGGAACCGGGCGAACCGGGCGCGGACCCCTGGGCGGGTATGGCGGGCACCGTGTCGTGGCCGTCGGTCATGGCAGGAAGGCTCTCTTCGCCTACTGATGGGACGAGCATGATTTTGTATGTAGAGATGACAAAAATCTCAAGCAATCACGCAAGGTGACACACGTCACAGTGGGTAACTTCGAAAGCGGCGTAATACCAAGGCCCTTGGCGCGGTCGAGGGGGTGAGTCGGCTCAACCGGCCGACCACCCACCCGAAATGCCCATTCCCGGGGTGTCCGAGTGCTCGAACACGCCGCAACCAACCGGAGACCGCCCATGTGCCCCACCCTCGAACAGCCCACCCGCGCCCGCCTGGTCACTCCCGACTACCAGGAGGTCCAGATCCGCGCCACCCTCCGCTACACCCCCGCCGACCCGTTCGCCGTGCACATCGACTTCCCGGCGTCCGCCTCGGTCGACGACACGCACGTCACGTGGACATTCGCCCGCGCACTCCTGGAAGAGGGGCTGACCACCCCGGCCGGCATCGGCGACGTACATCTCTGGCCCTGCGGCCCGTTCCACACCGTCGTCGAACTCCGCTCCCCGCACGGCATGGCCATGATCCGCTTCGACACACCCTCCCTGCGCCGCTTCCTGCGCCGCTCGTACGCCGTCGTCGAGCCCGGCGGCGAGAACCTGGAGCCGTTCCTCGACGCGGGCCTCACATCCCTGCTGGGCGGGGTCTGAGCCGGCCACCCGGAGCGCCCCGCTATGTTCGACCCGATCATCCGACTGTTCGGAGTGGGCATGCAGAGGACAGACGAACCGGCCGAGGAAACGACGGCGGCGAACACAACGAAAGGGGAGACACCCGAAGCCGAAGCCGAAGGCGGAGCCAAGGCGGGACCCGACCCCCATCCCGCAGCCGACCCCGGACGCGCACCCGCCCCCGGCCTCGGCGTCGACCCGGACCCCGCCCCCGCCCCCGGCCTCGGCGTCGACCCGGACCCGTCCCCCGCCCACACCTGGCCCCGTCGCTGGCCCCTGCTGCTCCTCGCCGCCGCCGTCGTCCCCGGCGCGGCCCTCTTCCTCGTCGGCCGGGGGATGAACGACCCGGCCCTGAACGCCTGGCGGACGGTCTGCCTCTCCATCACCGTCCAGGCGCTGCCGTTCCTGCTGCTGGGCACGGCCCTGTCCGGTGCCATCAACGCGTTCGTGCCGGCCCGGGTGTTCAGCCGGGTGCTGCCGCGGAAGCCCGCGCTGGCGGTCCCGGTGGCGGGCGCGGCGGGGGTCGTACTGCCCGGCTGCGAATGCGCGTCCGTACCCGTCGCCAACAGCCTGATACGCCGGGGCGTCAACCCGGCCGCCGCCTTCGCGTTCCTGCTCTCGGCCCCCGCCATCAACCCGATCGTCCTGACCGCGACGGCCGTCGCCTTCCCCGGCAGCCCGGAGATGGTGCTGGCCCGGCTACTCGCCTCGCTCCTCACGGCCGCCGCGATGGGCTGGCTGTGGCTCTGGCTGGGCCGGGAGGAATGGCTCAAACCCGCCGTGCGACACACCGGGCACGAGCCCGGACGGAACCGCTGGACGGAGTTCCGGCTCGGCTTCCAGCACGACTTCCTGCACGCGGGCGGCTTCCTGGTCGTCGGCGCCATGGCCGCGGCCACCTTCAACGTGGCGGTCCCGCGCACCGTACTCGACACGGTCGCCGACTCACCCTGGCTGTCGGTCCTGTTCCTCGCCGCGCTCGCCATCCTCCTCTCCGTGTGCTCCGAGGCCGACGCGTTCGTCGCCGCGTCCCTGTCCGGCTTCTCCCCCCTCGCCCGGCTGACGTTCATGGTGGTCGGCCCGATGGTCGACCTGAAGCTGATCGCCCTCCAGACGGGCACCTTCGGCCGCTCCTTCGCGATGCGCTTCTCCACCGCGACCACCCTCGTAGCCATCCTGTGCAGCGTCCTGATCGGAGCCGTCCTGCTGTGAAACGCCCCCTGCAGTCCCTGCTCCTGCTCCTCAGCGGCCTGGGCCTCCTCCACGCGACCCTCCTCACCGACCTCTACCTCACGTACGTCAAACCGGGCATGCGCCCCCTGCTGATCGCATCGGGGGTACTGCTGCTCGCCCTGGCGGCGGCGGAGGCCCGTTCGCTGTGGAGAACGAGTGCCGGAAACGACGGCGGGCAGGAAGCCGACAGCGAACCCCACGCCCATGAGCCGGGCAACGACCACGACCACAGCCACGACCACTCCACCCCACCCCGCGTGGCCTGGCTGCTCTTCCTCCCCGCCCTGAGCCTCCTCGTCTACGCCCCACCGGCCATCGGCGCGTACACGGCGGCCCGCGAGGACGCCAAGGTCATGGCCGTCAAGGAACAGGACGACTTCGAACCGCTCCCCAAGACGTCACCGCTCCCGATGACCCTCACCGACTTCACCACCCGCGTACAGCAGGACCGCGAGCAGGCGATCAAGGGACGTGAGATCGAGATGACCGGTTACGTCACGCCCGACAGGCAGGGCACCGGCGGCGGCTGGTATCTGACCCGTACGATCTTCAGCTGCTGCGCGGCGGACGCCCAGTTCGTGAAGGTACGCGTCCACGGCACCCCGTCCCCGCCCGCCGACACCTGGGTCACGATCACCGGCACCTGGCACCCCGAAGGCACCCTGGGCACCAAGAGCGCCCGGGCCGCCCTGGACGTCCGCACCGTCGAGAAGACCGACCGCCCGTCCAACGGCTACACGGACGCGCTCCCGCTCCCGGGTTCCTGACCCCGTACGGGCTCCGTTCCCTCGCGGGCTTCGTCGTAGCCCCCGTGGACCTGGCTCAGGTGATCCCGGAGCCGCGCGTGGCGGAACTGGTAGACGGGGCCGACCTGGCGCAGTACCCCTCGCCGGTGGGCGTCGTCCAGGAAGGCGTGCACTGCCGACGGCAACCGCCCTGTCAGTGGCAGCCAGACGCGGACCAGGACCACCCATCGGCCCCAAGCGGTCAAGGTGCAGAAGCCGAACCCGACCGTGATCCCGGCCGCGATGCCGGACGCGATGCCGGGTACGAGGCCGTTGAAGAACCAGACCGTGATGCCGAAACCGACCCCGATCACGAGCCCGACGGCGAGCATTTGAGTGAGTACGGTCGTGCGGTTCGTGTGCAGCAGCTTCAACGGGCGGACGGAACGTTCTTCCTCGATGACGGCAACGGCCTCCAGCCCGGCCCCGAGGGCGAGGGTGAGTCCCACCCCGAGCCCGAGTCCGATCCCGGCCACGAGCCAGTTCCCGAAAACCAGCACGACAGCCAGCCCGCGACAGCCGTGGAGAACGGCATACACCGCGAGACCGAGGCCGAACACGACTCCGAACACGAGGCCCCCCGCGAGCCCGCCGCGCACTCTGGGAAGGAAGTTCTCCCGCACCTTCTTCGTCCCGCCGCGGAGCCGGATCTGCATGCGCGACGGCTCGAACACGGGGCTGCCGGCCTTGAGCCGCGTGGCGAATCCGTGCATCAGCCCGAAGGTCAGCCCGATCCCCAGCGCGTTCAGGGGAACCTCGACGACTCCCTCCCTGAGCCACCCCGCCGGCCCGGCCACGAGCCCGATCGTCAACCCCTGTACGAGAGCGACCGCGAGCCCCGATACGACCCCGATCGCGAGCATTCGCGCGGCGAGACTCATGCTGGTTCCGAGCCGCCACCACTCGATGTCATGGGTACGGAGTCGTCTCACATCCGCGGCGAGATGGCCGAGCCAGTGCTGGGCACGATCGGGGTCCCAACGCCGGTGCTCCGCCGCGGACCGATTCCGATCGTTGAGGAAACGTGCGTAGGCGGTCGGGACGAACTTGTCCAGGAGATGGTGTTCAAGGTCCTTCCGCGTGCTGAACTTCTCGTGCTCCAGCAACTCCGCCGGTTCGCCGCCGGATTCGTAGACGGCGCGGGCGAGGGTGACCATCAGCGGGCTCGTCAGCACGGCGGCGAGATGGGCGCAGGCCGGGTCCGCTTCCGGTTCCGGCGCCCGGGAATGGCGGCGCAACTCGTTCAGGACGTACTCCCACCCGGCCGCGGCGGTGGTGTCCGTGCCCGTGCCGTCGGACAGGGACGTCTTGGCGGCGGGCCGCAGGTAGTGGTCGACGTCGTCCAGGGTGAGGTGGGTCAGTTCGATACCGGTGGCGGCGGGGGCGACGTCGCTTTTCTTCACGGCATCCATGAGTTCGTCGCGGCGACTGGTCACCAGCAACGGCAGGGAGCTGGCGTTGAAGGCCCGCAGTGCGGATTTCCGCAGGCTCATGGCCATCTCGTCGAACCCGTCCAGGATCGGCAGGACGTAGTCCGCGTCGACCAGCGCCGCGGCCCACGTCGACCCGTCGGGGCCGACGTCGGCCAGAGCCAGGTGGTCCCGCTCCAACTGGTCGATCATCCAGTCCCGTAGCGAGCTGGTCTCGGGATTCCACGACCCGAGACTGAAGATCACGGATACGGGCCCTTTGTCGGCGTCGGCGGGCGCCTTCCTGCGCGCGTCCAACAGCTCCCGCGCGAAACGCACCATCAGAATGGACTTCCCCGAGCCCGCCTGTCCCAGGACCATGAGCCAACCGGACTCGGCCCGCCTGCGGACATCCTCGAACGCGTCCAGCGGGCCGGCCAGATCCAGCCGGGCAGCACCGTTCGCCTCGGCCGGTTCCCCGGACGCCGGCCGCCAGCGCACGGGCAGTGGACCCCGATCCCATATCCGCTGCTGTTCCTCCTCACGCCGCAGGCGGCCGTAGATGCGCTGCGCGAGCAGATCGGCCTTGTCGGCCAGTGCGACCTCGACGGAGCCACGCGGGCCGCGAACCGCCTGCACGAGCCGGTCGATCAGCCTCCCCAGCGTTTCGTCGGCGGGAGCCCTTCTGGCGAAGAACATATTGACGGCGATGTCACCGGTGATGGCGACACCTATGTCGCCCTCGCTCCTGATCGACCGTTCGCCGCCGCTCGGCCGCTCCGGGGTGTGCTCGGCGGGATCCGGTCCCCGGGGGTTGGGTCCGACGGTCACCGGAGCGGGGTGCCCGTCGCGCCGGCGCCGGTCGGGTTCGTCAAGCCGGCGCCGGTCGAAACGGTCCCGAACCCGTCCCCGTACTCCGCGAGAACCTCACCCACGGCCCGAGCACCCACCTCGGCCAGCACATGCCCCTTGTCCCGGTAGTAGTGCACGGCCACCAGCCCGAAGCCCAACGCCCACCCCTGTCCGGGCCGCCCCTTCCCGAGCGGCAGACCCGACCGCTCGGGAAACTGGTCCGCGATCAACCACGCGACAAGCGCCTCGTCGATGTCGAACTCGTCGGCGTGCAGCTTCCCGTCGGGCGACATGGATCTCCCTATGTTTCGGGGGTGGGGCTCCGCGCGTCCCGTGGCTGTGGGGACAGCCGCGGAGCGTAGCCACGCCCGCCGCCCCACAGCCACGGAATTACCGGAGCCCACGACTCTCGGGCTCGGGCACGTCAGCCCACGGAGACCGCGCTCCAGGCCGCCGCCACCGCGTTGTACTCGGTGCTTCCCGAGCCGTAGAGGTCGCGGGCCGCGTTCAGGGTCGCCGTGCGGGCGCCCGCGTAGTTCGTGGACGAGGTCATGTAGACGGTCAGGGCGCGGTACCAGACGGCGCCGAGCTTGTCCTTGCCGATGCCGGTCACGGTGGAGCCGTCGCACGTGGTGCTGGAGTGCTGGACGCCGCCGATGGTCTTCGTGCCGCTGCCCTCGGCCAGCAGATAGGCGAAGTGGTTGGCGACGCCGGACGAGTAGTGGACGTCGAGGTTGCCGACCGAACCGCTCCAGCAGTCGGCCGAGTTGCCGTCCTTGCTGGGCTGGTCCATGTACCGGAGCGCGGGCTCACCGAAGCCGGACCGGACGATCTTCTCGCCGACCAGCCAGTCACCGGGGTCGGAGGCATTGGCCGCGTAGAACTCGACCAGCGTGCCGAAGATGTCGGACGTCGCCTCGTTGAGGCCGCCGGACTCACCCGAGTACGTCAGGTCGGCCGTCGCCGAGGTGACGCCGTGGGACATCTCGTGGCCCGCCACATCCAGCGAGACCAGCGGTCCGAACGTCGTCCCGTCACCGTCGCCGTACGTCATGCAGAAGCAACTGTCGTCCCAGAAGGCGTTGTTGTAGTTGCTGCCGTAGTGGACGCGGTTGTAGGAGCCCCGCCCGTCCCCGGCGATGCCGTTGCGGCCGTGGACGTTCTTGTAGTAGTCCCAGGTGGTGTCGGTGCCGTACTGCGCGTCGACGGCCGCGGTGGCGCGGTCGGCGGTCGCGCCCGTGCCCCAGTGGTTGTCGGCGTCCGTGAAGACGGTCGACGGGGCACGGCGGATGCAGATGCCGAGGAAACAGAGGTCCGTCTGGTTCGCGGCGTCACCGGTGTACGTGTTGCCGCGGGTCGGGTCCTTGAGCTGGTACGTCGCCCCGGACAGGGTCGTCTCCAGCGGAACCGTGCCGCCGTAGAGCGACCGGCCGTCCCCGCTCGCGGTCTCCAACGCGTCCCACGCGTCGATCTGCTTCCCCGTGGCGGCGTCGGTGACGACCGTACGGGCGACCGGGTTGCCGGCGCCGTCCTGCGCCACCACATTCGTCTGCCAGGCCAGCTTCGGAGCGCCGTGCAGGGCATCCACGACCAGCCGCGGCTTGGACGTCACCTGGCGCAGTGTCTCCCCGACGTTCGCGGCACGCAGCGCGCCGGCCGCGATGTCGGCCGCCTTGGGCGCCTTGACGGCCGGGACGATCGTGGGGACGGTGATCTCGCGGACCGTGGCCCGGTCGGCACTCCGATACCCGCCGTCGGGAGCCAGATGGACGACGAAGTCGCCGCCCAGTACGGGGAGTTGGCGGTACGTCCGGTCGTAGCGGACGTGCTGCGCCCCGTCCGCGTCCACGATCACGTCCCGCACGGCCGTGTCCTGCGCGGAGGTCAGCCCCAGACTCGCGGCCCGCTCCCGCAGCACCTCGGCGGCGTTCGCGATCGCCGCGCTCCGGGTCGGCCTGTCGGCCGCCTGCGCGGTCGGGGTGAGTGCCGCCGCCAGCAGGGCGGCTGCCGCGGCGGCGGTGCCGGTGGCGGCGAGGCGCGGGCTTCGGGCGAAGCGCGGGCGTCGGAGGGCGGTGTGCGGGCTTCGGAGATGCCGTATCCGGCTCATCTGTCTCCCAGGGACGGTGGTTGGACGACCACTGATGTCCGGCAGATTTAAGTGAGCATGACAGGTCGTGTCCAGAGTGCCTGTGGTGGGAGCCGTGTGAGGGGTGAGAATCGTTTCCGCGAAGGTCCCTCCGGGGTCCGCCGCGTCTCGCCGCCGCGCGGCACGACCGGAAAGGATGCGAGAACAAGTGCTCCCCTTCTTCGTCTACGGCACCCTCCGCCCCGGCGAACCCAACCACGACGTCTTCCTCCGGGGCCGCACGAGCGCCGAGGTGCCCGCGCGGATGCGCGGGGTGGTCCTGTACGACGGGCCCGGGTATCCGTATGCGGTGGAGCACAGCGGGCGGTCGGAAGCGGGCGGGGCGGAGGCGGGGCCCGGTGGGGGAGAGGCGGTGGTGAGCGGGGAACTGGTCACCGCGCGGGCCGAGGAGTACGAGGAACTGCTGCGCGCCCTCGACCGGCTGGAGGACTACGCGCCGGGCGACCCGGCCAACCTCTACGAGCGAGTCGAACGCACGGCCGTCCTCAGCGACGACACGCCCGTACGGGCCTGGGTGTACATCGCCGCCCCGGCCGTCGCCGTCCGGCTGCGGGCAGGGGGGAAGCTGATCGGGGGTGGGGATTGGCGGGCCCGTGTCTAGGCACTGCGTGCGGCAGGGCCGGTGTGGCTGGTCGCGCCGTTCCCCGCGCCCCTGAGGGGAGCGGGGAACGCGGTCAGGCGTAGCAACAGGATCGCCGGGGCTTCGGGCAACCTCACCCGCAGCTCGGAACCGTCCCACTCCGCCGAACCTGTCGCCCCCGTCGCACCAACCCCCTCCGCGGTCTCCGCCGTACCGGACGGCCCCGCACCCGGCCGTCGCGGATGCAGCACCTCCACTCGCACCTCACGCCCACGGCCACCAGCCTCCCCACCCCCCAAATGCGGGATCGGGAACGACCGTTCGGCGTCGTCGCCACCCCGCCGCCACACGGTGATGTACACCGCGCCCTCCCCATCCACACCCGGCTGCCGCAGCCCCGATACCACCCAGTCATCGGTCCAGCCGGGCAGGCCGAGGGGCCAGAAGGGGACGGAGGAGCGCAGGTCGGGCCGGATCGACTTGTAGGTGTCCAAGGCATCCCGCACCAACCCCCTCTGCCGGTCCGTCATCCGGTCCAGATGGCCGGAGAGGTGGATGCGGCCGAGCAGGGCGGAGCCGAGGGTGAAGGCGATCTCCGCGTCCGTGTAGGTGGGCTGGGGGTAGGCCCAGACGGCGCTCTGCTCGGGTGGGACGGCGGTGGGGGCGGAGGCGGCGATGGGTGGGTAGCGCAGGGGGTCCTGTTGGTCGGACGTGGACTGGAGCTGGGCCACGGCGAGGGAGGCGCCGTCCATGCGCATACCGCCGGAGGCGCAGTTCTCGACGACCAGCCCGGGATGACGGTCGAGCACCGACGACAACCAGGACAGCCAGGCCCGGGCGTGCGCGAGGTGCCCCGGCACGGAGGTCGTGATGTTGTAGTCGAGCTTCAGATAGCCCACACCCCACTCGCCGACGATCCGGTCGACCGTCTTGTCGAGGTGCGTCCGGGCCGCCGGATGGGTCAGGTCCAGCTGATGACGGCCCTGTTCGGTCACCCGGGTCCCGTCCGCGTACCGCAGGAAGGCCTCGTCCGGCAGCTCCCGGGCAAGCGGACTGCGCACCCCGACGACCTCCGGCTCCAGCCACAACCCGGGCACCATCCCCCGCTCCCGGATCCGATCGAGCACGACCCGGAGACCACCCACACCAGGCTCGTCGCCGTCGCCGGGAAACCGCCGAGCGGATGGCAACCACTCCCCGACGCTGTCCCACCACCCCCCGTCCCCCTCATCGTACCACCCGGCGTCCACACAGAAGTACTCCGCACCCACGTCCGCCGCGGCGTCGATCAGGGGCAGCAGCTTCTCCGCCGTAGGGTCGCCCATCAACGTGTTCATGTAGTCGTTGAAGACGACCGGAAGCCGCTCGTGATCCTCGTGCGGACGACGGACAACCCGCCGATACGAGGTGAGCGCGGCCACCGCCCCGTCGAAGCACGTACCGAGGGCCAGAGCGACCCACTCACTCGCGAACTCCCCACCCGGCTCCAGCACTTGACGCCACTGATGCTCGTCATGGGTCGGTCCGCCGAGCGCGAGACACGTCCGTCCCCCCGACTCACCGGCCTCCCAGACCCAACTCGACGCCGACTCGATCTGCCACACCCAACTGCGCGAGTCCGTACGGTGCTGCAGCGCGCCCATCGCCAGATGCCCGTCCGTCGGCCAACTACCGTGCCCGGCGAGGCGCTTGGCCGCGTGCCCGGTGTGCCCGTGCGCCTCCCGATTGATGTCGGGCACGGAATCCCGGAGCGGCTCCACGCCCCAACGGCACTCGGCGCCCCAGTCATTGCGAGCCGTGAACACGAACAGCTCGTCGGGCGAAGGAAATCCCCCGACGAGCAGACTCCGCACCGAACGCAAGATGACCGATTCCCCACCGTCATTGCGCACCCGGACCCTGGATCTCAGCACCGAGACCCCGTCCGGGGAGGCGTAGTCGGCGAACACGGTCAACCCACTCCCCGGATCCCGCAGCTCGAACGTCAGCCGATGCCAACCGTCGCCGTACGTGGAATGGTGCGCGCGGTATCTCAGCCGCCGCCCGAGCGCCGTGCCCGCGAAACGCGGCCCCGACCAGCCGGTGCCGTCGCCGAGCAGCACCAGGTCGACCAACGGTAGCGAGGGTTCCGACTTGGCCTCCTCCGGCCCGGGTTCGGGATCACCGGGACGCCGTACGCACAACAGTCGCGGGACGTCTCCGCTCAGGTCGAAGTCGACGGTGAGCCCGGTATGCCCCCAGCTGTACGTGAGGCTCCACGGAAACGAGTTGGCCCACTGGTGGCTGTCGTGCGGCATACGGTCCCCCGGCTCGGCTGTGCTCCGAATCCCCCAGGTGTTCACGGCGGGCTGTGAGCCGACTGTCCCCACTCCTTTGTGAAGCGCCGCGATCATCACAGGATGTCTACGCGAATAAGTGTATGAACATTCAAGAGCTTGAGGTATTGATGTTGCTCAAGGAAGCGCCGCACGACAGCGCGTCCGCACACAGCACGATCACAGCACGAGGAGCCCACCCCCCACATGAACTCCGAAGCCCTGAACGAGACCGTACTGAAGAACGCCCGCCCCGAAGTCGACGAGTGGCTCGCCGAGTTCGTCGAGCGGAACGGCGGTTTCGTCGGCTCCGTCCACCTCTCCGAGCCCGCCGAAGAGGGTGAGATCGTCCTCGTCGCCTCGTACAACCTTCCGGTCTCCGTACGCAACGGCACCGCGATCATCCCCATCGGCAAGGGCATAGCCGGCACGGCCGCCCGGCGCCGCGAGGCCGTCGCCATCTCCGACTTCCAGAGCGACACCACCGGCGTAGCCGTCCCCGGCGGCCGAGCCGCCGGCTCCAAGGGCTCCCTCACCCTCCCCGTCTTCGCTCCCGACGACGACACCAAGCTCATCGCCGTAGTGGGCCTGGGCTTCCCCGAACACCGAGACTTCACGCCCGAGGAAATAACCAAGTACAGCACCGACGCGACAACGCTACTGACCATCGCCTGATCCACCGCCCACCCCGAACCGGCCGAAGAGCAACAACGCTCCTGGTCACCCGGCGTAGATGAGCGCCACGACTGCCCGCACCAAGGACGGGCACGACTGCCCACACCCGGCACGGTCATGGGAACGGCGGTCCGGCCGCAAGACGGCGGAAGGGGCCGTGCCGGTGCGTCAAGCCCGTCGCGTAGAGAAACACAGAAAGGTCAAACCCCCCACACCCCGGGC
>NZ_AEJC01000005.1 GCF_000317595.1 Streptomyces ipomoeae 91-03 | reverse complement strand
AAGCACCCGGCTCAGAGCGCCACCCAAGCCGCCGTGATCAGAGCGAGCCCCGCCCCGCCCAACACCCACGCCGAGCGGGTCATACGCAGACCGCCCGCCACCACCACCGACGCCAGCAGCAGGGCACCACCGAAGGGCACCCAGGCGTGCAGCAGACCCGCCGGACCCGTCCGCACGACATCACTGCTGCCCGGCTTCACGACCACGGAATACGTCTTGCCGGGCTCCACCGCCACGGACCGCTCGATATCGACCCGCTCCCGCGCCGTCGAACCCGTCGACACCGGGGCGTACGGCCCCCAACACGTCTTCTCGTCACACCGCGAGACGGTCATCGTCCCCTTCTCGCGCCCCTTGCTCAGCATCACGTGCTGAGCGGTACCCCAGGACCCCCACACCCCCGCGACCAGGATCAACAGCGCGACCACACCCGTCGCCCCGAGCCGCCCGTACCGCAACGCGCTCGACGCACCACCGCCCTTGCCGCGCGCCGCACGGGCACGCCGCGAGCGGGGAGCGGTGGCAGAGGTCGCAGGCATGGCCGGGATCATTGGCCATGCCACTGCGGTCGGTCAACCCTCGCAGGCCACGACCACCCACAACACGCCGTACGACCGCCGCAGTGATCGCCCACCGGCCGCCTCAGGAGTTGTACGTCCCCTGCGCCCGCTCCAACCCCTCGATGACCAGGCACTCCACGGCGTCCGCGGCCCGGTCCACGAAGTAGTCCAGCTCCTTGCGCTCGGCGGAGGAGAAATCCTTCAGCACGAAGTCCGCGACCGGCATACGACCAGGTGGACGCCCGATCCCGAACCGCACCCGGTGATAGTCCGACCCCATCGCCTTCGTCATCGACTTCAGCCCGTTGTGACCGTTGTCACCACCACCGAGCTTCAGCCGCAGCGTCCCGTAGTCGATGTCCAGCTCGTCGTGAATCGCCACGATGTTCGCCACCGGCACCTTGTAGAAGTCCCGCAGAGCGTTCACAGGACCGCCCGAGAGATTCATGTACGACATCGGCTTCGCGAGAATCACGCGCCGATTCCCCGGCCCCGGCGGCCCGATCCGCCCCTCCACGACCTGCGCCTGAGCCTTCCCGGCCCGCTTGAACCTCCCCCCGATCCGCTCGGCCAACAGATCGACCACCATGAACCCGACGTTGTGCCGATTCATGGCGTACTCGGGCCCCGGATTACCGAGCCCGGCGATGAGCCAGGGGACGGTGGCGTCGGTCGTCACGTGCATGTCTCCTTATGCGGCAGCCGCCGCCCCCGGAAAGGGAACGGCGGCTGACAGTCTGCTACGGCTGAACCGCAGGTCAGGCCTCGGCGACCGCTTCGCCCTCGGCGCCCCCCTCGGACGGCTCCTCCGCCTGCGCGGCCAGGACCTGCAGAACGACCGCGTCGTCCTCGACGGCCAGGCTGACACCCTTCGGCAGCGTGATGTCCTTCGCGAGGACCGACGCACCGGCCTCCAGGCCCTCGACGGAGACGCTCACGGACTCCGGGATGTGCGTGGCCTCGGCCTCGACCGGAAGCGCGTTCAGCACGTGCTCCAGCAGGTTGCCACCCGGCGCCAGCTCACCCTCGGTGTGCACCGGAATCTCGACGTTGACCTTCTCGCCCTTCTTCACGATCAGAAGGTCGACGTGCTCCAGGAAACCCTTCAGCGGGTCACGCTGCACAGCCTTCGGAATGGCCAGCTCCGTGGTCTTGCCGTCGATGTCCAGAGAGATCAGGACATTCGGCGTACGCAGCGCGAGCAGCAGGTCGTGACCCGGCAGGGTCAGGTGCAGCGGGTCGGAACCGTGACCGTACAGAACACCGGGAACCTTGGCGTCACGACGGATACGACGGGCGGCACCCTTGCCGAACTCGGTACGCGTCGACGCGGCGAGCTTCACCTCGGACATGATCACTCCTCGTAGAGGTAGAAGGGACGGGGTCACCCGGCCACGAACGGCCTGCTACGAAGAGCGCGTCGATAACGGACCGCCGAACCCTCGAACGGGAACGGCCTCCCTCGCCGAGCAACTGCAGCAGTCTACTCGGACAGGGAGGCCCTACCCAAAACGATCTCTACCTCTACTGCTCGTCGAACAGACTCGTCACCGAACCGTCCTCGAACACCTCACGCACCGCACTCGCGATCGTCGGCGCGATCGACAGCACCGTGATCTTGTCCAGATCACCACTCAGCTCACCCGGCGTCGGCAGCGTGTTCGTGAACACGAACTCACTCACCCGCGAGTTCTTCAACCGGTCCGCCGCCGGACCCGACAGCACACCATGCGTCGCCGTCACGATCACATCCTCCGCACCATGCGCGAACAGCGCATCGGCAGCGGCACAGATCGTCCCACCCGTGTCGATCATGTCATCGACCAGAACACAGATCCGGCCCTTCACATCACCGACGACCTCATGCACGGTGACCTGGTTCGCCACATCCTTGTCACGACGCTTGTGCACAATGGCCAGCGGAGCGCCCAGCCGGTCGCACCAGCGGTCGGCCACCCGCACACGACCCGCGTCCGGAGAGACGACCGTGAGCTTCTCGCGGTCCACCTTGTCGCCCACATAGTCCGCCAGCAGCGGCAACGCGAACAGATGGTCGACAGGACCGTCGAAGAACCCCTGAATCTGGTCCGTGTGCAGATCCACGGCCAGAATCCGGTCCGCACCCGCCGTCTTCATCAGATCGGCGACCAGACGCGCCGAAATCGGTTCACGCCCACGGTGCTTCTTGTCCTGCCGCGCGTAACCGTAGAACGGCACGATCACGGTGATGGAGCGGGCCGACGCACGCTTCAACGCGTCGATCATGATCAACTGCTCCATGACCCACTGGTTGATCGGAGCCGTGTGGCTCTGGATCACAAAACAGTCCGCACCACGAGCCGACTCCTCGTAACGGACATAGATCTCACCATTGGCGAAGTCGAACGCCTTCGTCGGGACGACCCCGACATCCAGCTGCTGGGCGACCTCCTTGGCAAGCTCGGGGTGTGCGCGGCCGGAGAAGAACATCAACTTCTTCTCGCCGGTCGTCTTGATCCCGGTCACAGCACTGTCTCCTCAGAGGTTTCTCAGCTGGGCGCGCGACAGCCACTCAGCTGGGGTGCGGGTGTGCACTTATCACGGTACGCCGTCCCCGACGCACCCGTTTCCAGTCAGCTTTCGCTCTCCGCCTCCCGGGAAGCCACCTCGGCCGCCTTCGCCGCCGCGCTCCCCGGACGCTTACGAGCCACCCAACCCTCGATATTCCGCTGCTGGCCACGGGCCACGGCCAACGAACCGGGCGGCACATCCTTCGTGATCACCGATCCGGCAGCGGTGTACGCACCGTCCCCAACCGTGACAGGCGCCACAAACATGTTGTCCGAACCTGTCTTGCAGTGCGACCCCACGGTGGTGTGGTGCTTCTGCTCGCCGTCGTAGTTCACGAACACGCTCGCCGCGCCGATGTTGGTGTACTCACCGATCGTCGCGTCACCGACGTAGGACAGGTGCGGCACCTTCGTACCCTCGCCGATGTTCGCGTTCTTGGTCTCGACGTACGTACCGATCTTGGCCTTCAGCCCCAGACGGGTACCGGGACGGAGATACGCGTACGGCCCGACGGCCGCCTGCGGACCGATCTCGGCGCTGTCGGCCACGGCGTTGTCGACCCGCGCACCGGCCCCGACCCTCGTGTCCTTCAGCCGCGAGTTCGGACCGACCTCCGCGCCCTCGCCGAGGTGCGTGGCGCCGAGGAGCTGGGTGCCGGGGTGGACGACCGCGTCCTGCTCGAAGGTCACGGTCACATCCACCCACGTGGTGGCCGGGTCCACGACGGTCACACCGGCCAGCATGGCCTCGGTCAGCAGCCGGTCGTTGAGGATGCGACGGGCTTCCGCCAACTGCACGCGGTTGTTGATCCCGGCGATCTCCCGGTGGTCGCCGGCCACGGAGGCGCCGACCCGGTGCCCGGCCTCACGCAGGATGCCGAGGACGTCCGTCAGGTACTCCTCGCCCTGGGAGTTGTCCGTCCTGACCTTCCCGAGCGCGTCCGCGAGCAGCTGGCCGTCGAACGCGAACACCCCGGAGTTGATCTCACGGATCGCGCGCTGCGACTCGGAGGCGTCCTTGTGCTCCACGATCGCGGTGACGGCCCCCGAGGCGCCGTCGCGCACGATACGGCCGTAGCCGGTGGCGTCCGGGACCTCGGCGGTCAGCACGGTGACCGCGTTGCCGTCGGCCGTGTGGGTGGCGGCGAGGGCCCGGAGGGTGGCGCCGGTGAGCAGCGGGGTGTCGCCGCAGACGACCACGACCGTCCCGTCGACGGTGCCGCCGAGTTCTTCGAGGGCCATGCGTACGGCGTGCCCGGTGCCGTTCTGCTCCGCCTGGATCGCCGTACGGACGCCGGGGTCGATCTCGGCGAGATGCGCGGCGACCTTCTCGCGGGCGTGCCCCACGACCACGACCAGGTTCTCCGGCTCAAGCTCCCGCGCGGCGGCGAGTACGTGACCGACGAGAGAGCGGCCACAGATGCTGTGCAGAACCTTGGGTGTGGCCGACTTCATACGGGTGCCCTCACCCGCTGCGAGTACGACGACGGCTGCCGGGCGGGTTGCGCTCACGGGGATGCCCTTCGGCTGTGGATGGGTGGGGTGTGGACATCCGCAGGATACCGGGGGGTTGTGAGGGGGAATGTGAGCGGGTCCTGACCCGCCTTGTGGGGGTCAGGACCCGAACCGAGGTTTTGTGTGCTGGGGCTCCCGGGGAAGGAATCGAACCCTCATTCAAGAGACCAAAACTCTTTGTCCTACCATTAGACGACCCGGGATGGTTTGCTCCCTATGTCCGAATCTCTAGATCGGCTTCAGGTGCAGCCCCTACTATGCCGTACCAAGCGCCCTCCATGCGACGGTATAGGTCAGCGCTCTGTCGGACATAGATCACGAGGCAGCCGTGATAGGCCTCGTTGGTGTTCTTGCGGACCGTGCGCGGGTTGTGCTTCTTCAGGGTGGCCTTGCTGAATGCTGATGGATCGACGCCTGTGATGTCTGCCCAGTACCGCTCGGCAGCCTCCGTGTCTGCGGACTCGTGGATGCTGACTCGAAGGGTCAGGCGATCCCGTGCTACATCGAGCAGCTCCAGCCAGCGCAGGAAGAGCTTGATCACGTTGGGGTCGCTGTTGATGAACTGCAAAACCTCGGTGCGGCGGTAAGGCTTGTCCTTGGAGCCCTCAGCCCAGTAGAGGCCGACGCCGACGAGAAACAGCTCGCGATCAGAGAGTTCGCCAACCTCTGCGGCTGCAGCCTGTTTGACTGCCTGGCGCTCGCGATCCTGCTCGGCGCGCAGCCGTGCGAGCCCCGCGTTCATCCGTGCCCGTTGCTCCTCGGGTGTGCATCGTGGCTCCGGTGTGGGCAGGTCCCGCACCCACAGTGAGACAGAACTCTTCGAGCAGCCCAGTTCTGCCTGGATCTGGTTGTACGTCCAACCCTGGCGGCGTAGCTCGCGTGCTTTCTTGCGGAGGTCGTCCTTCGCCCTGGGGCGCTTCGTCCATTCCGGAGGTGGTTCACCCTCGACGAGGCGCTGAAGGGTTTCGTTGTTGTGGACGCCGAGCTCGTCTCTGATCTGCCGGAGGCTGAGGCCGGCTCGCCGCAAGGTGATCGCCCGCTCCCGCAGGCCCTCGAAGTCGGCGTACTTGCTGTGTGCGTGTGCCATGGGCATACCGTCTGGGCGGAATGTGGGGTTCCGGAGTCGAACGGTGGGCGATTCAGCAGTTCGAGGGATACCGGGTGGTTTCGCTTCTGTTCGAATGCGGGGTGTGGTGTAGGCCAGTACAAGAAACTCGCCGGAAAAGCGAGGGCGCTCGAACGTAGGCTTGGGTCATGACCACGATGGGGGAACACCGCACCGGGGCCGAGGCGGAGGAGAGGGCCGGGCCGTGGTGGTGGGAGCGGTGGCGTGGAGCCCTGCTGGACGGTGGGCTGGCGCTGGTGTCGGCGGTCGAGTGCGCGGTGCAGGGGGAGCAGTTCGCGGGCAGCGCCGGGTTGCCGGTGGGGGTGGGGGTTGTCTTCGGGGCCGCCGCCGGGTCGGTGTTGCTGGTGCGGCGGATGTGGCCCGTCGCCGTCGTCCTGGTCTTTGTCGCTGTCGCGCCCGCTCAGATGGGGTATCTGATGGGGCTCGTCGGGCTGTACACGCTGGCGGCGTCGGAGGCGCCGCGGCGGATCATAGGGGCGCTGTCGGGGATGGCGTTCTGTGGCGTGTTCATCGTCTGGTTCGTGCAGACGACGCAGAGCGAGGTGAGCGGGGACGCGGGGGTCAGCGGGGAGTGGTTCGCGCCGTTCGTGTCGTTGGCGGTGGCGATCGGGCTGACCGCGCCGCCGGTGTTGCTCGGGTTGTACGTGGGGGCGCGGCGGCGGTTGATGGAGAGTCTGCGGGAGCGGGCGGACTCGCTGGAGCGGGAGCTTCAGTTGCTCGCGGAGCGGGCGGAGGAGCGGGCGGAGTGGGCTCGGGGGGAGGAGCGGACTCGTATCGCGCGGGAGATGCATGACGTGGTCGCGCATCGGGTGTCGTTGATGGTCGTTCATGCTGCCGCCTTGCAGGCGGTGGCGCGGAAGGATCCGGAGAAGGCCGTCAAGAACGCGGTGCTCGTGGGGGACATGGGGCGGCAGGCGTTGACCGAGTTGCGGGAGATGCTCGGGGTGTTGCGGTCGGGGGAGGGGTTGTCGTCGGTGGTGCGGGAGCCGGCGTCGGTGCCGTTGGCCGCGGTGGGGGTGGCTGCGGCTGCGGCGGCTTCGCGGGCGGAGGAGGAGGCGGGGGAGGGGCCTCGGTTGGCGGAGTTGGAGGAGTTGGTGGGGCAGTCGGCGGCTGCGGGGATGGTTGTCGAGTTGTCGGTGGAGGGGGAGGTGCGGGTGTATGCGGCCGAGGTGGAGCAGACGGCGTACCGGGTGGTGCAGGAGGCGTTGACGAACGTTCACAAGCATGCGGCGGGGGCGAAGACGCATGTGCGGCTGGCGCATCGGGCGGCGGAGATCGCGATGCAGGTGGAGAACGGGCCGCCGCCGGAGCCGGGGGTGGCGGGGGCCGCGCGGTTGCCGAGTGGGGGGAACGGGTTGCTCGGCATGAAGGAGCGGGTGGCTCAGCTGGGGGGTGTGTTCGTGTCCGGGCCCACGGAGGCCGGGGGGTTTCGGGTGTCGGCGGTGATTCCGGCGGCGTAGGGGTTTGCTTGGGGCTGGGGCTGGGGCTGGGGCTGGGGCTGGGCGGATGTGTGGGGCACCCGGCGGCTTCTGCTGGGCGGGGGTGGGATTCGCGTACCGGCGCTGACAGGGTGCCGCCGGGGGCTCAGCCTGCTGTCAGGCGGGTGGGGGCGGTGCCGGTGAGCAGGGTTGTGAGGGCCGCGTCGATGGTGGGGCCCAGGTACCAGTCGCCGGTGTGGTCGAGGGCGTAGGCGCGGCCGTCGGTGTCGACGGCCAACAGGGCTCGGGTGGCGGTTTCGTGGCCGAGGGGGCAGACCTCGGTGTCGAGGGCGCGGCCGAGGTCGCCGAGGGTGCGGGCCATGTGGAGGCCGTGCAGGGGGTCGAGGTGGAGGTCGGCGGGGGCGAGTTGGCGGCCGGGCCCCTGTGCGTTGAGGCGGAGGCCGCCGAACTCGGCCCACGCTTCGACGGCGGCCGGGAAGACGGCGTGCCGGTGGCCTGCGGGCGAGGTGTGCTCGCGCAGGGTGTCGGCCCAGATCTCGGCCTGCTTTATGTCCCAGCGTCCGGGCTGCCAGCCGGCGGCGCGCAGGGCGGCGTCGACGGGTACGGAGAAGCGCGTGGTCGAGGTGCGGTCGGTGTGCATCTGCCCTTTGTTCGTCGGGGGTTCGTCGGTGCGTGGTACGGCGGACGTCGGTGTACCGGGTGATCGGTGTTGTCCGTGTGATCCGTACCAGGTGATTCTGTGGCCCTGGGGCGGGTTTTGTGATGTCCGGATTTCCGGGGTGGTCCTTCAGAGACGGTGCTGAAGGGCTGTTCGGTTGCTCCGGGGGCCGTCGCCGGGTCGGTTTCCCGGTGGGTTCGTGTCGGCGGGGCTCACGATGTGTCCTCGGCCGGGTTCACGATGCGTACGCCGAAGTGGGCGCTGAGGGCGGTGCAGGAGCGGCAGGGGGTGGCGAAGCCGCCGTGGAGGGGGTCGCCGTCCTCGCGGATGTGGCGGGTGGTGAGTTTGGCCTGCTTGAGGGCTTTGCGGGCCTCGCCGTTGGTCATGGGTCTGCGGGAGGCGCGCTTGCTGCGGGCGGCGTCGGCGGTGGTGATGTGGCGGGAGATGAGGATGGCCTCGGCGCAGCGGCCGGTGAAGCGGTCGCGCTGTGCGGTGGCGAGGGAGTCGAGGAACTCCTGTACGAGGGGGTGCAGTGGGGGTGGCTGGTCGCCGCGGGCGGCGGTGCCGGTGAGGGTCTCGCCGCGTACGGAGAGGGCGGCGGCGACGGTGGGCAGGATGCCGTCGCGGCGGTGGAGGAGGGTGGGGGTGTGGGGCTGTTCGGCGGTGCTCCAGCCGATGCGGGGGTCTCCCGTGGGTCCCGCCTGCGTCGCGCTCATGGTCGTCATCCCCTCCTGTTACATCCCCCGTCAGCGGACACAGAGTGCCAAACGGTGTGGCTGGTGTGGAAGCTGGGGCAGTGCGACACGCCCGGTCTTCGGCGCTGCGTGAGGGTCGTGTGACGGCTGGTCACGGTAGCGGAGGCCCGGTGACCGGTGTCGCCGTACCGCATAGGCTGTCGACAACCGCGACCCGTGCGGTTCCGTGATCGAGGGCTTGTGGGAGAGCGTTTCGAGAGGGGGGCCGGGGCGGGTCGGGGCCGTCGGAACGGGTCGTACGCGGGCCTTTTCACGGCCGGCCGGTGCAGCCGGTACAGCTAAAAAAGCCAAGACAAGCCAAGAACAGCCAAGAACAGCCAGAACAGTTCGCCCAACAGCCAGAACAGTTCACACAGAACGCCGCAGGGGGCTACCGCCATGACGACAGGTCGGCTCGGGCAGCAAGCCGCGCCGCCGAACGCGGCCTATGCCGGGCAGGTCGTGCAGTTTCCGGACCCGGTTCGGGCCGCGCGTCATCCGAGGGGTGTCCGTGTTGACGCGCACGGGTATCCGGACTTCTCGCCCTATGCGCGTGCGGCGGCGGAGATCGCGGATCCTCCGGAGGGGTTCGGTGTCGATGAGCTGCGGTTGACGGACTATGTGTCGGCGAACGCGGCGCTGGCGGCCACCGGGCATGAGTTGTGGGACACGATTCCGGCTGTGGCGACGCCGCACGGGTGGACGTGGCATCACGTGGTGGGCAGTCGGCGGCTGGAGCTGGTGCCGGTCGAGGTGAAGGCGTTGCTGCGGCATCACGGTGGTATCGCGACGGCGCGCGTGGATCAGAACAAGCGGGGCACGCGGCCGTTGCAGGAGACGCGGCCGGCGCATTTCGGGCTGCCGAAGTCGTCGGCGGTGGCGGTGACCGAGTCGCAGGTGCAGGGGGTCGAGGAGGACCTCGGGTACCGGTTGCCGGGTGCGTACCGGTCGTTTCTGAAGGCGGCGGGCGGCTGTGCTCCCGTCGGGGCGGCGCTGGACGCGGAGTTGGGGCTGCTGGTCGACCAGCCGTTCTTCACGGTGCGCGACGAGGCCGCCGTCAACGATCTCGTCTATGTCAACAAGTGTCTGCGGGACCATCTCACCAAGGACTATCTGGGCGTCGCGTTCGCACAGGGTGGGCTGCTCGCGGTGAAGGTGAAGGGCGACCGGATCGGGTCGGTGTGGTTCTGCGCGTACGACGACGCCCGTGACGTCGATCCGTCGTGGCCGCCGGCCGAGCGGGTGGAGCGGTTGCTGCGCCCCGCGGGTGAGGATTTCGACGCGTTTCTGTCCCGGCTGGCGGGCAATCCGCCGGAACTGGAGACGGTGGCCAACCTGATGGTGGACGGTGGCTTCGCGCGCGCCGTACCGGTGGCCGCGGGCGCCGTGACGTCTTCGGCGGGGGAGTGAGTTTTCGATGGTGACGTTCGCTCAGGCGCAGGAGCGTGCCGAGGAGTGGATCAACGGGGACGTTCCCGGTTACCAGCACCGTGAGGTGCGGGTGCGGGAGTTCGAACTCGGGTTCGTGGTGTGGGCGGAGGACCGCGCGGACGGTCCGCGTTCCGACGGCGGCGCGCAGCGGCTGGTCATCGCGCGGGACAGCGGGGAGGCCACGTTGTGGCCGTCGCTGCCGGTGGGTGAGGTGATCCGCCGCTATGAGGAGGAGTACGCCCGTCCGGACGCGGCTCCGGTGGCGCCTGCGGCCCCTCCGGCCCGGGTGGACCTCAATCAGACGTCGTTCCTGCTGACTCCGCCGGAGTGGTTGCAGGACGCGGCGGACAGGATGGGGATTCCGGACCGGCGGTCGGGGGCCGCCACCTCGGGCGCGGGTACGGGCGCTGGTTCCGGTGCGTCCGATGGTGCCGGGTCTCGTCCGGCGGCGGCCGACGCGGGGTCCTCGGGTGCCAACGGGCTGCCCGGGGGCGCTGGTCCGATGCCCGAGACGCTGCCGGGTGCGGGCGCTTCGCCCGCCGCGCCCATGTCCGGCGGCTCCGGTGGTTCCTTCGGGTCCGGGGTTCCGGCCGATGCCACGCCGTGGCCGGCCGCCGCTTCGGCGGAGGACGAGGTGCGGGACGCGGTGCCGCCGAGGGACGCCGAGCCGCACGACGCGGTGCCGGGTGTGCCCGCGGGGGCGACTCCGTGGGCCGGGACGGACACCAACGCCGACGCGGAGGAGGACCGTTCGGTACCGCTGCCGGAGACGGTGTTCGCGCAGCAGCTGTCCGAGGTGAACGGCGAGGACGACAACCCGACGCCCTCCGCGCCGCCGGACGCCAAGACGGCGCTGATGTCCGGGGGCAGCCAGCTTCCGCGTACGACGGTGGCGCCGGCCATCGGCGGGCCCGGCGACGGCCCCGACTCGGGGGCGCCGGGCGGGCCGGGTACGCCACCGCCGGGTGCGCCTTCGTACGGGTACCCGCAGGGTCCCGGTACCCCGCCGCCGGGTGCGCCCTCGTACGGGTATCCGCAGGGCGCCCCGCAGGGTCCTGGTACGCCGCAGGGGCGTTCGCTCGCGCCCAACGCCGGTGACATCGCCGACGCCGCCACGAGCAAGGCGGCGCCGCCTCCGCGTCGGGGCGGCAGGGGCGGTGGGCCGAGCACGCCTCCGCCTCCGGCTCCGCCCGGCACCCCCGGTACGCCGGGTGCCCGACCGGGCAGCACGCCTCCGCCGCCGTCCGCGCCTGGTGCGCCGGGTACTCCGGCGGGTGGTTATGTGCCGACGCAGCTCGTCTCGTCCCTCGGCCCGGACGGGCTCGGGGGTTCGCTCGGCGGCCCCGGCGGTCCGGGCGGCCCCGGCGGTCCGGGCGCGTCCGCTCCGGGGCAGCCCGGGGCTCCTGGCGCGCCGGGGATGCTCCGGGTGCCGCCGAATCCGCCCGGGGGTACGCCCGCCGGTGGTGTCCACCATGCGGCGACGATGCTGGCCGGTCCCGCGGTGGGCGGCCCGGGTGCGCCGCAGCCGCCGGGCGCGCCCGGTATGCCCGGTGCGCCTGGTGCTCCGGGTCAGCCGGGGACACCGCCGGGTGCCCCCGGCCCCGTACACCATGCCGAGACGATGCTGGCCGGGCCTCCGGTCGGCGGTCCCGGCGTTCCGCAGCCGCCCGGTCCTCCTGGGATGCCGCCGGGGGCCGCGCCCGGGATGCCGGGGCAGCCCGGTCATCCGGGTGGGCCGATGCCCGGGCCGCCGGGTGGGCCGGGTGCGCCGATGGGGGCTCCGCCCGCGTACGGGTATCCGCAGCCGCCCGCCGGTCAGCCGACCGTCGGCCCCGGCTACCAGGCCGTACTGCGCTATCGCGCGCCCGACGGCTCCGAGCAGCAGGTGATCCGGCGGTCCGCGCCGGGTACCCCGCACCCGGAGTGGCAGATCTTCCATGAGCTGCGCGGCATGAACATCCCCCCGGAGGCGGTTCTCGAACTGCACACGGAGCTGGAGTCGTGCGAGCTGCCGGGTGCGTACTGCGCGCGGATGATCCGCGAGCAGTGGCCGAACGCCCGCATCACGTCCATCGCCCCGTACGGCAAGGACCATGCGAGCCGGCAGCAGGGCATGGCTCAACTCCTCGCGCATCAGGGTGAGTTGCACCAGGTGGCGGACGGCCCGGCGCGGCCGGCGCCGGTGCGGGCGCCGTTGCCGCCGGTGCAGCCGGCGCCGCCGGTTCCGCCGGAGGCGATCGCGCAGGAGCTGGCGGCGGCGTTCGGGCCGGGGATCTTCCGGTTCGACCAGCAGGCGGTGTCGCGGCAGGGTGTGCCGCCGATCGTGGCGCACACCCTGGTGGTGGCCGGACTGCCGGTGGACATGGGCCCGTTCTTCTGGGCGCAGGCCCAGTCGGGGCGTCCGGTGCCGACGCTGGCGGAGATGGCCCAGGAGCGGGGTGTGCAGCCGGCGGCCGACGCGGGCTCGTACCTCGTCATGGGCAGCGATTTCGGCAAGGCGCTGTGTGTGCAGTACGGCACGGCGAACATCGTGGCCGTCCCCGTGGAGGCCGGGCCGGGCGGTGCGCCCGTGCCGCCGCAGTTCGTGAACACCGGGCTGCCGGAGTTCGCGCGCTGCCTCGCTCTGCTCGGCCGGATGTGGCGTCTGCGCTTCGGTCTGAACCAGGAGCAGGCGGGCCGCTGGACCGTCGACTTCCAGGCTCAACTCGCCGCTCTCGACCCGGCGGCGCTCGCCTCGCCGGAGAGCTGGTGGTCGGTGCTGCTGGAGGAGATGTGGGACGGGTTGCTGTGAACCGCTGCCGCTGACACGGCGGCCGGCTGTCGCTGAATGTCGCTGACAATCGCTGACTGCCGCTGATTTCCGCTGACGCGGAGGCGCGTGGGCCTGGCCCGGTCGTACGACCGGACCAGGCCCTTTTCGCGTTCCGGGCGTCCGTGACTACCGTACGGAGTGTCGCGTTATGAACACTTCTGTCCGATACATCAGTATGTGTGCGAAATCATCATTTCGTGTGCGTCCGGCGGAGAGGGTCCAGCATGAGCAGCGCATCGATGGCACCCCACGGTCTCGATCTCGATTTCGACGTCGTACGGCGTGGTTACCGCCCCGACCAGGTGGAAGCCCGCGCGGTGGCCCTCGGGCGGGACCGGGACGCCGCGTGGGAGCGGGCCGCGCGACTGACCGTGCTGGCCAGGGACATGGGTGCCGGACTGGCCCGGCTGCGCGAGACTGTCACCGGGCTGGCCCCGCAGACGTACGAGGCGCTCGGCGGGCGGGCCCGGGAACTGTTCGAGCTCGGTCTTGAGGAGGTCTGGGCGGTACGCGAGGGTGCGCGCCGGGAGGCCCGGCGGGTCGTCGAGGAGGCCGAGGAGGCGGGGCGGCGGCTGCGGGAGGCCGCGCAGGCCTACGCCGACGGCGTGCGCGGCGAGGCCGAGGAGCGTGCCCGGCAGCGGTTGCTGGCCGCCCAGGCCAAGGCCGACGACCTGCGGATCGCGGCGCGGCGGGCTGTGAAGGAGAGGCGCGGTGAGGCGCTGGCCGCGCTGCGGGAGGTGCGGGAGCGGACCGAGGGGATGCTTGCCGAGCTCGACAAGGAGTACGCCGAGCGGGTCGCCGACATGGAGCGGGAGGTCGCCGAGCGGGAGGCCGCCTTCGACGAGCGCCAAGTCGAGCGGGTCGCCGCCGCGGAGGCCGCCGTCGCCGACGCGGAGCGGGGGTTCGCGGAGGCTCGACGGGCTGCGGCTCAGATGCGGATCGAGGCCGAGGCCCAAGCCGCTGAGGTGATCGCGGAGGCTCGGCTCCGGGAGGAGCGGGTGGTGCGGGAGACCGAGAGGGTGCTGCGGGAGCACGGGGAGAGGCGGGACGACGTGCGGGCGCAGATGCACTATGTCCGCGACAGCCTCTCGGCGTTGACCGATTGAGCTGCTCCTCCGTCTCGGCCCGGCCGGAGTCGCGTTCAGAACACGGACTGTCTGCCCGCAGGTGAGCAGATCCGCACCACACTCGGTGTCTCGGCCCTCACGGACTGGAGCTTGTCACGCGCCTCGTCCGGGTAGGCACGGCTGAGCACCTCGTACGCGTGATGCTCAGTCCCTGAGGACCGGGAACTTTCTGGGCGCCAGCACCAGCAGGACGACGAAGGCCAGCGTCGCCGCGCAGGCCGCGCCCAGGTACACGGCGTCGACGGCGTCCGCCACCGCCCGGCGGACCGGCTCGGCGGCGGTGCCGGTGTCGAGGGAACGGGTCACCGCGTCGAGGTCCCCGGCGCCGCCCAGCCGGGACGCCAGCACTCCGTTCGCGATCGCGCCGAACACCGCCGCGCCCAGGGTCTGGCCCGTCTGGCGGCAGAAGAGGATGGACGCGGTGGCGGTGCCGCGTTCCTCCCACTCCACCGTCGACTGGACGCCCACGATCAGGGGGAGCTGGAAGAGGCCCAGCGCGGCGCCCAGCAGCAGCATCAGCAACGTCGGCTGCCACGCCTCGCCCGGATACGGGAGGAAGGGGAAGGCGAAGAGCAGCGCCGCTGCCGCCGCGATGCCCAGGATCGCCGTGTCCCGGAAGCCGATCCGGCGGTAGACGTGCTGGCTGAACGCGGCCGACACCGGCCAGCTCAGCGTCCAGATGGACACCACGAAACCGGCGGCCACGGGGGCCAGACCCAGCACCGACTGGGCGTAGGTCGCCAGGAAGACCGTCGGGGCCACCATCAGCAGGCCCAGCGCGCCGAGCGCCAGGTTCACCGCGGCGATCGTGCGGCGGCGCCACACCCAGCCCGGGATGATCGGTTCGGCGGCCCGGCGTTCGATCAGCACCAGCGCCGCGATCAGGGCGACTCCCGTGCCCAGCAGGGTGATCGACGGCCACGAGAGCCAGTCCCACGCCACCCCGCCCTGCACCAGCGCCGTCAGCAGGGCGCCTCCGCAGGCGAACACGGTCAGTGCGCCGGCCCAGTCCACCCGGGTCCGGCTCGTCCGCTCCCGCCGGGGCTCGTGCAGATGGCGGGCCAGCAGCCACAGCGCCGCCGCGCCCAGCGGCAGGTTGATGAGGAAGATCCAGCGCCAGTCGGCGTACGCGGCCAGGACGCCGCCCACCCCGGGACCGGCCACCGCCGACACCGCCCACACCGTGGACAGCTTGGACTGGATCTTGGGGCGTTCCTCCAGCGGGTAGAGGTCGGCCGCCAGGGTCTGCACCGTGCCCTGGAGCGCCCCGCCGCCCAGGCCCTGGACGACGCGGAAGGCGATCAGCGACGCCATGTTCCAGGCCAGCGCGCAGAGCAGGGAGCCCAGCAGGAACAGGGCCGCGCCCGCGATGAGGACGGGTTTGCGGCCGAAGGTGTCGGAGAGCTTGCCGTATACCGGGAGGGTGACCGTCACGGCCAGCAGATAGCCCGAGAACAGCCAGGAGAAGACGGAGAAACCGCCGAGGTCCGCGACGATCTGCGGGACGGCGGTCGAGACGATCGTGGAGTCCAGCGCGGCCAGGCCCATGGCCAGCATCAGCGCGGCGGCCACGGCTCTTCGCTTGCCGGTTCCGGTGCGCTGTGCCGTGTCGCGTATCGCGGGTCGCGTTTCGCCCACCGGATTCCTTCCCCTTGCATCTATGTGCCGGAGCCCAGCTTCCCACTTGACTCTTACGCAACGGCAGGGTGCAACCTGACTGCGTCGTAAGGGGGACCCGAACCCTGAGACCGGCTTCACCCGTCGGCGGAGATCCCCTAGGGGAACCTCCGTCATACGGCTCGGGGCGGGGTCGTACCGCCGGAGGACGAGAGAGGGCCGGGCCGCTCCTTAACCTGGCTTTACGCCGCTGGGGGGCGGCGCACCGGACCGACAGGGGTGGGGTTTTCCCCCGCAGAAGACTGCGCTGGGCACCAGCGCGCCGGACACCCCGCCGCGACCAGACTCGACGGCACACCACTTCGCGACCCGACGTCGCCGCACCACCCGTACGACCGGCACCTCATCTCGTGAGGTCGTACGGCTCACCTACTGACCGACATAGGAGACATACCGTGACATCGGCTGTGACCATCACCAGGCACGGGGGCACTGGAGGGCGTACGGCCGTTGCCGCGCGGGCGCGGCAGGTCGTGAAGGCGTACGGGTCCGGGGAGACCCGTGTCGTCGCCCTCGACCATGTGGACGTGGACATAGCGCGGGGACAGTTCACCGCGATCATGGGCCCCTCGGGGTCCGGAAAGTCCACCCTCATGCACTGCCTCGCCGGGCTCGACACCGTGACGAGCGGTCAGATCCACCTGGACGAGACCGAGATCACCGGGCTGAAGGACAAGAAGCTCACCCAACTGCGCCGGGACCGGATCGGGTTCATCTTCCAGGCGTTCAACCTGCTGCCCACGCTGAACGCGATGGAGAACATCACCCTGCCCATGGACATCGCCGGGCGGAAGCCGGACAAGCAGTGGCTCGCCAGGGTCGTGGAGACCGTGGGGCTCGCCCAGCGGCTGAAGCACCGGCCGACCCAGCTCTCCGGCGGTCAGCAGCAGCGCGTGGCCGTGGCCCGGGCGCTGGCCGCGCGCCCGGAGATCATCTTCGGGGACGAGCCGACCGGAAACCTGGACTCGCGGGCCGGCACCGAGGTGCTGGGCTTCCTGCGGCGGTCCGTCGACGAACTGGGCCAGACCATCGTCATGGTCACGCACGACCCGGTGGCCGCCTCGTACGCGGACCGCGTGCTGTACCTGGCCGACGGGCGGATCGTCGACGAGATGCACCAGCCGACGGCCGATCAGGTCCTCGACCGTATGAAGGACTTCGACGCGCGGGGGCGTACGTCATGACCGTCATGAAGACCTCGATGCGCAACTTCTTCGCGCACAAGGGACGGATGGCCCTGTCGGCCATCGCGGTCATGCTGTCGGTGGCGTTCGTGTGCGGCACGCTCGTGTTCACCGACACGATGGGCACGACGTTCGACAAGCTCTTCGCGGCCACGGCCTCCGATGTCACGGTCAGCGCCAAGAACTCCTCGGACACCGGCGAGACCCAGGCCGGCAACGGCAAGCCGCCGGTCATGCCCGCGTCCGTCGTGGACGAGGTGGGCGGCGCGGACGGGGTGAAGTCGGCCGAGGGCACCGTGTTCTCCACCTCGGTGACGGTCGTCGACGCCGACAAGGACAGCCTCTCGCCCACCAGCGGCGCCCCGACCATCGTCGGCAACTGGAACGCCAACGACGCCCGCACCATGAAGATCGCCTCCGGCGCCGCGCCGCGCGGACCGGACCAGATCATGGTCGACTCCGACACCGCCGACAAGCACGACCTGAAGCTCGGCGACGAACTCGGCGTCATCACCGCCGTCGGCACGCACACGGCGAAGATCTCGGGCATCGCCGAGTTCCAGGTCACCAACCCGGGTGCGGCGATCTTCTACCTGGACACCGCCACCGCGCAGAAGGCCCTCGTCGGTGAGACGGGCGTGTACACCAACGTCAACGTCACCGCGGAGGCCGGTTTCACGGACGCGGCGGTGAAGAAGAACGTCGCCGCCGAGCTGGGCGGTGCCTACAAGGTGCAGACGGCCAAGGAGGTCGCGGACGCCAACGCCAAGGACGTCGGCGAGTTCATGGGCGTGATGAAGTACGCGATGCTCGGCTTCGCCGGGATCGCCTTCCTCGTCGGCATCTTCCTGATCATCAACACCTTCTCGATGCTGGTCGCCCAGCGGACGAGGGAGATCGGCCTGATGCGGGCCATCGGCTCCAGCCGGGGCCAGGTCAACCGGTCGGTTCTGGTCGAGGCGCTGCTGCTCGGTGTCTTCGGCTCGGTCCTCGGCGTCGGCGCGGGCGTCGGCCTCGCCATCGGTCTGATGAAGCTCATGGGCGCCACCGGCATGAACCTGTCGACGGACGACCTCACCATCGCCTGGACCACCCCGGCGATCGGCCTCTTCCTCGGCATCGTCGTCACGATCCTCGCCGCGTATGTGCCCGCCCGCCGCGCCGGCAAGGTCTCCCCGATGGCCGCCCTGCGCGACTCCGGCGCCCCGCTCGACGTCAAGGCCGGTGTCGTACGGGCCGCGATCGGCCTGTTCCTGACCGGCTCCGGCGGCTACTGCCTGTACCTCGCCTCCGCCGCCGACAAGGCGAGCGAGGGCTCGATGTGGCTGGGCGGCGGTGTCGTGCTGTCCCTCATCGGCTTCGTCGTCATCGGCCCGCTCCTCGCGAGCGGTGTGGTCCGGGTGCTGGGCGCGCTGGTCCTGCGGATCTTCGGCCCGGTCGGGCGGATGGCCGAACGCAACGCGCTGCGCAACCCGCGCCGTACGGGCGCCACGGGCGCCGCCCTGATGATCGGCCTCGCGCTGGTCGCCTGCCTCTCGGTCGTCGGCTCCTCCCTGGTCGCCTCGGCCACGCAACAACTCGACAAGACCGTCGGCACGGACTTCATCATCCAGTCCGACCGGGGCGAGCTCATCACCCCGCAGGCGGTCGAGGCCGCGAAGTCCGCGCGGGGCGTCAAGAACATCACCGAGTACAAGTGGACCAAGGCCGACTTCACCACCCCCGACGGCAAGACCCTCAAGGACACGGCGATCACCGCCGCCGACCCGGGCTACGCCACGGACCTCGCCACCGAGACCGTCGCCGGCAAGCTGACGGACGCCTACAAGCCGGACTCGATGTCCGTCCACGAGAAGTTCGCCGAGGACCACGGCATCGCGCTCGGCTCCAAGATCGCCGTCGCCTTCAAGGACGGCTCCACCGCCGATCTGACCGTCCGGGCGATCACCAGCAGCGACGTCGTCATCGACGCCGGGGCCATGTACACCTCCATCGACACGATGGCCAAGTACGTCCCGGCCGACAAGATGCCCCTCGACCAGCTCCTGTTCGCCTCGGCGAAGGACGGCCAGGAGGCGGCGGCGTACACGTCCCTCAAGGACGCGCTGCACGACTACCCGCAGTACAAGGTCCGCGACCAGACCGACTACAAGGAGGCCCTGAAGGGCCAGATCGACCAGCTCCTCAACATGATCTACGGTCTGCTGGCCCTCGCGATCATCGTCGCGATCCTGGGTGTCGTGAACACCCTGGCCCTGTCGGTGGTCGAGCGGACGCGCGAGATCGGCCTGATGCGGGCGATCGGCCTCTCCCGGCGCCAGCTGCGACGCATGATCCGCCTGGAGTCGGTGGTGATCGCGCTGTTCGGCGCGCTGCTCGGCCTGGGCCTGGGGATGGGCTGGGGCGCCACCGCCCAGCAACTCCTCGCCCTGGAAGGCCTGAAGGTCCTGGACATCCCCTGGCCGACCATCATCGGAGTCTTCATCGGCTCGGCCTTCGTGGGTCTGTTCGCCGCCCTGATCCCGGCGTTCCGCGCCGGCCGCATGAACGTGCTGAACGCGATCGCCACGGAGTAGCCACCAACGAGCCGCAGAACACGGGGGACACGGGACCAACGGGGGTACCGGGGGAGAGCC
>NZ_AEJC01000004.1 GCF_000317595.1 Streptomyces ipomoeae 91-03 | reverse complement strand
GCCGCCCTGGAGACCCGCGACCAGGGGCAGCCGATTGGCGTCTCGACGGCCATCAGCGTCGCGGGCGCCGCCGAGCACTTCCGCTACTTCGCCGGCTGGGTCACCAAGATCTCCGGCGAGACGGAACCGGTGTCCATCCCCGGTGTCTTCCACTACACCCGGCGCGAACCGGTGGGCGTGTGCGCGCTGATCACCCCGTGGAACTTCCCGCTCATGATCGCCGCGTGGAAGATCGCCCCCGCGCTGGCCTGCGGCAACACCGTCGTCGTCAAGCCCGCCGAGCAGACCCCGATGACGACCGTGCGGCTGGTCGAGCTGTGCCAGGAGGCCGGTGTCCCGGCCGGGGTCGTCAATCTCCTCACCGGCGGGCCGGAGACCGGTCGCGCGCTCATCGAGCACCCCGGCGTGGACAAGGTCTCCTTCACCGGCTCCACCGAGGTGGGCCGCGAGATCGTCCGGGCGAGCGCGGGCAACCTCAAGCGGGTCTCCCTGGAGCTGGGCGGGAAGACCCCATCCTGGTCCTGCCCGACGCCGACCTCGACGCCGCCGTCACCGGTGCCCTGCAGGGCGGCCTGATCAACAGCGGCCAGGTGTGCGCGGCGTACTCCCGCTTCTACGTCCACCGCTCCGTCGCCGACGAGTTCGCCGAGCGCCTCGCCAAGGCCGCCGAAAACATGCCCATCGGCGCCGACGGCGACCCGGCCACCCAGCTCGGCCCCCTGGTCACCGCGGAACACCGCGCGAACGTCGACGCCCTGGTGCAGGCCGGTGTCGAGGAGGGCGCGACCCTGCTCACCGGCGGCGGCCCGGTCCCCGACCGGTCCGGCTTCTTCTACCGGCCGACCGTCTTCACCGACGTCCAGGACGGCATGCGCATCGCCCGCGAGGAGATCTTCGGCCCGGTCCTCGCCGTGCTGCCCTTCGACGACGAGACCGACGCCGTCGCCCGCGCCAACGACAGCGAGTACGGCCTCGCCGCGTCCGTGTGGCCCCGCGACGTCGCCCGCGCCCACCGGCTGGCCCACGCGATCCGGTCCGGCACCGTGTTCATCAACATGCCCAACCCCGTCGACGCGGCGGCACCTTGGGGCGGCTTCCGCTCCAGCGGCTGGGGCCGGGAGATGGGCCGGGGTGCCATCGACCTCTACACGGAGGTCAAGAGCGTATGGACCGCCCTGGGCTGAGACCCTTTCAGCCGCCACCCGAGGGCCGCCGGTCATGGTCTGTCAGGTCCGGGGGGCCTCGGGTTCCGGCATCACTCAGAGCCGGCCACCGTCGGCCGCGTGCTCGGGCCAATTGTTCTCGGCGCGGTGGTCGGTGACCGTGTGCTCCAGCAGCGCTTGACCGATGCCGCCGACCAGGCCGCCGAGGGCCTGGCCGCCGGCCAGTTTCCAACTGACGATCCGGCCCGCGTCGTACACGCCGAGCATGCGCCGCACCCGGACCAGGCCCAGCCGCGCGTCCACGGCGACCTCGGCGAACACGGCGGCGTAGGCCTCGCGCCGGATCAGCCCTTGCCGTGGACAGCGAAGGCACCGCCATCGGGGCCCGCCGACCAGGAGCCGCGTGCGCAGCTTTGGCATGTCCGTCACGCGGCTGCCCGGGTGCGGGAGGCGAGCTGGGGGAAGGCGTCCTCCCACACCAGTGACTCCGGCAGACGGCGCCGGAACTTTTCCCGGTACAGCGCGCGGTCCTCGGCGTCTGCGCCCGAGAGGTTCCTCGGCCCGGGTCCGGTGTGCTGCGGGTGGGAGGCCATGCCTCCATTGTGGCGGCCGCACAGGGTCGGGGGCTTGTGGCTTCAACCAAGGAGTCAATGTCACTGTCTGTGTCCGTTGCAAGAGACTCCCCAGGGCTGATCTCGCTCCGTTCCGTGACCGGTGCGAGAGCGAAGGCCGCAGAAGAACTGAGCTCGGCAAGAGGGAATCAGAGCCAGTCCCGCCGCTTGAAAATCAGGTACAAACTGACGCAAACAACCCCCATCAGGCCGATGGCGAAGGGGTATCCGAAGCTCCAGTCCAACTCGGGCATGTGCTCGAAGTTCATGCCGTAGATGGTTCCAACCAATGTGGGAGCGAAGAGAATCGCCGCCCACGACGAGATCTTCTTGATCTCCTCGTTCTGTTCGAAGCCCGCCTCCGCCAACGCGCGCATCTCGGCGTTCTGTTGCTGGGTGACCAGCGTGGCGTTGACCGTGAGGATGTCGGTGAGGGCCTGGCGGAAGCCGTCGACGCGTTCGCTGGTGTGGGTGACGTGGTCGGCGACGTCGCGGAGGTAGCGCTGGAGTTCCTCGTCGGTCTCGTATTTCGTGAAGCCGGCCATCAAGCCGTGGAGCATGCCGACGAGGGGGCGGGTGGCGCGCTGGAACTCGACCATTTCGCGGGAGAGTTCGTAGATGCGGCGGGAGACCTCCGGGTCGCCGCGGAACACCTCCGTCTCGATCTCGTCGATGTCGTTCTGGACCCCGGCGACGACCGGGGCGTAACCGTCGACCACGGCGTCGAGGATGGCGTAGAGGACCGCCTCCGGGCCGAGTTTCAGCAGTTCCGGGGTCTCCTCCATACGGCGGCGGACCGCCGACAGGTCGGGCGCCGCGCCATGGCGGACCGTGATGACGAAGTCGGGGCCGACGAACACGTGCAGCTCGCCGAAGTCGACCTCCTCGGGGGCGTCGAGGTAACGGGCGGCGCGCAGGACGACGAAGAGGGTGTCGCCGTACCGCTCCAGCTTGGGGCGCTGGTGGGCCTCCATCGCGTCCTCGACGGCGAGCGGGTGGAGGTCGAACTCGCTGGCCAGGGAGAGGAGTTCGTCCTCGGTCGGACGGGCCAGGCCGATCCACGCCATTCCGGCGGGCGCCTCGCGCAGCTCCCGGTAGGTCTGCGCCAGCGTGTCGGGGGAGGAGACGCGTACGCCGTCCTGGTACAGGACCGCCTGCACCACACTGGCCCGCTCCGGCGCGGGAGGCGCCGCCGGTTCCGCAAGGGGCTCGTCGGAGTCGATCTCGACCGGCTCGCGGCCCTCGCGCGGGAACTGGTCGAGGCCGAGCCACGCACCATGAAGCAGCTGCGGGAGGCCCTGCTCGTCGAGTGGCCGGACGCCGATCCGCAGGCCCTCGGTGTCGCCGCGCGTTGCCGGCTGCCGCTGGTCCAGGTCACCCCGCGCGGTCTGTGGGGCAGCAGCGGCCAGGTCGCGCTGACCACCGCCGAACACTGGCTCGGCCGCCCCGCCCAGGAGGCCCCGGCGCCCGAGACCGTCGTCCGGCGCTATCTCGCCGCCTTCGGACCCGCCTCCGTCAAGGACATGCAGACCTGGGCCGGACTGACCCGGCTGCGCCCCGCCTTCGAACGCCTGCGCCCGGAACTGCTCACCTTCCGCGACGAGCACGGCGTCGAACTGTTCGACCTCCCCGACGCACCCCGCCCCGACCCCGACACCCCGGCCCCGCCCCGCCTGCTGCCCGAGTTCGACAACCTGCTCCTCTCCCACGCCGACCGCTCCCGTGTCGTCCCCGCCGATCTCAAGGGCCGTACCTGGCAGGGCAATCAGGCGCACCGCACCTTCCTCGTCGACGGATTCCTCGCGGGCATCTGGAAGCTCGACGGCGACGTCCTCACCCTCGAACCCTTCCACCGGCTCACCGGGGACCAGCGCGCCGACCTCATGGCAGAGGCCGAGCACACGCTCGCGACACTCCACGGCGAGGGCTCGTACGACATCCGCTTCGGCGCGGTGGCGAACTGACCCACATGGATGCGGTGGTGAACTGACCCACATGGAGAGGGGG
>NZ_AEJC01000003.1 GCF_000317595.1 Streptomyces ipomoeae 91-03 | reverse complement strand
CCGCAGTCGAGCAAATGCCTCATCCACCCGAGCTCTCCGTACGGGGCCGGGGCGGAGCCCCGCGAACGGCGGCGTGAGCAAACGCGCACGCATCCTCCGCCCCACCGCCGGAGGCAACCCGTTAGGGTCGTCCGCCAAAGAGACGTTACTGATCGGTAAGGGGTAGGGCATGCAGCTCGGGATCAACCTGGGGTACTGGGGTGCCGGAATGGACGCGGACAATCTGGCCGTGGCCCAGGAGGCCGACCGGCTGGGGTACTCCGTGTGCTGGGCCGCCGAGGCGTACGGCTCGGACGCGGCCACCGTGCTCACCTGGGTCGCCGCCAAGACCGAACGCATCGACGTGGGTTCGGCCATCTTCCAGATCCCGGCCCGCCAGCCCGCGATGACCGCGATGACCGCCGCGACGCTGGACTCGCTCTCCGGCGGCCGTTTCCGGCTCGGTCTCGGGGTCTCCGGGCCGCAGGTCTCGGAGGGCTGGTACGGGGTCAAGTTCGACAAGCCGCTCGCCCGCACCCGCGAGTACGTCGAGATCGTCCGCAAGGCGATGACCCGGGAGCGGCTGTCGCACGACGGCGAGCACTGGACGCTGCCGCTCCCCGGCGGCCCCGGGAAGCCGCTGAAGCTCACCGTGCACCCGACCCGTGAGCACATCCCGCTGTACATCGCCGCGATCGGCCCGAAGAACCTGGAGCAGACCGGCGAGATCGCCGACGGCGCCCTGCTGATCTTCCCGTCGGCCGCGCATCTGGAGGACACGGCCGTCACGTATCTGCGCGCGGGGCGCGAGAAGGCCGGCAAGACCCTCGACGGCTTCGACATCTGCCCGACGCTCCCGATCGCCGTCGGCGACGACAAGGACGTCAGGGCCCTCGCCGACACGTTCCGGCCGTACACCGCGCTCTACGTCGGCGGCATGGGCAGCCGCAAGCAGAACTTCTACAACCAGCTCGCCCAGCGCATGGGTTACGAGAAGGAGGCCGCCGAGATCCAGGACAAGTACCTGGCCGGTGACAAGGCCGGTGCCGCGGCGGCCATCCCGCACGAGCTGATCGACCAGACGACGCTGCTCGGTTCCGTGGACCGGATCGCCGACCGTGTGAAGGCGTACGCCGAGGCCGGTGTCACCACCCTCACGCTGTCCCCGGCGGGCTTCACACTCGACGAGCGGCTCGCCTCCCTCCGCGCCGGAGTCGAGGCCCTGGAGCGTGCCGGGCTCGCGTAACCCCTCCGGACAGCCCCGCGTAACCGCTCCGGACAGCGTCGCGGCCGTGGTGGGGGCTCGGGGGTCTTCCCCGCCACGGCCGTCACGAGGGACAACGCGGCACGGCCCGCTCGGTTACGCGCCTTCCGGCATTCCGCCGTCCTCCGTTCGGCGGATTTGTCCGACACAGCTGTTGCCGGGCGCCTGGTACCCCATTTGACTCGTTTCGCAGGGTCCTGCAGAGAGGTGCCTCAGATGCTTTCGGCCAAGAGTCTGTTCCAGGAAATCGTCGACAACGACGAGTCGTTCCGGCTGTTCTGCTCCATCGCCGCCAGCGGGGAGACGCAGGGCGGCTGGGAGAACGCGCGCATCGCCGCGCTCGTCCCGCGGAGCGAACGCGCCCTCGCCCCCAAGATCACCCGGCACGGCGCCGACGAGGACAAGCACGGGCGGATCTTCAACGCCCTGATGAAGAAGCGCGGCCTGGAGCCCGTCGAGGTACCGCCCGAGACCGACTACACCATGCTCCTGGAACGCCGCGGCATCGGTCTCGCGCACGAGAAACTCAAGGCCGACCAGTCGCTCACGGTGCAGGACATCATCGTCTACCTGTCCCACAGCCGGGTCACCGAACAGCGCGCCGCCGACCAGATGATGATGCTCCGCAAGCACTTCGCCGATCACCCGGAGATCGGCAAGGCCGTCCGCATGATCTCCGACGACGAGGACAAGCACCTCGCCTACACCCACGAGGAACTCCTGCGCTTCGCCGCCGCCGGACACGGCCGCCTCATCCAGCGGACGCTGCGTGAGTGCGCCCTCGCCGAGATCGGCATCTACCGGGACGTCAGCCTCGCCGTGATGGACCACATGGGGCGCATCCTCGGCTGGCCCAGGGGCAAGGCCGCCGTGCTCGCCGCGGGCATCCGCGCCGTGTACCTGTACGAGCGGGCCTTCGGCTGGCGCCGCATGGTCTCGCTGACGATGCCCCAGCGCCGCGACGCCCTCGGCGGACCCTCGACGACGGCCCCCGAGTTCGCCTGAGACGCCCGCCGGACCATCCCCACGCGCGCGTGGGGAACGCGGGGCACGGCTACAGCCAACCCCGCCGTTTGAAGAGCCGGTACAGCAGCACCTCCGCCACCGCCAGCAGTGCCATCAGGGCCGGATACGACCACACCCAGTGGAGTTCGGGCATGTGCTCGAAGTTCATGCCGTAGACGCCGGCGGCCATCGTGGGGAGGGCCGCCATGGCCGCCCAGGCGGAGATCTTCCGCATGTCGTCGTTCTGCCGGACGCTCGTCTGTGCCAGATGGGCCGAGAGGATGTCCGAGACGAGCCGGTCCAGGCCCTCGACGGAGTCGTTGACGCGGGCGAGGTGGTCGCTGACGTCGCGGAAGAAGGGCTGGGCCTTCTCGTTCACGAAGGGCACCTTGGTGCTGGAGTTGCCGGTGCCCGAGAGCCGGGTGAGGGGCGCGCCGAGGGGGAGCGTGGCGCGGCGGAACTCCAGCACCTGGCGCTTGAAGGTGTAGATCCGGGAGGCCGTGTTCCGCGAGCCGCCGACGTCCGGGGAGAAGACCTCGGCCTCCAACTCCTCCAGGTCGGTCTGGAGTTCGGTCGCCACATCCAGATAGTGGTCGACCGCGGAGTCGGTGATCGTGTACAGCACGGCCGTGGGCCCCTTGCCGAGCAGTTCGGGCTCCCGCTCCAGCCGGCGTCGTACGTCGCCCAGGGGCGAGCCCTCGCCGTGGCGGACGGTCACGACGAAGGCGTCACCGAGGAAGATCATGATCTCGTCGGCGGTCACGGTGTCGCTGTTCGGCTCGTACACGACCGGCTTGAGGACCAGGAACAGCGAGTCCTCGTACACCTCCAGCTTGGGCCGCTGGTGGGCCTTCACCGCGTCCTCGACAGCCAGCGGATGCAGCGCGAACTCCTCGGTGACCAGGGCGAACTCCTTCTCCGTCGGCTCGTGCAGACCGATCCACACGAAGCCGCCGTAGGCGCGGGCGACAGCCAGGGCGTCGGAGAGGTCGTCGGGGCCCTCGGTACGGTGGCCGTCGCGGTAGACGGCGCAGTCAACGATCACGGAAGTTCCTCACGGTCGGTTGTCCACAGGGCCGGGGGAGGGCGGCGGGTGGGCGTCTAGGCTGGGCGCCATGCCCACGTTGATCCTTGTCCGGCACGGACGTTCCACCGCCAACACCGATGGAGTGCTCGCCGGGTGGACACCCGGTGTCGCGCTCGACGAGCGCGGCGCCGCGCAGGCCGAGGCGCTGCCCGGCCGTCTCGCCGGGCTGCCCATAGCCGAGGTCGTCACCAGCCCGCTGCAGCGCTGCCAGGAGACGCTCCGGCCGCTCCTCGAAGCCCGCCCCGAGCTCAGCCCGCACACCGACGAACGTATCGGCGAGTGCCACTACGGCGACTGGTCCGGCCGCAAGCTCGCCGAGCTGAAGGACGAGCCGCTGATGGAGGTCGTACAGGCGCATCCGACGGCCGCCGCGTTCCCCGGCGGGGAGTCGATGCGGGCCATGCAGCACCGGGCCGCCGAGGCCGTACGGGAGTGGAACGCGCGCGTGGAGCGCGATCACGGCGCCGACGCCGTGTATCTGATGTGCTCGCACGGCGACGTCATCAAGTCGCTCGTCGCGGACGCACTCGGACTTCATCTGGACCTCTTCCAGCGGATCGCTGTCGAACCGTGTTCCATCACCGCGATCCGCTACACACGCCTGAGGCCGTTTCTCGTACGTCTCGGCGACACCGGGGACTTCGCGTCCCTGGTGCCGCGCGAGGAGCCCCCGAATGGTGATGCCGCCGTCGGGGGCGGTGCGGGGGCACCGTGATCGTCAACCGCAGTAGGGTGAAGCGGTCGCGGGCGGTGCGCTGAGACCAGTCAGCAGCCGACGCGGCCGGTCCCGACATCGATTCCAATGGAGACAGGACGTGTCCCGTCAGGTGTTCCTCTACGACCCCCCGGACCGCTTCGTGGCCGGTACGGTCGGGCTGCCCGGGCGCCGGACCTTCTTCCTGCAGGCCTCCTCAGGGCAGCGCGTCACCAGCGTGTCCCTGGAGAAGACCCAGGTCGCCGCGCTCGCCGAGCGTATGGACGAGCTGCTCGACGAAGTCGTACGGCGCAGCGGCGGCAGCGCCGCGGTGCCCGCCGTCGCACCCACCGAGGTGGCGGACACGGCGCCGCTCGAAACCCCCATCGAGGAGGAGTTCCGGGTCGGCACCATGGCGCTGGCCTGGGACGGCGAAGAGCAGCGCATGATCGTCGAGGCCCAGGCCCTCGTCGAGCTGGACGCCGACTCCGAGGAGGATCTGGCGGAGGCGGAGGAGCGGATGCTCCAGGACGAGGAGAACGGTCCGCCGATGCTCCGCGTCCGCCTCACCGGCGCCCAGGCCCGTGCCTTCGCCAAACGCGCCCTCGACGTCGTCAACGCGGGGCGACCGCCGTGCCCGCTGTGCAGCCTGCCGCTCGACCCGGAAGGACACGTATGTCCGCGCCAGAACGGATACCGCCGCGGGGCGTGACATCCGTGACGCCGATGACCGAGCTGCTCACCGAGGGTGAGCTGACCGTGCGTGGGCGGGTGCGGGAGGCGTCCAACGCGGTGCTGTACTGCTCGGTCGCGTACGAGGGACGGGAGGCCGCCTGCGTCTACAAGCCCGTCGCCGGGGAGCGGCCCCTGTGGGACTTCCCCGACGGGACGCTCGCGCAGCGGGAGGTCGCCGCGTACGAGGTGTCCGAGGCGACCGGGTGGGGGCTCGTCCCGCCGACCGTGCTGCGGGACGGGCCGTACGGGGAAGGCATGTGCCAGCTGTGGATCGAGGGCGTGGCCGGCTCCGAGCTGCTCGCCCTCGTCGACGGCGAGGAGGCGGAGGAGGGCTGGAAGGCCATCGGGTTCGCCGAGGTCGGGGACGGGAAGACCGCGCTCCTCGTACACGCCGACGACCCGCGGTTGCGGCGGCTCGCCGTGCTCGACGCCGTCATCAACAACGCCGATCGCAAGGGCGGGCATCTGTTGCCGGCCGCTGAGGGGCGGCTGTACGGCATCGACCATGGGGTGACCTTCAACGCCGAGAACAAGCTGCGGACGTTGCTGTGGGGCTGGGCCGGGGAGCCGCTGACCGATGAGGCCGTGGCTGTGCTGGAGCGGCTGCGGGACGGGTTGGGCGAGGGCGGGGGGTTGGCGGCGAAGCTGTCGTCCTTGATCACAGAGGCGGAGCTGGACGCCACGAGGGAGCGGGTCGCGGGGTTGCTGAAGAGCGGCCGGCACCCGGAACCGAGCGGCGAGTGGCCGGCGATCCCGTGGCCCCCGGTCTGAGGGCACCGCTGGCTGCGGCCGGCCGGGCGTAGGTCCCGCAACTCGGCGGTGACGAGGTGCCGCTGCGCCCACCCGTGCCGCCCCAGCGGCACGATTGCCCGCAGCTACGGCACGTATTGCAGCTGGGGTCGCGCCCCCGGCCCACCCGCGTACCCCCGAGTCACCAGGCGCCCGTATCCCCCCGGAGGGAACCGGTTAGGCTCATGTACATGCATGCCTGGCCCGCTTCTGAGGTCCCCGCCCTGCCTGGCAAGGGCCGCGACCTGAGGATCCACGACACCGCGACCGGCGGTCTGGTCACCCTTGACCCCGGTCCCGTCGCCCGTATCTACGTCTGCGGTATCACCCCGTACGACGCGACCCACATGGGTCACGCGGCGACCTACAACGCGTTCGACCTCGTTCAGCGCGTGTGGCTCGACACCAAGCGGCAGGTTCACTACGTCCAGAACGTGACCGACGTCGACGATCCGCTCCTGGAGCGGGCCGAGCGCGACGGCGTCGACTGGGTGGCCCTCGCCGAGAAGGAGACCGCCCTCTTCCGTGAGGACATGACCGCGCTGCGGATGCTGCCGCCGCAGGACTACATCGGCGCGGTCGAGGCCATCCCGGGCATCGTCCCGCTCGTCGAACGGCTCCGGGACGCCGGCGCCGCGTACGACCTCGAAGGTGACATCTACTTCTCCGTCGAGTCCGACCCCGACTTCGGCAAGGTCTCGGGCCTCGACGCCGCCGCGATGCGCCTGCTGTCCGCCGAGCGCGGCGGGGACCCGGACCGCGCCGGGAAGAAGAACCCCCTCGACCCGATGCTGTGGATGGCCGCGCGTGAGGGCGAGCCCAGCTGGGACGGTGGCTCGCTCGGGCGCGGCCGGCCCGGATGGCACATCGAGTGCGTGGCCATCGCGCTCGACCACCTCGGCATGGGCTTCGACGTCCAGGGCGGCGGCTCCGACCTGGCCTTCCCGCACCACGAGATGGGCGCCTCGCACGCGCAGGTGCTCACCGGCGAGTTCCCCATGGCCAAGGCGTATGTGCACGCCGGTATGGTCGCGTTGCAGGGCGAGAAGATGTCGAAGTCCAAGGGCAACCTGGTCTTCGTGTCCAAGCTGCGGCGCGACGGGGTCGACCCGGCCGCCATACGGCTTTCGCTGCTGGCGCACCACTACCGGGCCGACTGGGAGTGGACCGACCAGGTGCTCCAGGACGCCGTCGCACGGCTCGACCGGTGGCGCGCCGCCGTCTCCCGCCCCGACGGACCGCCCGCCGAGGCCCTCGTCGAGGAGATCCGGCACGCCCTCGCGAACGACCTGGACGCCCCGACCGCGCTCGCCGCGGTCGACCGCTGGGCCGAGCGGCAGCGGACAGAGGGCGGCACGGACGAGGCGGCACCCGGCGTCGTATCGCGAGCCGTGGACGCTCTTCTCGGGGTAGCACTGTGAAGTAACGAATCTGCGTAGGCGTCTGCGCAGATGTCGCACGTGTCACTCGACATGACTGCGGCAGGG
>NZ_AEJC01000002.1 GCF_000317595.1 Streptomyces ipomoeae 91-03 | reverse complement strand
CCGCCCCCACCCGTCGCGTCAGCTCAGTGAGAGCCAGAAGGAGCTGAGGCCGTCGTTCGGCACCGTGACCGTCCGGGTGCCGCCGACGGCGGCGGCCGTGCAGTCCCAGCTCCTCAGGGGCAGCACCCGCAACTGCGTGCCGTCCGCCCACCGGGGGTTCGACCGCTGTACACCCTGTCGTCCCGGGGCCTGGTTGGTGTGGGCTCGGAGGCCGCTGCCCACCTGCTTCCAGCCGCCGTCGTTGGTGGCGGTGTAGGAATAACAGACGTCCAGATTGACGGGGGCATGAGGCTCGCCGAGCTTGCCCGAGGCCCCGCCGTCGGTCCAGTTCGTCCAGCCACGGCCGCTGACGTAGACCGACTGGATATCCGAGGCCGCCGGGGCCCGCAGAGCGAGGAAGTGCTGGCCCCCGTCGGCGGAAGCGGTGCCGGTGGCGGTCACCAACAGGGCCGCGGTCGCTAACGCGGTGGTCGTGATCTTGCTGATGGGGCGTTGCATGATGAGGTCGAACTCCTTTGTGTTTCCAAAGAGTTGACCATGATCATGCCGGAATCCCTGGTTCCGCTGCAATGTGAACTCAAGCAAACCGACCTCCGGTGGCACCGCCCCGGCCTTTGGGGCGCGGGGCCGCATCGATGTGCGGCTCCGCCGCGACGGGGGAGGGACGGGTAGGGGCGGCGGGGGCGAAAACCCCCTCGGCGAGCCCCACTTATCAGGTTGCTGTCAGTCCATCCCCCCACCCCCGCATACCGCGACCGCTGTATGCAGAAATCCCCCCGTACGACCGTGGGATGGCACACACCTCCCCCCGAAGATGGCCGCTGGGCCTCAGCGGTTCCCCGTACCGTTGACGCATGGATCTTCGACTGTCCGGCCTCCGGCGGACCCTGGCACGGAGCCCGCGACGGACCATCGCCGCCGCGGCCACCGTCGCGCTGCTCGCGGGGGCCGGCGCGTGGACGGCCACCGCCTCCGACGAGGCCGTGCCGGTCAAGCGCACGGACCAGGTCATGGACATGGGCGAGGGCGTCCGCATAGACACCTCGTACTTCACGCCGGACGAGGACGGCCGCCACCCGGCCGTCCTGCTGGGCCACGGCTTCGGCGGCAGCAAGGACGACGTACGGAACCAGGCCGAGGACCTGGCCCGCGACGGCTACGCGGTGCTGACCTGGTCGGCCCGCGGCTTCGGCGAGTCGACCGGCAGGATCGGGCTGAACGACCCGAAGGCCGAGCTCGCCGACGTCTCCCGGCTGATCGACTGGCTCGCGAAGCGCCCCGAGGTCGAGCTCGACAAGACCGGCGACCCGCGCGTGGGCGCCGCCGGCGCCTCGTACGGCGGAGCGATCTCGCTGCTGGCCGCCGGCTACGACGACCGCGTCGACGCCATCGCGCCCGCGATCACGTACTGGAACCTGGCGGACGCCCTGTTCCCCAACGGCGTGTACAAGAAGCTGTGGGCCGGCATCTTCTTCAACACGGGCGGCGGCTGCGAGAAGTTCGAGCCCGCGCTCTGCGAGATGTACGAGCGGGTCGCCGAGTCCGGGACGCCCGACGCGGAGGCGGTGAAGCTCCTTGAGGAGCGCAGCCCCGAAGCCGTCGGCGACCGCATCAAGGTGCCCACCCTGCTGCTCCAGGGCCAGACCGACTCCCTCTTCCCGCTCGCCCAGGCCGACGCGGCAGCCAAGGCGATCAAGGCCAACGGCGCACCGGTGGATGTCGACTGGATCTCCGGCGGCCACGACGGCGGCGACATGGAGACGGACCGCGTCCAGTCCCGTGTCACCGCCTGGTTCGACCGCTATCTGAAGGACGACAAGGGCACGGACACCGGCTCGGCGTTCCGCGTCACCCGCACCCTCGGCACCGGCTCCGGCGACGGCGAGACCCGTTTGAGCGGCACGACCGACGACGAGTACCCGGGCCTGGAGAGCGACCGGCGGTCGATCGCCCTCGCCGGGCGCGAGCAGAGCTTCACCAACCCGGCCGGCGCCAGCCCGCCCGCCGTGTCGGCCCTGCCCGGCCTCGGCGCCGCGGCCGGCGGTCTCGCCCAGCTGTCCTCGCTCGGCGTCAGCATCTCCCTCGACTTCCCCGGCCAGTTCGCCGCGTTCCAGTCGAAGCCCGTCACGGACGACCTCCAGATCACCGGCTCCCCCACGGCGACCGTCCACGTCAAGTCGACCAGCGAGGACGCCGTCCTCTTCGCCAAGGTGTACGACGTCGGCCCGGACGGCCGCTCCCAGGTGCTGCCCTCGCAGCTCGTCGAACCCGTCCGGGTGGAGGGCGCCAGGTCCGGCAAGGACGTGCGGCTCACCCTCCCGGCCATCGACCACGAGCTGGACGACGGCCACAGCCTCCGCCTGGTCCTCGCCTCCACCGACCTCGGCTACGCCTCCCCGGCCGCCCCGGCGACGTACACCGTCTCCCTGAAGGGCGACCTGGAGGTGCCCACGCCGCTCGCCGCGGCCGACCGGACGAGCGTGCTGCCCGCCTGGGTCTGGTACCTGCCGATCGGCGGCGCGGTGATCGCCGCGGCGCTGCTGGTGACGGGACGGCGCCGTATCGCGACCCCCGCCCCCGACCCCGCGCTGGCCGACGTACCGCTGCAGATCACGGACCTGAGCAAGAAGTACAAGAACGGCGACCGCTACAGCGTCCGCGACCTCTCCTTCCGTGTCGAGAAGGGCCAGGTCCTGGGCCTCCTCGGGCCGAACGGCGCGGGCAAGACGACCACCCTGCGCATGCTGATGGGCCTGATCCAGCCGGACGGCGGCGAGATCCGTGTCTTCGGGCACGCGATCGTGCCGGGCGCGCCCGTGCTGTCCCGGGTCGGCTCCTTCGTCGAGGGCGCGGGCTTCCTCCCGCATCTGTCCGGCCGCGAGAACCTGGAGCTGTACTGGCGGGCCACCGGCCGCCCGCCGGAGGACGCGCACCTGGACGAGGCCCTGGAGATCGCCGGCCTCGGCGACGCCCTGGCCCGCGCGGTCCGCACCTACTCCCAGGGCATGCGCCAGCGCCTCGCCATCGCCCAGGCCATGCTCGGCCTGCCCGATCTGCTCATCCTCGACGAGCCGACGAACGGACTCGACCCGCCACAGATCCGCGAGATGCGCGAGGTCATGATCCGGTACGCGGCGGCCGGCCGCACGGTCATCGTCTCCAGCCACATGCTGGCGGAGGTCGAGCAGACCTGCACCCACCTCGTCGTCATGGACCACGGGCAGCTCGTCCAGGCGGGCCCGGCCGGCGAGATCATCGGCTCCGGCGACACCCTGCTGGTCGGCACCTCCGCACCCGTGGAGGACCCCGTCGTCGAGAAGGTCGCCGCCCTGCCGGGCGTCGAGTCGGCCGTACGCACCGACGACGGTCTGGTCGTCCGTCTCGACGTCACCGGCAGCGCCCGCCGTCTGGTCGCCGAACTGGTACGGCTGGAGGTCCCCGTGGAGTCGGTGGGCCCCCACCGCCGCCTCGAAGACGCCTTCCTCACCCTGATCGGAGAGTCCGCATGAGCACGCTGACCGAGCGCGCCGAACGCGGCGACAGCACCGAAGACGGCCGGCACGGCGGGAAGGGCGCACCCGGCGGCCCCCAGGAGCCGCCCGTCGAGGTCGCCGACGGCTACCGCGCGGGCCGCACCCTGCCGCTGAGGGTCGAGCTGGTCCGGCAGCTGAAGCGCCGGCGCACGATGGTCATGGGCGGCGTGCTGTTCGCCCTGCCGATCATCCTGCTGATCGCCTTCCAGATCGGCGGCACCCCGGGCGAGGGCAACGACCGGGTCAACCTGATGGACACGGCGACGGCGTCCGGCACGAACTTCGCCGCGGTGAACCTCTTCGCCGCCGCGGGCTTCCTGCTGGTCATCCCCGTCGCCCTGTTCTGCGGCGACACGGTGGCCTCGGAGGCCAGCTGGTCCTCCCTGCGCTACCTCCTCGCCGCTCCCGTGCCCCGCGCCCGGCTGCTGTGGTCCAAGCTCGTCGTCGGCCTCACCCTCAGCCTCGCGGCGATCGTGATGCTCCCGGTGATCGCGCTCGCCATCGGCACGGTCGCCTACGGCTGGGGCCCGTTGGAGCTGCCCACCGGCGGCGAACTGGCGCCCGGCACCGCCGCCCGGGCGCTGCTGATCACCGTGGCGTACATCTTCGTGTCCCAACTGGTCACGGCCGCCATGGCGTTCTGGCTCTCCACCCGCACCGACGCCCCGCTCGGCGCGGTCGGCGGCGCCGTGTTCATCACCATCATCGGCAGCGTCCTCGACGAGGTGACCGCTCTCGGCGACTGGCGCGACTTCCTTCCCGCGCACTGGCAGTACGCCTGGCTCGACGTCGTCCGCCCCCAGCCCGAGTACACCGACATGATCCAGGGCACGTCCCTCTCCATAACGTACGCACTCGTCCTGTTCGCCCTGGCCTTCCGCGGTTTCGGCCGCAAGGACGTGGTCTCGTAGGTCAACGGAGGATCACCCACCGGTCTCGACGGACCCCCGCCGTGGCCGCTTCGAGACGCATCCGCAACTCCCCGTAGCGCACATCCGGGCCCCCTCCGCCGTCACAGTCACAACAGTCGCCCACAGAAAGGCGACAGCTGACTTGTCGAGGGGGCCCGGATGCGTACGTATCTCAGGACAGGACCGACACGACGGCGGCCGATCACCGCGCTCCTCGCCCTGGGCACGGCCGGCGCCCTGCTCCTCACCGGCTGCGGCCAGAGCGCCGACGGCGATCGCGGCGACTCGAAGGCGTACGACCGGGAACAGGGCGGCGGCACCACAGGAGGCTTCCCGGCCCCCGAGGGCAGCTTCGCCCCCGACGAGCGGAGCGGCGAGCAACCGGACGACGAGTCCCGGGACATCGCCCCGTCCCCCGACCACCTCTCCACCTTCGCCCTCGACGTCGACACCGCCTCCTACGGCTACGCCCGCCGCACCCTTCAGGACGGCTACCTGCCCGACCCGGCGACGGTCCGCCCGGAGGAGTTCGTCAACAGCTTCCGCCAGGACTACGAGCGCCCCGACGGCGACGGCTTCTCGGTCACCGTCGACGGCGCCCGCACCAGCGACGAGAACTGGTCCCTGGTCCGCGTCGGCCTCGCCACCCGCCCCCACTCTCGGCTTCGCTCGAGCGGGGGGACCCCCATCGCCGGCGACGACAGTGAACGCCCGCCCGCCGCCCTCACCTTCGTCATCGACGTCAGCGGCTCCATGTCCGAGCCCGGCCGGCTCGACCTCGCCCAGGACGCCCTCGGCACGATGACGGACCGGCTCAGCGACGACGACTCGGTCGCGATCGTCACCTTCAGCGACGAGGCCGAGACCGTCCTGCCGATGACCCGTCTCGACGGCGACCGGGGCGAGATCCACGACGCCATCGACAGTCTGGAACCCACCGACTCCACCAACCTCGGCGCGGGCGTCGAGACCGGCTACGAGACCGCCGTCGAGGGACTGCGCAAGGGCGCGACCAACCGCGTCGTCCTCCTCTCCGACGCCCTCGCCAACACCGGCGACACCGACGCCGACTCCATCCTCGAACGCATCGGCACCGAGCGCCGCGAGCACGGCATCACCCTCTTCGGCGTCGGCGTCGGCAGCGACTACGGCGACGCCCTCATGGAACGTCTCGCCGACAAGGGCGACGGCCACACCACGTACGTCTCCTCCGAGAAGGAGGCCGAGAAGGTCTTCTGCGAGGAACTCCCGCGCAACATCGACCTCACCGCCCGCGACGCCAAGGCCCAGGTCGCCTTCGACCCGGAGACGGTCGAGGAGTTCCGGCTGATCGGCTACGACAACCGGCAGGTCGCCGACGAGGACTTCCGCGACGACCGCGTCGACGGCGGCGAGGTCGGCCCCGGCCACACCGTGACCGCGCTCTACGTGGTCCGCACCAAGGAGGGCGCCGACGGCCACCTCGCCACGGCCACGGTCCGCTGGCTCGACCCCGACACCCGCACCCCGCACGAGGAGTCCGCCGGCGTGGAGGCCTCCGCCCTCCACGACGACCTCTGGGCCACCTCCCCGCGCGGCCTCCAGGTGGCCGCCGTCGCCGCCTACTTCGCCGACGCACTCCGCCGGGGCGACTCCCGCTGGTCCGACCTCCCGGGCCGTCCGCCGCTGAGTCGGCTCTCCTACCGCGCCGACGAGTTGGCCAGGGACCGCGAGGACAAGGACCTGTACGACCTGGCCGACGCCATCGACACGGCGGACGAGCTACTGGGCTAGCCCCTGCCGCCGCCGGCGAGACACACCGAAGGCAACGCCCGCGCCAACCCCTCCCGGTGCAGCCCGTCCAGCCGGTGACCGTACGCCGACCGCACTGCCGCCACCCGCAGCCGGGGCCCGCAGGACACGCCGGCCCGCACCTGCTCCGTCTGTTGCAGCGCCGTCAGCAACTCGGTGGTGATCCGGTCCAGTACGGGCCGTACCTCCTTCACGAGGTCGGGCCGCTCGGTGGGCCGCTCCTCGGGGTGCGCGTCCCAGCGGGCGTAAAGGCCGCGCTGTACGAGCTTGTTGGCCTCGATCTGGTCCCGGAACACGGCGGTCACGGCCTCCGGGTCCAGTCCGAGCCCGGCCGCCCGCGCGGCCACGTCGTCCAGGATCTGCTTCTCCCGCACGGGATCGTCGATCGGCGTGGTCGTCCCGTACTTGGCCGCCGCGACCTTGTCGGCGACGAGCAGCCGCTCGGCGAAGAGATCGGTCAGCACGGTGAGCGAGCGGGCACCGGAGCCCGTACCAGGGGAAGCGTCCGCGACAACGGCGGGCGACTGGGCGACGGCCGGTACGGCACCGGACAGACCCACGGCGACCGAGACACAGACGGAGATCAGGACGGATGCGAACTTCGAGCGGTGGGGGCGCATGATCCACCCCTATCACACGACTCACACCCGTATCCGGAATGGGCCGAACCCATTGAAAAATCCTTACGCCTCGGTAAGTTGACTCACCAGTAATGAACAGCAGTCGTCGGGCCGGGGAGTCGCGATGGGTGTACGCAAGGACTTGAACCAGGCCAAACAGCGCACCGACCTGGCCGACAGGGTCAAGGTCGAGGTCCTCAGGGACGCCCACGGTGTCGTCCGCGAGGCACGCACGCCCGCGCTCGCCCCGCGTATGACGAGCGGCAGCATCGCCGACATCCCCTTCGTCAACGCCACCGAGGCCCCCGACGCCGCCGTCCTGCGCCGCGACGACCACGGCACCTGGCGTTCGGTGACCGCCACCGCCTTCGCCCGCGAAGTCACCGCCACCGCCAAGGGGCTGATCGCCGCCGGTCTCGAACCGGGCGGCCGGGTCGCGGTGATGTCCCGCACGCGCTACGAGTGGACCGTCCTCGACTTCGCCGTCTGGGCGGCCGGCGGCCAGTCCGTCCCCATCTACGCCACCTCCTCGCCGGAGCAGATCGAGTGGATCGTCCGCGACTCCGGCTCCCGCTTCATGATCGTGGAGACCCCCGAGAACGCCGCCGCCGTGGCCGCCGCCACCGCCCGCCACTCCCAGCCCCCGCACGTCTGGCAGCTCGACGAAGGGGCCCTGGCCCAACTCGCCGACCTGGGCCGGAGCATCCCCGAGGAGGAGGTCACCAAGCGCCGCGCCGCCCTCACCCCCGACACGGCCGCGACCATCTGCTACACCTCCGGCACCACCGGCCGTCCCAAGGGCTGCGTCCTCACCCACGCCAACCTGCACGCGGAGGCCGCCAACCTGGTCGCGCTGCTCCACCCCGTCTTCGAGGCGGTCACCGGCCAGATCGCCTCCACCCTTCTGTTCCTGCCGCTCGCCCACGTCCTCGGCCGTACGATCCAGGTGGCCTGTCTGCTGGCCCGCATCGAACTGGGCCACTGCCCGAGCGTCAAGCCCGACGAACTGCGGCCCGCGCTCAAGTCGTTCCGGCCCACGTTCCTCATCGGCGTCCCGTACTTCTTCGAGCGGATCCACGCCACCGGCCGCGCCACCGCCGAACGCATCGGCCGCGGCGCCTCCTTCGACCGCGCCCACCGCATCGGCGTCCGCTTCGCCCAGGCCTACCTGGACAAGTTCCTGGACCGGGGCCCCGGCCCGACCCCGGGCCTGTACGCCGCCTGGGCCCTGTACGACCTGCTGGTCTACCGCCGTATCCGCAGGGAACTCGGCGGCCGGATGCGCTACGCCATCAGCGGCGGCTCCCCCCTCGACCGCGACCTCAACCTCTTCTTCTACGCCGCCGGCATCATCGTCTACGAGGGCTACGGCCTCACCGAGACGACCGCCGCCGCCACCATCATGCCGCCCCTCAAACCCCGGCCCGGCACGGTCGGTCAGCCCGTCCCCGGCACCGCGATCCGTATCGCCGACGACGGCGAGGTCCTCATCAAGGGCTCCATCGTCTTCGGTACCTACTGGAACAACCCGGTCGCCACCGACGCCGTCCTCACCGACGACTGGTTCGCCACCGGCGACCTGGGCGCCCTCGACGAGGACGGCTACCTCACCATCACCGGCCGCAAGAAGGACATCCTCGTCACCTCCGGCGGCAAGAACGTTTCCCCTGCCGTCCTGGAGGACCGGCTCCGCAGCCGTCCCCCGGTCGGCCAGTGCATCGTCGTCGGCGACAACCGCCCCTATGTCGCCGCCCTCATCACCCTCGACCCCGAGGACGTCACCCACTGGCTCCATGTACGCGGCATGTCCCCGGACACCCCGCTCTCCGAGATCGTCGCCGACCCCCGGATGCGCGCCGACGTCCAGAAGGCCGTCGACTACGCCAACCAGGCGGTCTCCCGTGCCGAGTCGATCCGTGAGTTCAGGCTGGTGGACGGCGAGTTCAACGAGGACAACGGTCTGCTCACCCCGTCCCTGAAGATCAAGCGCCACGCGGTGATGGCGGCGTACGCGGACGACATCGAGGCGCTGTACCGGGGCTGACGCCCTTTCATCCCGCGCTACACCGTGCTCGGGCCGCGGTTCCCGGCGCCGGGCGGTTCTCGGACGCACCGTGTGGCGGGCCGAGTACCTCACGGGGCATGTCCCCCAAAAGGCGCTGAGGGATTTTCAGGTGTCGCACTTGAGGGCCATCGCCGCGGCGTCCAGGGGTCCGGCGACTCCGTGACCGGCAGAGCCGCCGTCACTCCCTGACGGCACACCTCGCCCGTGTCGCCCATAACAGCCTTAAAGCTCTCGGAAGCCAGCTAATATCACCCAGTCGGACGTGTCCGGAATGAGGTGGAAAGTGAGGTGTATGTTATCGTCAGTGATCAGTTGGACACGATCCGTAAGGAGGGTCGTGTGCGTGAGAAAAACGGAGACAGCATGCGCAAGCTGAAGAGGGCTGCGGCCGTGGTCGCCATGGTCGGCGGCATCGGCCTTGCCGGCGGTGGGGTTGCCAGCGCCGATGGTTATGACGGCCCGTACCCGTACGACGTGAAGATCGAGAACCTGCAGGTCGTGGACTGCGACCAGTCGGTCGACGTCGGCGATGACGTCACGCCCGACGTTGTGACCAATAGCGGTGACGCTGTGACGAACAACGGCAACATCTGCACGGTGATTGGCAGTGTCGAGGGCTGATCGCAGGACGCTGTGAAGAGTTGGGTCCCGTGCCATTGGCGCGGGGCCCGCTTCTTTATGTGCGCGGAAAATGCCTCCGTCGGTGCCGGGTTCATTCCGGTCTGTGGCGCAACAAGATGCGGAAATGGGTCAATGTCGTCTGATCGGTCGTGTCGGGAATGAAGGGATAAGGGAGGGGCGTGTATCTTCTGTAATGAGTCGGACACGGCCCGTAAGGATGGTCGTGTGCGTGAGGAAAGACGGAGATGCAATGCACAAGCTGAAGAAGGCTGCGGCCGTGGCGGTCATGGTCGGCGGCATCGGCCTGGCCGGTGGTGGAGTCGCCGGCGCCGACGGCTACGACGACCCGTACCCGCACCACGTGAAGATCGAGAACCTGCAGCTCGTGGAGTGCGAGCAGTCGGTCGAGGTCGGCGATGACATCACGCCCGACGCTGAGACCAACAGCGGTGAAGCTGTGACGAACGACGGCAACATCTGCACGGTGATTGGTCGTGTCAAGGACTGATCGCAGGACGCTGTGAAGAGCCGGGTCTCGCACCTCCATATATGTGAGACCCGCTCCTCAGTCCGATAGCTCGCGCGAGAGGGGAAGTCGAGGCAGAAGAGCCCGGCCTCCCCTTTCTGTGTATTTGAGGCCACGGCGCTTCGTAGTGGCCGTGATTCCATACCTGGAGACGTTTATGCGCAGGTTCAAGAAGGCCATGCTGGTCACCGCCGTCGTCGGCGGCATCGGCGTGACGGGCGCCGGGACCGCACAGGCCGGCGATTCTGACGGCCAGCCCGACGTCACCGTGCAGAATGCGCAAATTGTGGAATGTGAGCAGCAATTCAGCTCCTCCCTGATCACGATCGCCCCGTCGGTCAGTCTTTTCGGAGACAGCATTACGAACATCGGCAACTTCTGCACGGTGACCGCCCAGCGCGGCTGATTGAGGCGATCCCGTACCGGGTCCACCTTCCGTGTGTGCACGGGTCAACCCCCATAGAGTCAGCGGCCATCTCTCCAGATGGCCGCTGACTCTTTTCTGTGGTCCGTGGCTCGATGAGCCACTGTTCGACCTGGCCGACGGGCTGCGCGGATCATGCGTTCGACCCGAATATCTTCCGATCGACGCAATTCATATCAGTCGCCACGCGGAGCCGTTCGGATGAAAATCGATGAATGCTCGTCCGAAAGGATGTCACCTGCTTGGCGGATGTTTTCCTCCGATGCAGTATCGATTCCATCATTCTCTGCATGCGAACGCGAGTCGGATCCGATTTCGGAGAGAATATGAGTGATACGATCATCTTGCCGCGTTGCCCGGAGAGCGGTAAAGCGTCGTTCCGCACTGAATCCGAGGCGAGGCTCTGGCTGGTCAAGCAGCCATTGCTGGAGAAAATCCCCGACCGTATCTACCGATGCTCCGACTGTCGGTACTGGCACTTCACCGGGTCCCATCACTGGACCAGCCAGACGATCAAGCGGAGGCGGAATTACGGGAGGCGGGAAGCCGTCTCCGGGCACAGCCGCAAGAAGAGGAGGAAGCGCTGACGCGGGAGATCCACCCCTCTCGCCACCCCGCAGGACACGGAGACATCCTGCAGGGCTCGTACTGACTGGCTTCGATGCCGCGTTGCGACTTGTCGCGCGCGCTCCCAACTCGATTCCGGCCTGTGGCACGGGTCGGCCTGAGGGCTGCTTCCTTGGGTCCAGGACCGGATTTTCCCCATTTCTTCGAAGAGGAAGACGACGAGATTGCGAAAGAAGCTGAGCAGGGGAATGGCCGTGGCTGCAGCCGCGACAACTATCCTGCCCTTGTACGGCATCACGGCATTCGCGGATCCGCAAGCCGAGGTGTCCGCCGGCGCCCGCGTCAGCGGCCAGAACGTGGGCGGATCGTCCGGCGCCCCCCAGGTTTCCGAGCCCGACGCCCACGAGGAGGCCGGCGGCCACGGCGGCGGTTACGGCACTGGCGACGGTTACGGCGGTTATGGCGAGGGGGACGGCGCCGAGGGGGACGGCGGTTACGGGGAGGGTCCCGCTGCCGAGGGGTACGGCGGTTATGGGGAAGGTGCCGCTGCTGAGGAGGGCGGCGGTTATGGGGAAGGTGCCGCTGCCGAGGAGGGCGGCGGTTACGGCGACGACGCCGCTGCCGAGGAGGACAGCGGTTACGGCGAGGGTGCCGCTGCTGAGGAGGGCGGCGGTTACGGGGAAGGTGCCGCTGCCGAGGAGGACAGCGGTTACGGGGAGGGTGGTGACGGTCCCGGGGATGGTCACGGCCATGAGGGTGGTGACGGCCCTGGGGATGGTCACGGCCATGAGGGTGGTGACGGCCCTGGGGATGGCTACGGCCATGAGGGTGGTGACGGCCCTGGGGATGGCTACGGCCATGAGGGTGGTGACGGCCCTGGGGATGGTCACGGCCATGAGGGTGGTGACGGCCCTGGGGATGGTCACGGCCATGAGGGTGGTGACGGTCCCGGGGATGGCTACGGCCATGAGGGTGGTGACGGCCCTGGGGATGGCTACGGCCATGAGGGTGGTGACGGCCCTGGGGATGGCTACGGCCATGAGGGCGGTGACGATCCCGGAGATGGCTACGGCCACGACTCGGACACGCCACCGGTGAAGCCGCCGACGCACGAGCGGCCACCGGTGAAGCCACCCACGCACGAGCGGCCGTCAGCGAAGCCACCCACGCACGAGCGGCCGTCGGTGAAGCCGCCCGCCTCGCCGCCATCGACGCGGCCCTCCCTCGCTGACACGGGCGTCGGCAAGGAGGCGATCGC
>NZ_AEJC01000001.1 GCF_000317595.1 Streptomyces ipomoeae 91-03 | reverse complement strand
CGAGGGCCCCGCACGACGTACGTGTCGTGCGGGGCCCTCTCATGTGCTGCGAGCGCCGGTCACTTCTTCCCGGAGCTCACCTGGACCGTGCGGCGTGATGGCGTCCGTGGGGGACGGGGTGAACGGTGCGTCGAAGGTCTGGATGGTGTTGTCGTCCCGCGGTCCGACCCGGGGTCGGTCACGGCGCGTCGATCAGGTCGTGCGGCGGGACCTGGACCGTGCGGGCGCCCGGCGTGCCGCCGAGGACGACCTTGCGGAGGGCGACGTTGTTGCTGGTGTCGGCCTCCTGGAGACGGTTCGCGGGGTTGGCGATGACCTGGATGTAGTACGTGCCGTTCGGCAGGTCCGTGATGTCGAAGGACTGGCCGGGGCGCTCCTGGGTGTACGTGTCGCCGGAGCCGACGTCGAGGACCTCGCGTACGGAGATGGCGGACTCCTCACCGCAGGCGGTGGACAGGTCGGTGTTCTCCGGGTGCCAGTTGGCGTTCTTCACCGTGTAGTCGATGGCGTCGGTGTTGGCCAGGCAGAACGCCTCCTTGCCGGAGCGCACCTCCTTGGTCTGGTCCTCGCTGAGCAGGCGGTAGCTGGCGAAGTCGGTGAAGTGCCAGTGCTCGTGGCCCTCGCGCGGGTCCCACTCCATGGTGCCGGCGGGGGCGTAGCCGACCTGCTTGCCGGACGCGTCGTAGAAGTACTGGTACGAGTCCATCAGATCCGCACCCGGCTTGCGGAAGCCGTCGACGACGAGGGGCGCGGGGCCGGCGTTCCACACATTGGCGCTGAAGGCGAGGTAGTCCTTGCCGGGTACGTCGCCGTCCTCGCCGTCGGTGACGGCGATGCCCCAGGCGGGCAGTGAACGCAGGTCCGGCTTCGGCACGTTCGCCGGGGCGCCCGCCTTGCCCGTGGGCCGCTTGGCGGCCGGCTTCAGCGCGGGCGCGATACGGGAGCCGTCGGTGTGGCCGGGGCCGTCGCCGAGGTGGCTCGCCCGGCCCCGGTCCTCCAGGGCGTGGGAGAGGGCGGGGGGCATCGGGACGTCCTCGCCGCGCGGGCCGTAGCCGTGCGTGGGCGGCATGGAGGGGTCCTGCTGGGCGGCGTGCCCCGAGCCGTGCCCGCCGTGGTGCGCGGAGGACTTGGTGGTGGCGAGCCCCACCCCGCCACCGCCCTCGCCGTCCTCGTACTGACGTACCGTCACCTTGACGGTCGGCCGCTCGTCGGGGATGCCGAACAGATCGCGGTACTTCTTCGCCACACCCACCTCGGCCGTGTACTCGCCCACCGGCAGGTTCACCGTCTGGTCGTACCGGAACTGGGTGGTGTTGACCGCCCAGCCCTTCTCCACGCCCCACACCGAGCCCAGCGTCCACGGGTTCGTGGAGCAGCTCTGCGGGTAGTGCGAGGTCGACGGGGCGTCCGGGCGGATCCGGCCCGAGGCGTTGTTCGGGCAGAACGTGCTCTCGGTCTTCAGGACCTCGTCACCGGCGGTGTTCTTGATCGAGATCTCCAGGAAGCCGGGCAGGCCGCCGTGGTCGGTCACCAACCCCTTCGGCAGGGTCCTGGTCTTCGTCTTCTTCCCGTCGCGGAGGATCTGCTTGGCGACGATGGGGTCCTTGTACGACTTCCGCGTCACCTGGAACTCCAGCGGAGCGCCGTCCACCGTGATGTACGTTCCCAGGTCCAGGAGGACGCCGTCGTTCCACTCATAGCGGTCGAGGACCACCGCGTTGGTGGCGGCGATCAGCTTGAGCTGCGGTGTCCCGGGCGTGGTGCTCGCAGCCGGGGCGGCCCCCGCGCCCGGAGCGGCCCCGGCCACCGCGGCGACCACGGCCAGCGACGCGAGGGCGGCGAGCGCCGGCCGCTTCAGCCGACGGCGGGGTTCGGGAGTGCCGGCTGAACCCCGGTGTTCGGGAGTACTGGCTGAACTTGCATGACTTGCTTGGCTGGTCATCGGTTCCTCGTCTGCGAGTGCCATGGTCAGTGGCATCGGACTGGACAGCCCACGAACGAACGCCCCGGCCGGGTCTGTGAGCACCCTGTGAGACAGGTGAATCCCGTGCGTGGGTTGCCTGTTGGGACGGGAATGCCGAAACGTGGCTTGATCAAGTCGACGCCAAGTCCACGGAGAATCCGCGCAGGAGCGTCACACAGACTGCACACAGCCCTGAGAATGGCTCGTTAGCGTTGCTGACCGCTCGATCCGCTCGATCCCACGTGCGAACGTGACGTGACCGGGCCGCGGCCCGGCGGGTCGACGGCGTGCCAACACAGGAAGACCTCGATGGACTACTGCTCCTCATGTCGCCGACATCTCAACGGCGCCCTCGTCTGCCCCGGTTGCGGCGCCTACGCGCCCGACATAGCCCCGACCGGCATGATGACGACGGGGTCGGCGGAGACCGGGACGACGACCGGCTCACTGATGCTCCCCACCGTCCCGGCCGCAACGGCGACACCGGCGACCTGGGAGTACGCGGCCCCGGACGACATGTGGCACGACGGCCACGCCCCGCTGGACCGCCATGGCCCGATGGACGGTCATCTTCCGCCGGACGGCCACGCTCCGCTGGACGAGTTCGCGCCAGAGCCGACCGGCGTGATCGAGCCCGCGCACGCCGGGGCCCTGGCCCTGACGGAGGCCGGGACGCCGGGCGCCGGTGATGTCGCGGTCGAGAGCGCCGGCGACGGCCACGGCGATGCCGATGGCTACGGCGACGTGGACCATGTGAACGACCTCGACGGCGTGCCGCCCGCGCCGCAGGGACGGGCGGCGCGACGCCGTCAGCTCGCCCGTTGGAAGAAGAACCAGCGTCGGGCCGTGGTCGCGACGGCGGTGGCGCTGGTCGGCGGTGGGCTGACGGTCATGGGCATGGACCGCCAGTCCACCGACCGCACCCAGGCGGCCACGGCGCCCGACGCCGATACCCTGGGCGGCCTGGAGGAACAGGGCTCGCAGGGCACCCGTACCCCGTCGACCCACCCCGACGACGTACGCCGCTCGTCGGACTCGGACAGCCCCGCCCCCCGGTCCCCCTCGACCGGCCTCCCGTACGACCGGTCCGCCGCACAGGGCACCGACTCCCACGGGAACGGCGGGACTTCCTCCCGGACGACCAGGTCGATCCCCTCGACCCAGCAGTCCCGGACCGGCTCCTCGACCACCTCCGACGGCACGACCACCGAGGACACCGCCGCCGACACCCCGTCGACCGAGGCGACGACGCCACCGGCCACGGACGACAACTCCGGCACGGGAACGGGTACGGGTACGGACACGGGCACCGACACCAGCACGGGCACGGACACCGGGTCGGGCACGGACACCGGTGCGTCGGACGGTTCGACCGACACCTCGGACGCCACCTCCCCGTCGGGCCTGTGCCTGCTCGGGGGCGTCATCTGCGTGACCTGACGGCCACCGCTCCGCCACGACTGCGTTTCCCCCACCCGGCCCTCCACATGAGGCACCGCGGGCGGGGGCTCTCGCATGTCAGACCCCGGCCCCCCGCTCCCCCTCGACCCCCCGCTCAGCCGGCCGAGGCCAGGCTCGGCCGCTGATGCGTTCGATGTCGGTGTTGAACTGCCGGAGGTCGGCGATGAAGCGCTGCCGGCGCTCGGGGGGCCAGTCGGCGATCACGTCGGCCACGCCGGTGACGAAGACCTCGCGTTGTTCGGTGAGGCGGGCGAGGCCCTTGTCGGTGATGCGGTACTTGCGGGCGATGCCGCCGGCGGGGTCGAGGGTGCGTTCGACGAGGCCTTCGCGGAGGAGGGCCGAGGTCTGCCGGGTGAAGGTGGAGGCGGCGAAGCCGAAGGCGTCCACGAAGTCCGGGATGGACATGGGCCCTTGGGCCTCCAGGCGGCTGAGCAGGACGTAGGCGCTGCGGTCCAGGGCGCCGCCGTCGCGGACGCCGCGGGGCGTCGACACGTCGCGGTTGCGCGTCAGGATCATCAGCTCCCGCTCGATGCGCTCCCCCACCTCTCTGGCATCCACGACTGCCTCCTTACGCCCGTCTTCACGCCTGCCCCATGTCCATGGCCTGCTCACCTTACGTCGAGATTGCGCCATGCATGGAGAGTGCATGGTGCACGGTTGATGCATGATGCACGCCCTGTGTAGCGTGCAATTCCATCAGCTCCATCTCCCCCTTCCTTCCCCCCACCAGGAGATGCCGAATGAGTCAGCTCGAAGAGCGTGAGCACGTCGTACGGTTGCCCATGGCCACACCCGGCCCCCTGGACCCGCCCGCCGAATGGGAGCGGCTGCGGGAGCGGTGTCCGGTGGCGACGGTCGAGCTGCCGAGCGGTGACCGGGCGAAGTACGTGAGCCGGTACGCCGATGTGCGGGCGTTGCTGGCCGACCCCCGGTTCGCCCGTCCGCGCGCCGGGGAGGACACCGCGCGGATCTCCGCCGACGGCGCGGGCGGCGTCGCGGCCGACGCCGACCCCGAGTACGCGCTGGCCGTCCCCGAGCACGGCGAGCCCCATCTCCGCTGGCGCCGCCAGGTCGGCCGGTACTTCACCGCCAAACGCATGGCCGCCCTGCGCCCCGGTATGACCGAGACCGCCGAGGCCCTGGTCGACGCCATGGTCGAACGCGGTGTGCCCGGCGATCTCAAGGCCGCCCTCGGCTTCCCCCTCCCCGTCTACGTCATCTGCGAGCTGCTCGGCGCCCCCGCCGAGGACCGCGACCGCTTCTCCCACTGGTCCGACGCGTTCCTCAACGTCAGCCGGTTCACCCAGGAGGAGACCCGGGCCGCGCACACCGAGTTCGCCGAGTACATGAGCGCCCTGGTCGCGGCCAAGCGCGCCGAACCGGGCGACGACCTCCTCAGCATGCTGATCGTGGAGAGCGCGGAGCACCCGGAGGAGGAACGGCTCACCAACGCCGAACTCGTCGCCACCGGCATGGGGTTGCTGGTCGCGGGCCACGAGACCACCGCCAACATGATCGGCAAGATGGTCGCCCTGCTGCTGGCCGACCGCACCCACTGGGAGCGGCTGCTCGCCGACCCGTCGTTGATCCGTACGGCGGTCGAGGAGGTACTGCGCTTCGACGCCAACCTCGGCGGCTTCGGCATCCGGCGCTATCTGAGCGAGGACGTCGACGTCGACGGGGAGGTGCTGCCCAGCGGCACCACGGTCTTCTGCGCCATGTCCTCCGCCAACCGCGACGAGCGGGTCTTCGCCGGCGCCGACCACATGGACCTCACCCGCAGCCCCAACCCCCACATCACCTTCGGCGCCGGCCCCCACTCCTGTCTCGGCCAGGCCCTCGCCCGCACCGAGCTCCAGGTCGTCCTGGAAGTCCTGCTCCGGAAGCTGCCCACCCTCGAACTCGCCGTTCCCGCCGATGAGTTGCGCAAGGTGGAAGGGCTGCTCGTCGGCGGTCTGCGCGAGGTTCCGGTGCGGTGGTGACACCGACGAGGAGGAGCCGGAACGAACCGAACAGCAGCAGGACGAAGGCAGGAAGGGAACGGCCATGAAGGTCCGTGTCGACGACGGGAAGTGCTGCGGCGCCGGTCAGTGCGTGCTGCTCGCCCCCGAGGTGTTCGACCAGCGCGACGAGGACGGCATCGTCGTGCTCCTCGACCCCGAACCCGCCCCCGACCTGCGCCCCGCCGTCCGGGAGGCGGCGGCGGTGTGCCCGGCCGCCGCGATCACCGTCGACGGCGACGACACATAAGCAGGTCCGTTCCCCTCTTCCCGGCAGTCCTCACTCCCGCTCCCCGGATGCGCGATGCGGGCCCAACCCCTGCAGTACGTCGCCGAGTCGGTCGGCGGTGAGGGCGGGTCCGGGGAGGGGGGACGGCGGTGCGGTGCGGAGGGCGTCGAGGAACAGGGCCAGGGGGCGGTGCCAGGCGTCGGGGGTGGTCGCGTCGGTCAGGGCGGGGACGGCGCGGCCGAGGGCGGCGAGGGCGAACAGGACGTCCTCGGTGGTGACATCGGCGCGCACGGTGCCCTCGGCACGGCCGCGCGCCAGCAGGGACTCCACCGTCCGCCGGTTGTGCGCGTGCACCGCCTCCAGCACCTCGACGCCCTCCACATGGGTGGTCATGAGGTCGTTGGTGCCGCGGTCGGCGGCCAGGGTGGCGAAGACCGCCCGGAGGTACTCGGTCAGGCCGGACCAGGCGTCCGGGGCGTTCCGGGCCTGTTCGCCGACGGCCATCGTGCCGGTGAGCTGGTCGTGGAAGACGGCGTCGATGAGGGCGGCGCGGGTGGGGAAGTGCCGGTAGAGCGTCGCGTTGCCGATCCCGGCCCGGCGGGCGATCACGTCCAGCGGTGCGTCGAGGCCCTGCTCGGTGAACACCTCGTGGGCCGCCGCCAGCAGCAGCTCCCGGTTCCGCCGCGCGTCACGCCGCTGCTGCTGCCGCTGCCTCGGCGGCGGTGTCGTGTGTTCTCCGCCGACGGTCATCCCGAACCTCGTTCTCCGCGATCACGCGGCAGGCGGGGAGTGCTCCCCGGTGTCACTCCCCGATGGTATCGCCGGTCCCGCGCCCCACCCCGGCGACAAGGCCGCAGGTCGGGCGGGAGAAGCTTGGGGCAGTGTCGTACACCCCCCCAACTCCTTAGGAGACGACCGAAGATGACGTACCGTCCGTCGCGCAGAACGATACTGAGTGGGCTGGCCGGAGGACTGGCCGCCGTGGCCGGAGGCGGAAGCGCGTGGGCCGCGACCGGGGCGCCCGGGCGTGCGGCCGGCGGGACGACACGCGGCAAGGCGTACGGCGGTGGTGCGTACGGTGGAGCCGTGGAGCCGTATGTGCCGATCGCCGTGGGCGCCGGGGGCGGACCCGCCGGAAGCGACCGGGTGCATGTCCTCAAGGTGGGCCCCCGGGACGCGGCCACCGTGCTCGTTCTCGTACCCGGGATGTTCGGGGCGGCGAACGACTTCCGGCTGCTGGCCCGGGACCTGGTCGCGGCGGTGCCCGGTGTGCAGGTGTGGGCGCTGGACCGGCGGGAGGAGAACCTGACCGACCGCAGCGGGTTCACGGGCGCCGATCCGGTGGCGTACTACCTCGACGGACGGTATCGCTCGCAGGACCCGGCGGCGTCCGCCTTCGTCGGCGGCTGGGGCCTCGGGCTCACCCTGGCGGACCTGCGGACGGTGGTGCTGGCCGCGCGCGACGGCGGCCGGCGGCGCGTGGTGCTCGGCGGGCACTCCTGGGGCGCGACCACCGCGCTGGCGTACGCCGCCTGGGACTTCGACGGGCGCGCCGGTTACCGGGACCTGGCCGGGCTGGCCGTCATCGACGGCGGGGTGCGCGGCGCGTTCGAGGGGAACGGGACGCCCGTGCAGGACTCGCCGGAGGAGGTACGGCAGCGGCTCGCGGCGATCGAGGGCGGCCGGGTCTTCGACCTCACCCTGAGCGGCGTCGGACTGGGCAGCCGGGCCGAGAGCACCCAGATCTGGTACCAGCTCGCCGGGTGGTACGCCCACCACGACCCCCAGGGCCGTTCCGTGCTCCAGGAGCGGCTGCCGGACGCCTTCCGGACGCCGTATCCGATCACGAACGCCGCGCTGCTGGGCACCCTCGTCGACGCCGGGTTCGGCTGGCCGAACGACATCAGCGTCCACTCCGGCCGTATCGCGACCGAGAGCGAGAGCGGTGGCGGTGTACGCGGGTGGGTCGACGAGGGGATCACGCCCATCGGGCGGGTCGCGGAGGCGTACGCGGGTCCGATGCCCGGCGTCTGGGAGTGGTACTGGCCGGCCCGGCTGTCGGTGGACCTGGACGTCGCCGACGTCTACGCCGACACGGAGCTCGCCCGCTCCCTCGGCCTGCGGCTGTGGCACGCCGCCGCCCTCGACACCCCGCTGTACGCCTTCGGCACCAGCTACTCCCACGGCACCGTTCTCGACGGCGCCCGCCGGGTCGTCGCCGAGTCCCGCATCCCGTACGCGGCCTACGAGTCCGACGAGGCCATGAACCACCTGGACCCGCTGTTCGCGGCCCCGGCCCACAACACGGTGACGCGGACACTGACGGAGTTCCTGCACCGGGTGCGCTGAGCCTCCGGCTACCGGCGGGGAGGGGGCGGGGTGCTTCAGCCCCTGCCCTGCCCCCGGGCGGGGCAAGGCCTGCGGCCGA